>CAZOHS010000005.1:10445-26656 GCA_964579285.1 uncultured Rhodospirillaceae bacterium | reverse complement strand
GAGGCATTTCAAAAAGCATACGCCCGCCCTTCGCATATCTTTCGCTTGTTGTCTTGGAACTCAAATTTTCTCCAGGCGGCCTCTGATTCATGGCATCAACTCGTGGTTGAGCCAAGCAGATTAGAGCGTCGGATCAAGGAAGCTTGTGTCGTGATTACATGCTCCACCCACAACACAGAATATTGTATCGAGGGTCATTCCCATGCCCTCAGGCTTCAGGGTATGAGCCAAGAACAGGTTAAAGCGATACAAGATAGAGATTTTGAAGGATTTTCGGATCCGGAATTGTCTATATTCCGTTTTGTGCACAAAGCTGCTGCGGATCCAAAGACCCTCACTAGAGAGGACTACAGAAGTCTGGAACTATTAAATTATAGCAATGAAGTAATACTAGAAATTCTTGGGATTGTATGGGCTAACACCGCAATGAATATGATTGTTGATGCTCTAGATGTCAGGCGAACGGATGAAATGAAATCTGAGTTAAATTTGGATTAAAAATCAGCGCCGCTTTTTATCTATGCGGCCTTTGATATCCATATTTGGTGACTGGAGCTCTTCGCTTATATAAAAGACAGGTTTTTTTGTTTACCTGTTCAATCGGTGCGGTCGCCGTACACTAATTAACCGCTTGTTTAAGGGGCTTAATCCGTGACACCAGAGTCTTTGGTTATAATTTTCATCGCACTCGCAGTCGGTTCTTTTGCGAAAGGCATAACCGGGATCGGCCTGCCCCCTGTAAGCATATCAATACTGGCGGTTTTTTTTGGTGTAGAACACGCAATTGTCGTTACCACCATTCCCGTTGCATTCGCTAACCTTCAAATTGTTTGGGTCTGGTGGGAGCGGTGGCGCCAAGTACCCCAAATACTTCTGCCCTTTATTTTTGCTGCTACTGGCGTGGCTGTGGGTACGTGGGTGCTCGCCACTCTCAATGAACGCCTTTTGACAATCCTTCTAACTGTTTGGATTGCATTCTATCTGTTGACTGTTTTGTTGAACCTCAAGATTGAACCTGAAGGGCGTGCTGCCCGTATCTTTTCGCCTGTAATTGCGGGTGCCGCGGGTATTTGTCAGGGTGCAACGGGTATGTCGGGTCCGCTTATCGCGACGTGGGCTCACGCTTGGGGCTTCGTAAAAGAGACTTATGTTTTTGCTACTGCGCTCCTCTTTACATCCATCTCAACGAGTCACGTGATCGGTATTGCGGTTGCAGGCCTTTATGACAAAGAGCGGGTTGTTCAAGGTTTGCTTGCGATAATACCAGTAGTAATTTTCACCGCCCTCGGTATGCGTTTAACCCAAAAGATAAGTGCCAGGGTATTTAACTTAATAATTGTCGGCCTGATCGCAGCCATGGAGTTGAAACTTGTTTGGGGCTTGATCCATGGTTGAAGAGTCTTTCCAAGTAAAAAGCCAAACAAACCTTCCAAGCCAAAAGGTGCCGAGATCAAAGGGCCTGCGCGATGAAAATTTCCCGGTTGGATCTGTTCTCATTCAGAAATCATTACGCCGCCGTGTGCACACATTTTATGCATTCGCTAGGGCCAGTGACGATATCGCTGACGACCCCGACATAAATAACAGTGATAAACTTGCATTGTTAAACGGATACGAATCGACGTTGAAAATGGCGACGGAAGACGATCCGTCTTTCCTAAAGGCTTATTGCCTTGCGATGCACTGCCGTGACAGCGGCGTCACAGTTCAGCACGGCATTGATCTTATTCAAGCGTTCAAGCAAGACGTTACGAAACAGCGATATAGTGATTGGGCCGATTTGATCAAATATTGCGAGTTCTCTGCGGCGCCGGTGGGTCGTTTTCTCCTTGACCTGCATGACGAAAATAAATCCCTGTATGCGTATTCCGATGCTCTTTGCAACGTTTTACAGGTCCTAAATCACCTTCAGGATATAAAGTCGGATTATCAAAAGTTAAACCGTGTGTATTTACCCTCAGAATGGCTTAGTGAATTTCAGGTAAATTTGGAGGATTTGGGAGCAGGAAGATCTACGCCGGCATTAAGGTCAGTGATCGACCAATGTTTAGAAAATTGTGAGAAATTGATGGGTACGGCGCGCAAACTGCCGGCGAAGCTAAAAAGCCGTCGCCTGACTATGGAGGCCGAGACAATCCTTCGCCTAGCCGATCGTTTGGCAGCACGGCTAAAAACCCGCGATCCGCTGGAGGGGCGCGTGAAATTAACGAAAATCGACTTCGTTATGTGCTCCTTAATGGGCTTTGGTGCTGGATTAATACGATAGAAATACTTTGCTGTTTGATCATCCTCGAGGGCGCGCGTTAGCCGAGGACATTCGTGATAACATCTTCCGTTGAGCGAACATCCCCAAAGCTCTGATAGACCGAGGTTAGGCCGACTAAATGGTCTTCCGCGTTTCTAGACGCATTACAATCTTCGACCATAATTGCTTTGTATCCGATCATCATCGCGTCACGAGCCGTGGACTCGCAGCACATGTTGGTTAGCGTCCCACCGACTAAAACGTTTTCAATGCCTCTTTCTTGAAGTTTTTCGTGCAGGTCGGACGAGCCCTGCACTAGGGCACTGAAGCGTGTTTTTTCCGAAATTAGATCGGTTGGACTGGTCACGAGGGTCGGATAAAGCGCATGACCTTCGCTACCGCGGGTCAGTCCATTTTTATGTGCTTCTCGTTTCTCAGCGGTAAAGAAATTATCGTGATAAATTGGCCAGAGGCTCGGGCCATCATGGGTTTCCGCCACGGTGAGTACAACCCAGGCGACTAGACCTCCCTTGTTCCTGACTGTTTCAGAGAGCCGGTTAATGTTTGGTATAATATCCAAGCACGCCTGAACTCCTGACACAAAAAAGTTCTGCATGTCTATAACGAGAAAAGCGGTTTTAGTGGGGTCGAAAGACTCAAACACGTTAAGTCTGCCACGTTTTTCAATCACGCGGTCAACAACATGCTGGGGCATTTTAAAGTTGGTCATATTATTTCTCTTCTCTCTTTTATTGTATTTTCGTATTTGTATTGGTTGCCGGGGCCCAACAGATCATCCGCAGCTCACCCAGCTCTCTCTGGATCTTCAGCCAAGTGTCTCCGCCATCAGTAGACCGAAAAATTTGCCCCATTATTGTACAGCAGAAAATTAGTTGGGGGTCCGCGGGGTTTGTGCCAATCCACCAAATTGTCGAATTGACCGGTTTGGGTAAGTCCGCATTCTCCCACGTTTCCCCCCAATCCCGGCTGCGCAATAACAGCCCGGTTTCTCCCGATGGTCTATCGCCGACGGAAAGAAATAAGACACCTGATTGGTCTGGTCGACGCGCCATACAACGGAAGTAGGGCCAGGGTGCTTGCGGTACATCGACAAAATTCCATGTTGCCCCGTTATCATCGGATCGATGAAGGCCGAGCTCGGTTGAACATAAAATTCTGCGGTATTCCAAGTCGTCGATGATTACCAAGTTGTGGGTATCATCGGTACGCAATCCATTTCCAAGGCGTTCCCAGGTGCGTCCCCGGTCAGGAGATCGCCATATGGCGTCGATTTCAATGGTTACCCAGAGCACATTAGTGTCTCTCGGATCAAAAAGAATGGACGTAACCCGCGGTGTATTAATAAATTCACACTCGGTCGCGTTTCCCATTGGCGCTTTGAACCAATCTTTTCCGCCGTTTTCTGATATAAAAACGCTAGCTGGGCGTGTTCCCGCCACGATAAAATCGGGGTCCTCAGGGTGTTGGTCAATCTGTAAGATATGAAAACCATCCATCGGCGAGGGTACGTGGTTCCATCTGTAATCTAGAGGGTCCCACCGGTATACACCTAAATCGGTCCCCGACAGAACTTCGCCGGGGCGGGCTGCATGGGTGGATAAGCTCCAGCAGCGCGATTCATTGTAGATACCACCAGTATTTGTATTCGCACGGTTCCAGGTTTCGCCGGTATCGTACGAAAACCAAACCGAATGTCCGACAGAAGCCGCATATGCTACCACGTCCATTTTCGCCTCCAGTTAAGGCAGACTATAATCTTACGAGCGATTAATGACGAAATCGATCCCTACTATAATGAAAGCTCGGGCTAGCTATTCTCAAACTCCGGTTTGCGTTTTTCAACAAAGGCCGCCATGCCTTCCTTTTGATGATCCGTACCAAAACAGGCGTGGAACATTCGTCGCTCAAAACGTACACCTTCTGAGAGGGTGGTTTCGTACGCCCGGTTCACGGCTTCTTTAATAATCATATTGGCCTGCAGGGATTTTTTTGAAATAGCGTCCGCTGTTTTCACCGCTTCGTCCACTAATTCTGAACTCGTTACTATCCTTGAAACCAATCCGGACCTTTCGGCCTCTTCCGCATCCATAAAACGTCCTGTAAGGCACATTTCCATCGCTTTCGATTTGCCCACAAACCTCGTAAGGCGCTGAGTGCCGCCGGCACCGGGTGGAATTCCAAGATTTACTTCAGGCTGCCCAAATTTTGCCGTATCGGCGGCAATAATAAAATCGCACATCATTGCCACTTCGCAGCCGCCTCCCAGCGCAAACCCAGATACGGCCGCAATGACCGGCTTTCTGCAGCGTGACAAACGTTCCCAACCCGATGTGATAAAGTCCTCCATGTACGCTTCGGACCACGTTTTATCTTGCATTTCTTTAATGTCGGCACCAGCTGCAAAGGCCTTCTCCGACCCGGTTAATACCATTGCGCCTATAGCATTATCGCTCTCAAATTGATCAAGAACTTCGTTTAGTTCCGCCATTAAAGGGGAACAGAGCGCGTTAAGGGCCTCCGGACGGTTGAGAGTGATTAGACCGACGGCACCGCGTGTTTCGACGAGGATGTGTTCGTACGCCATGGAGATTCTCCTGTTACGTTGGCTTTAGGATTGTCGTGAATTTAAGACTAACTCTTCTTCGTTAAGTGAGGAAAAATGATCCGCGACCTCTGCCGAAGAAACTTCCGCAAGGGTCGCTGGCTGCCAGACCGGTTTCCGGTCCTTGTCAATTAATGCGGCACGAATTCCCTCGTAAAGGTCGTGGCGCTTCAATACATGGCTGACCATCCGGTATTCCAGGATTAGTGCGTCTTTTACGGAAATATTCGGATTTTCAGTCACCTGCTTTGCAGTTATTTTCATACTTGTCGGGGACATGCGTTGTAAAGCCTTTAAGGCCTCAGAAGAAAAGTCTGAGCCGTCATTTGACAGGCTTGAGACGATTTCCTCTACGTCGTTTGCGGCAAACAATCGATCAATCGTCGGCTGAAGGTCTTTGAGGCTTGATTGCCCTGGATCAGAAGAAAATTGATTGATTGTTTCCTCGACACAAATAAATGGGTTGTAGCCGTATTTTCTTGTTTTTAAGGCATCAAGGAGCAATCCATGTTTCTGTGTCGCTACATAATGAGTTCCAAATCCGGCGTAGATTGCGTCCGCCGTGTTCAGGCGTGCGCCGGTTAATCCGAGGTATAGGCCGGTTCGTCCTGGGCAGGCGTTCAGAAATGCTGTCGCGCCTACGTCCGGTAAAAGCCCAATACCCGTTTCCGGCATGGCCGCTAAAACGTTATCGCCCATAACCCGATATCGACCATTTACGGATATGCCTAAGCCACCACCCATGATGATGCCGTCGATAAGACAAATATAAGGTTTTGGAAATTCAGCTACGGCGAGATCCATTGCGTATTCAGTTTTAAAAAACCGCCGTGCACCTACAGGGTCTTGTTTTCCCTCATTACACACTTGCAAAACGTCCCCGCCCGCGCAGAACGCCCGTTCGCCGTCGCCGCTTACGACGACAACTTGAACACCTTTATCATCCTGCCAGTCATTCAAAAGATTATATATGCTGGCGCACATTCCTTCAGTGAGTGAATTAAGTGCTTTTGGGTTGTTTAGTCGAATATGGCCGACGCTCCCATCCACCGATGAGTTTATTTCCTGGGAGTTATCCATTTTTACCATTGAGAGGTTGTTTGCGCAGAAAACTATCGCGTTAATTGAAGCCGTCAAGGTGGCTTTTTAGTTTTTGATGATGGCTGTTAAAGTTTTATCCATGAGATAGATACAACCAAACCTGTAAACTTTTTGTGATGATGGGGAGGAAAGCGGCGGGACGTTAATTCAGTGACGAACAGGTTGGGCGATTCTTGAGATGTTTGACTGCAGATTTTCCTATCAATTTATTCCGTCCAGATTGTAAAAACCACATAGGCCGCCTGACCTCTATTTAAAGCGGTTGCGTAAAACAGTTCTCAAAACCTTCCCTGCGGGCGATTTTGGTAACTTGTCGACAAATTCGATCCGTCGTGGCCTTTTATGCCGCGCGAGTTTTTTCTCGCACAAATAGAGTATTTCATCGGCGGTAATTTTATTCTCGGTGACTACTGCAATTGCGGGGAGTTCACCAAACTTCTCGTCTGGAACGCCAAATACAGCACACTCCTTGACCACAAGTAACTCATTGAACACGCGCTCGATTTCCGCTGGATAAATATTCAGACCGCCAGATATAATCATATCTTTAGACCGGCCCGCGAGGGTAATGACCCCTTTTTTATTTATGACTGCCAAGTCCCCGGTCCAACCCCATCCATCGCCATGACGAAAAAATTCGTCCGTTTGTTTGGGATCATCAACATAACCGGTCATTAGTGTTGGCCCACGAAAACAGAGTTCACCAATTTCACCTACAGCCGCCTTTTTGGCCGATGGTGTAAAAATTGCCCAATCCGTGTGTCTGGTGGGACGCCCAAGGGCGCTGGGAAATACTTTTCGATCATCTTTATAAAGTGTAATGAGGGGACCGATCTCGGTCATTCCGTAGTTTTGAATAAACTCGCAATGTGTCAAGGCGCCGGAGGCGCGCTCTATTAACCCATCCGGGGCGGGCGCGCCGCCATAAACTATCTTTTTGATCGATTGCAAGCGAGTTGAGTCAAAGTCGTCAGAGTCCAACAGCATCTGTATTTGGGTTGGAACGAGAAAAGTGGATGTAACGGTCTCTCGTTCAACAGCTTGTACAAAGTCTTTGGTACTCCAATGCCGCAGAAGAACTTGTGTGGCGCCGGCGCAAACCCCCGGCTGAAACCATATAAATCCGCCAGCGGCGTGTCCCATCGGAGCGGCGTTTGCCATTACTTCCTGAGGTGTAAGACTAAAAAACTCTTGTGCTATAGTCGCCCAGGCTAAGCGGGACCGAGCGGTGTGCATGCCACCCTTAGGGAACCCAGTTGTGCCCCCCGTATAGGTTGCGGAAGACGGGCTGTCGATTGACGGTTCAAGTCCGGGATCTGCGACTGAAGACCCTTCAAGGAATTGATCAAATTGTTCCGTTTCTAAGGAAACTCGGACGTCTATATCTATTGCAGGGATGTCGGGATCGCAGATGGTTAGGCGGACATTTCCACCTTTTAGACAATATTCGAGTTCTTTGCGGGTCATGCGTGGGGATAGGTGCAGGGAAGCGCAACCCGCCCGAGCGATGCCAAAATAAGAAATTGCGTACTCTATGCTGTTGTGCCCGATTACAGCGATATTATCGCCCGGCGCGGCACCCTTCGAAAGTAGTGCGTTTGCAAACTGGTTTGATGCGGCATCGGCTTCTGCATACGACATGGATTTTTCTTCCATTACAAAAGCAGCTTTACCGGGATCAAAGGCCGCGGCGGTGGCGAGGGTTGCACCAATAGTCATTTGGCAAGCAAAGTGGAGATTAATAGCAAAATCAACCTCCATCCTCACAAGAGATTATGAAAACGTTACAGTACTATCTGGAAAGTCAACGAACGCGGCGCCATTTTGTGCCACGTTTGCTGTCATCGAGCAGAATACCCTCTTCCCCCAGGAGGTCGCGAATGCGATCGGCTTCCTTAAAGTCCTTGGCGTCCCGCGCCTTGTTTCTGTTTTCTATAAGTCTGTCTATTTCAGTGGTAGTGAGATTTTGATGTTCGGTAGGGGGTCCTGCGAACCAATCTTCCGGATTGTCCTTGAGTAACCCCATCAATTCAGCCGAACACAAAAGTGTAGCCTTTAATCGCGTTTTTGTCGCGAGGTCAGAGGCTGTATTGATCTGACGGGCAATTTCGAATAGCGCGGCCAGGGCTTTTGGTGTGTTTAAATCATCGTTCAACGCTTCTAAAAATGTTTGATCGGGTGCGATACTTTCGTCTTCGTCGACGGTGTCTAGATTTCGTATACTGCCATATAAGCGGTCGAGCATTTGTTTTGCCTGGGTTAGCCCGCTATCAGTCCAGTCCAATGGTTGCCGATAATGGGCGCTCAACAAAGTAAGTCTGATTGCCTCTCCCGGCGCGGCATTCAGAAGTTCATTAACAAGAAGCACATTTCCAATAGATTTGGACATTTTTTCTTGATCAACATTTACGAAGCCATTGTGCAGCCAATATCGAACAAACGTTTCGCCGTCATGTGCGCAGGTCGATTGAGCTATTTCGTTTTCGTGATGAGGAAAAACTAAATCAACACCGCCACCATGGATATCGATCGTTTTCCCAAGGTGTTTCTTGATCATACTTGAACACTCTAGGTGCCAGCCTGGACGACCTCGTCCCCAAGGGCTGTCCCATCCAGGTAGGTCTGCGGTGGACGGTTTCCATAAAATAAAGTCGGAGGGGTCTTTTTTATATGGTGCTACATCCACACGCGCCCCCGCCATTAGACCCTCTTGCCTGTGTCCAGATAACTGTCCATATGTTTTGAAACTGGGTACGTGGAACAACACATGTCCCTCGGCGTGATACGCGTGTCCGGTTGAGATGAGCTGCTCAATCATCCCGATCATGTCGGGAATGTGGTCAGTCGCGTGGGGGGATAAATCCGGTGGGTCCACGCCGAGTGCGGCCATATCACTAAGATAGATAGTCTCAAACCGCGCACTTATATCGCTAATATCGACGCCTTCGGTTGCCGCGGCAGCAGTAATTTTGTCATCTATGTCCGTAATGTTTCGGGCAAACACTACTTTAGGCCACTGGTGACGTAATAATTTCAGGAGGACGTCGAACACCACGGCGGGCCGGGCGTTGCCAATGTGGGGGTAGGAATAAACTGTTGGCCCGCACACATACATGGTGACCCTATCGGGGTCGATTGGCGTAAATTCTTCTTTACGACGTGATAAAGTATTATAAAGGTGTAATGTCATATAGAGGCGAACATAAGTGCTTTAAACTGTTGTATAACGGATATTATACGGGATCGAAACTTGAATAAAATTTTTGGCAGTTATGATATTCACGCCCTTAATGCCCAATACGACCTTCGGCCACTTTGGCCAGACGTACCAGAAGTAATAAAATATCGCGAGACTGAAAGCGCGCGCGTTCGCCAAAAACTTTCTGGTTATCAAGATCTGTCTTATGGTGAAGGGAAGGGGCATAAGCTGGATGTGTTTAGCGCCTCTGATGTTCGGGGGTTGGGGCCGGCGCTGATATATATCCATGGGGGCTATTGGCAACTCTCGGATAAGAACGACACCACTTACATTGCCCCAGCGTTTCTTTCGTCCGGGATCTCCTTCATCACCATTAATTACTCCTTAGCTCCAATCGCAACAATGGGCCAAATAGTGGAGGAGTGCCGAAGTGCGGTACGCTGGATTTATCAGAATGCATCAGAATTCGGGATCGATAGTAAAAAACTCTTTCTTGCGGGACACTCTGCGGGTGGACACCTAACGGCTATGATGTTGGCCACCGATTGGAAAAAATACGATGCAGGAATGCCCAAGGTGCCAATCAAGGGCGCTTGTGCGCTGTCAGGGATTTATGATCTTGAGCCAGTTCGATTGAGTTTTTTGAATAAAGTACTTGGACTTAAAGTCGATGACGCACTGCAGAACAGTCCGGTCTATCTAGACCCGGCTTCGGACGTCCCCTTAATTTTGTCGGTTGGAGAGCGGGAGACCGATGAGTTTAAACGCCAACAAAATGAGTTTCTGGCGACTTGGTCGGCAAAGGGACTTGGGGTCATGGAAATCGCCGCACCAAATTGCCATCATTATACAATTGTGGAACATTTCGGTGACGCCGAGAGCGCTTTGCATCAAGCTATGGTGGCGATGATACGACAAGACTGATACGGAGGTCTGGGATATGGATACTATGGTTATGGAAATTTCTAAATTAGACGCACCGCTGGGCGCGGAAGTTTTGGGCCTGGATTTGCGGGGTAAATTAGATGGTCAAACGATTAGTACGCTCCTAGAGGCGTGGTATGAACACCAGGTTCTCGTCTTTCGGGGGCAGGACCTTACGCCCCAACAAATGGTTACCTTTACCGAACAATTAGGCGAGCCTGGCCGCCCTAGAATGCCGTCCCAGGCCGTCCACGATTTGGTGGATGGGCTCCCCAGGGAGGTCATGATCGTGTCCAACATTCGCATTGACGGTAAGCCGATGGGTTTACCGCATGATGGGGAAATGTGGTTTCATAGCGACATGTGCTATACTAAATTCCCGCACACAGGGACGATGTTGTATGCAGTTGAATTGCCTTCAAAGGGGGGTAATACGTTATTTGCTGACATGTACGCGGCTTACAATAATTTATCAGCCGACACCCGAGAGAGACTAAAAAACAAGAAGGCCCTTCAAGTGCATGATTACAAGAGAACGGACCGGCCTGCTACCGATCTCGATCTCACTAAAATAGGAAATTACGCCCATCCGGTATTTATTACGCATCCAGAAACGCAGAAAAAAGCGATTTACGTGAACCGGTTGATGACGGCTCGCATCGAAGGATTAGAGCCCATTGAGAGTGAGGAATTGTTGGAGGAGCTATTTGGGGTTTCTGAAGATCCATCCATTGTCTATGAGCACGTCTGGAACATTGGTGACTTAGTAATTTGGGACAATCGATGCATAACACATGCGCGAACAGACTTTCCAGAGAATGAACGGCGACTTCTACGACGCACAACCATTGTGGGCAAGCAGGAACCCAGCTAGGTACGGGCTGACTCACCCCGGCCACGACTTTCAAACATTACGTCTAAATAGAAGTCCTCCACCTTATCCAGTTTTGCTATTAAGCCACCGGATTTGGAGTAATTGATTAGATTTTGAAGATTTTTTCGATTGGCGGGGGATAAGCCAAACTCCCACGGATCCGGTCCCATTAAGGTTCTTTGAGAATCCCATTCATCGAGAAACCACACCAGTGGGACGATTCGAGGGTTCGCCATTCGCCGGTACGCAGCTTGTTTCGATCGTTCAAAAGCTTGAGCTAAATTTGTTGCCACCCAGGGGTGTTCTTTGAGGATGTCATCTCTTATCACCGTCGCGTGCATAATGGGGTAAATACCGGTTCGTTTATAGTAAGCAACTTCCTCTGATCGATAGTCGTCAAAAAGGCGACCGACACGATCGTCACCCCGTAGAACGGGAGCGATAATATCTGGGTGGATGACAGCGTCGATCTCGCCCTCGGCAAGCATTTCCGAAATATCGGCGTCCTGAGGGGCGCGAGATAGAGAGATTCCCGGGGGGGTATCGAAAGGAATTTCTTCCTCTAACTCTGTGATCCACTCTATGCTGGTTAGATCAACGTCATACTCCTCCGCTAATAACCCACGAAGATAGAGAATGGCTGTCGCCTGGTAGGTTTTTATGCCAACACGCTTTCCATTTAGGTCTGACGGCAGCGCTATTCCCTTTGATTTGTTAACAAAGATAAACCCGTGCCGGAAACGCCGGTGCAAGAAGACTGGGATCGCTGACAGTTTATGACCCCGGTCTTTTGCCATCAGATAGGAGGATCCGGATAATTCACAGACGTCAAATTCCTCGTTGCGGATCATGCGCCAATGACGTGTCGAAGAATCCATATCGGTCAGGACATTAAGGTTAATTCCGTCTGCTGTGACCGTTCCCTCCTTCAACGCGCGGATAATCTCATAGTCCCCACACGCGAGGGTAAGCTGTAATTTTTCTGCCATCACGTGTTTCCTCTTTTCGCCAACTGCTTCTGAGTTGTTTCCAGGCTTTCTCCCAAACTCTGGCTATTCATTTTTGCCGCCACAGAGATTTTATGCTTTTTATGACTTAGCTCGCACTTCCTCGTCAGGTCTATCTTCTGATTGCAGCCGCCTTAGTTCTGGGTCAAGGTATTGTGGCCGGTCTGGTGCGGGGTTTCCAAGCATCACTTGAAAAAAACACGTTTCGTCACCTTCGTTAATCACTCCATGTACTTGGCCCGCGGGATTATAGACCATGTCCCAGGGACCCATTTGTCGTTTTACAATTTCACCAGCATACTCCCATATAATTGTCGGGTTACCCTTCAAAACGAAAAAGACCTCTTCCTCGTTGTGATGGTGCAAAGGTTGTTCGTGGCCTGGTGGTTGCTCAATTATGGTTAATGTAAAAGTATCCCCCATGAGGGCCTTTGGGTCCGTGTGTTCGACGTTGCCGCTGGTTCCGATATAGCGGCGTTGTGTTCGTGCATATTTTTGATCAAGTTTGGTTTCCAGAGCCCATACCCTCGAATTGGCCTCTCGGGTGGCGTATGTCTTACAGTGCTTGTCTAAAGACGATTGCAGTTCTTCTAGTAAATGGGATCTATCAATCTTTGTTGCCATCTCGTTTACTCCGCTGCTTTGTTTCTCGAATATGTTGTTTCTAAGTGAGCAATTATATCTTTTAAAACCATAACATCCGCGTATTTGTGGTGCATATCAAAAAGGTTAACCTTATGGGATAGCAAAGATCTGTCGAAGACGCATTCCTCCGCAATCGTGACGTGATAGCCGTTAGAATAGGCATCAACAACCGAAGCGCGAACACATCCCGACGTGCTCTCACCGCAGACGATTAAGCTATTAATACCAAGCCGGGTGAGATGTGCAATTAAGGGTGTGGAATGGAATGCACTCGCCCTCTCTTTTCGGATGAGAATATCGCCATCTTGGACAGAGAACGCCGGATGAATATCCATCATCTTCGTCCCCACATCATCACCCATTTTCCGTTTTGTTGAGCGAACACGACCTTTCCTCACAGAACCCGTCACATAAATTATGGGCAATCCCGCCTGTCTACACGCAGAAAACAAATTTTTAGTGGGCTCTACGGCATTCCACGCATATTTTCCACATGAACTTGGGTATTTTTCTATAAGTTCGTGGGGGTATTTTTGTGGGTTGCCTTGATACGCTGAATTGTACAAATCAATTGCTAGAAGAGCTGGGTTTTGACCGACAAATATTTCGCGGTGATAGGACTTATAAACCTCCAGGATCTCCGGTGAGACAACGTCGTCCCAGCAATGATCTTCAAAGTCTCGCGGCGCCATTTATTTAACCCATATAGTGATTTGGAGCAGTTTAGCTTGAATTCTTAGTCTGTGCGACTCGCAGGGTTGTTCACCACATGGTATGACAGAGAGGATCTGATGCAATAGCTGGATTTCGATACATGGATAAACTTACAAATACAATGCGCGAAGTAGTTGTCGCAAACCGAATACTAGCGCGTGAAAATGTGGTTGATGCTTATGGACACGTAAGCATCCGACATCCGGAAAATCCCGACCGGTATGTGATGAGCCGATCACGAAGTCCTGAATTGGTAACTCTTGGTGATATTATAGAATTTACGCTGGAGGGTGAAGCAATCGATGATAATCGGACACCATATGCGGAGCGTCATATTCATGGTGCCATATACGAGGCGCGTCCGGAGGTGCACTCGATCGTTCATAATCATTCTCACGCGGTTATTCCGTTTGGGGTTACCTCGGTTCCCCTTAAACCGGTTGCGCACGTTGGTGCCTCTATCGGAAAGGATGTACCTGTTTGGGATATCCGTACCAATTTTGGTGATACAAATTTGTTGGTAGTAAACATGGAGCAGGGGCGGGACCTCGCGAGGGGGCTCGGTCCCAATAATGTGGTTCTTATGAGAGGGCATGGCTGCGCGGTTTCTGGTAGTAGTGTCCAGGGTGCGGTTATGACCTCGATCTACCTCCAAGTGAACGCCCGTTTGCTACAGGACACGATGATTATGAGCGAGGAAATTGAATATCTATCGGACGGCGAAATCGATCAGTGTACCCAAATATTTATGAGTGATATGTCGGTTACGCGTGCCTGGGAGTACTTCCAGCGGAGAGCAGGAGCGGAATCTTTATAGCAACCATATCGTGTATGCATAAATATTATCTTGGGTCAGTTGGAGAAGATAAAGGTACGCGCTTATTATGACATCCTTTCAAGGTGACCTCGTGAGGCCGTTCGCCGGACTGCGACCTGCGTCCAACCGAGGAAACGATATTGCCGCACCGCCGTATGATGTGGTTAGCGTGTCGGAGGCAAGACAAGCCGCAGCTGGCAAGCCCTATTCGTTTTTTCGCGTATCACGTGCAGAAATCGAATTTTCTGAAACCGTCGATCCGTATGCGCCAGAGGTATATGAAAAAGCCGCCCAGAATCTTATCCGCTTTGAGCGTGAAGGTGTGCTCGAGCGTGATCCCACACCTTGTTTTTACGTATACAGAATAACAGTCGGAGAAAAAACCCAGACGGGTGTCGTCGTGCTCGCTTCGGTAGCAGCCTATCAAGAAAATCGAATAAAAAAACATGAGCTTACTCGGCCTTCAAAGGAGGATGACCGGGTTAAACAAATAGAGGCTGTCAACGCCCACACTGGCCCAGTCCTCTGCGTGCACAAAAATAACTCTATCCTGTCAAATATTCTTAACCAAGCGGCAGATCGGGTTGCCGATGTGATTGCAGAAAATGTTGGCGGAGCTCGGCATGAACTTTGGGCGATACCCGATGGTGCCCAAATCAAACAAATTTCTGAAATAATGAATGAGATGGATGCCCTTTACATAGCGGATGGACATCACCGATCAGCGGCTGGCGCCAGGGTGTCGGCTACTAGACGCGCCGCAAACTCCGAGCACTGTGGAGATGAAAACTATAACGGCTTTCTTGTCGTGAGCTTTCCAGAAAATGAGGTTACAATTCTCGATTATAATCGTGTCATCAAAGATTTAAATGGTCTGCGACGTGATGAGTTTCTGAAAGTTGTTGAAAACGATTTCCTAATTGAGCCTTTGGATGCACCATTCCGACCGCCCCGTAAGCGGACATTTGGCATGTATCTGGCGGGGCAATGGTCGCAGCTAAGTCACAAAAGGACGTCTTTGAATGAAGACCCGCTGGAGAGCCTGGACGTAACAGTTCTCGCAAACGGGATATTGGAGCCAGTATTGGGGATACGAGACCAGAGGACAGATCCGCGCATTGATTTCATTGGTGGCTCAAGAGGCCCCGAAGAAGTTGCTCGCCGTGTTGACAACGGTGAGATGGAAGTTGGGTTTACGGTGTTTCCCACAAATATGTCGGAACTGATGAAAGTCGCTGATGCGGGGTTGATCATGCCCCCCAAATCAACATGGTTTGAACCAAAACTGGCCGATGGGATAATTTCAGCTCCGCTCAATTAGGGTTTAACGGGATTTTCGAACCTTTTCGGTTGCCTCCAAATTCAAATTTCCGTCGTCATCGAATATCACACCGTAGTCTCTTTGCGCGGACGATATCGATACGTAACCCTGTCTGACGTCGTCTGCTACTTTACTAGGTGGTCGGGTAAAAGGATCACCAAATCCGCCACCCCCTCCCGAGCGCACAGCGAACGCATCCCCTTTTTTGATGTAGGCGGTCAAAAGTTTTGCGTTTGGATAGTCTTCTTTCCAGGTGCCGTTCGCCCGCAAAACGACTTGGTTGCCCGCCGCATCTAACCCACCATTGAGGCCCCAGGGCTTGCAGTGCATACGGTCGACTTGCGCGTTGAGCATAAAATCCGCTCGGGCTTCCACCGTATACCCGCACCCGAGGCCTCCTCGGTACTCTCCCGCACCACCGGAGTCTTCTCGGAGAATATAATTTTCAATTAGCAATGGGTATTTGGCTTCTAACTGCTCTGCAGGGCTGTTATGCGTGTCACCGTCGTTTATGCAAACAGTCGCGCTAATACCGTCCTCTGTTTGCTTGGCTCCCCAACCTCCGCCGGTAGGTCCTATAAAAGCCAAATAAAATTCGTTCGTTTCGGGGTTTATCCCATTAAGCATTCCGCAGACGAGATCCGCGTGATGCCCCGCTATTGTCCGGTCGGGAACGGCCGGCGTGAGGGCTTTGAATACGGTATCGACTATTGTCATTGGAAATGTCATCCACCAGCGCAT
>CAZOHS010000005.1:0-10345 GCA_964579285.1 uncultured Rhodospirillaceae bacterium | reverse complement strand
CCGTCGGGAATGGAGAGTGTTCGCGCGCGGGCCGCTCGTTCGGATTGATCCATTATTTCGGATATTGATGCTGCAACCTGGTCTTTTCCGTAACGCCTAATTAACTCCAGATACCGGCGTTCGCCCGTTGTAATTGCCGTCAGCTGTGCTCTAAGGTCACCCATCGCGCGGTCAGGTATTCGGACGTTTGCCTGTATAATGTCGACAAGGTCTTGATTGACTATTCCTTCCTTTTGATACTTGACGATCGGTAATTGAAGTCCCTCCGAGTAAATGTCGGTTGTTATTCCGTCCAACGTACCGCCGATGTCTGGCCAATGAGCCATGCAGCACGCAAAACCAACAAGCTCCTGTTCGTAAAATATCGGAATGGAGAACGTGAGGTGATTAAGGTGGCTACCTGTAATATAGGCGTCATTTGTGAGAAGAATATCTCCCGGTTTGATATCCTCTACCCCAAAGTGGTTAAGTTTTGCTTTTACGGTTTCCGCCATGCCCCGGATAAACATTGGCAAGCCGAGGCCGATTGATATCGTCTCACCCTTTGCGGTGAACAACCCTACGGTGAAATCCAAGGCCTCATATATGATCATATTATATGCGGTACGCATGAGGTTGGATTTCATTTCCTCCGTAATGGCAATAACCCCATTACGGACTATTTCAGTGGTGACAGGATCGGTTTGGGTTTCTGTTTTCGTCATGAGGTTCTTCCCTCGACAGTCACGATGAGGTTACCGTATTGATCAACTTCAAGTGTGTCGCCCGGATGTAACACTGTTGTTGAAGCGTGTTCCTCGATAAGCGCCGGCCCCTCTATTGTGTGCCCCTTAAACAACTTTTCGCGGTCCCAGGTGTCCGTTTCACGGACGGAGGAGCCAAAACGAACCTGCCGCTTTCCACGATGAGCTGCAGCGATAGGGTCATCTTTTGTTGGTTTAATCACATTTAAAGTTGGCTTTATAAGCACACCGGTTACGGTAACACGCAGACTGACTATTTCGCTTCGTTCTTCGGGTGCACACGTGCCATACCGAAGGTCGTGAACAGAATCAAAACGGGCCTTGATACCGGCCCTATCCTGTTTGGAGAAAAGATGAGTGGGTAGGTCCACGGTGACCGAATGTTCCTGACCTACATACCGCATATCCGCAGCCCTATTAATTACAACTTCGCCGGGTGTGGTGGAAACTTTTTGAATTTCGGCGATACCTTCCTGTTCTAGTTCCTGGAATGTAGATTCCAAATCATCGAAGTCTGCGTCGGCAAGTCGTGTAAAACGGGATCTGACAAAATCATATCGAAGATCCGAAAAGAGCATTCCAAACGCTGAAAAATGTCCCGGTGAACGGGGTATAATGACCTTTCGGATACCCATTTCACGGGCGATATCACAGGCATGAAGTGGCCCCGCGCCTCCGTAGGCCACCATCGAAAAATCTCCTGCGTCGAGACCCCGTTCCGTTGTGACTGCCTTGACGGCGTGCGACATGGCGGTGACCGCGATGTTCAATATTCCTTGAGCTGCATCGACGGTATCTAAATCCAGGGGCGTGGCGACCTGGTTTTCGATTGCAGCGGTTGCTGCGTGTACATCTAGGGGCATTTCCCCGCCCAGAAAGCGTTCTGGTGAAAGCCGTCCTAAGACTAGATTTGCATCTGTCACTGTCGCGTGCTCGCCACCTTTGCTGTAACACGCGGGGCCGGGTTCCGCCCCGGCACTTTGTGGACCCACCCGCAAGCCACCTTCGTCCGCCAATCGAGCGATTGAACCGCCCCCTGTTCCAACTTCAAAAATGTCCATCATGGCGATTTGAATTGGAAGTGCTCGTTCATACCCTCCGATAAGTGCACTGCCGGTCGTCAGGGCTTCTCCCTGATAGATAACACCCGCTTTGGCGGTGGTGCCGCCCATGTCAAAGGCAATGGCATTGGACATTCCGAGAGCAGAGCAGAGCGCTTGCGTACCGATGACCCCAGCTGCCGGCCCCGATTCTAACATTCGTACACATTGTCGTTGTGCTTGTTGACCGTCGTATAAGCCGCCAGTGGATTGTACGACGAGGAAGGACCCGTCAAAGCCCTCCGATTGAATGTGCTCGTCAATCTCGCTGATGTACCTTTTAACTTTGGGCCCAATATATGCGTTGGCTGCGACCGTGGAACTGCGCTCAAATTCACGGTATTCCTGGCTTAACTCATGAGAGGTTGAGACAAATACATCGGGTAACTCTTCTTCCACAATTTGTCGAACCCTTAATTCATGGGTGGGATTAGAATAACAGTGAAGTAGCAGTATCGCGACGGCTTCCACGCCCTCCTTCTTGAGCTTTTTACACGTTTCCCGGACATCTTCCTCGTCCAGAGGCTCGTATATCTTTCCCTCAGCGTATACGCGTTCCTTAACTTCGTATCGAAGTGCTCGTTCAACAAGTGGTTCGTGCTTGCCGAAGTAAAGGTTGTATGAATCAGGACGGTTTACACGGCCTATTTCATATATGTCTCTAAAGCCCTGCGTGATTAACAGTGCGGTCTTTGCACCGGTTCGCTCCAATATGGTGTTTATGGCTATAGTCGAGCCATGGAGGAAAATTTCAGCATTTGGAAACGATGTACCCGACTTTCCAACCGCGTCCGCAATTCCGGAAATTAGTTTGTTCGGGGTCGAAAGCGTTTTTCCAAACACTAGGGAACCGGTATTGACGTCAAAAGCGGTTATGTCTGTAAATGTACCGCCAATATCGGCTGCAAGGCGAATGGCATTTTTTCTTATTGATTTTGTCACGTTCATACTCCAATCAGCCCATTCTCAATTGCTAGAGTGTTCCGGTCAATTCGTTAATCGTTGACAACTGTAGGTATCACTGTTGGTCTCTGAAAAAGGAGAAAGAAACATGACTAAAACCTTGCTGGTGACAGGTGGTGGCCGGGGCATCGGGGCGGAAACTTGCTTGAGGGCGGCTAAGGACGGTTGGGATGTTTGTGTTAATTATATTAACAACGCCGAGCGTGCAAACGAGGTGGTATCGCTTGTCGAGCAAGCAGGTCGTCGGGCGATTGCGGTGCAGGCAGACATATCCATAGAGAGTGATGTCAAACGATTGTTTGAGGCATGTGATCATCAACTTGCCCCGTTAAAGGGATTGGTGAACTCCGCGGGGATACTAGAGCCGATTACGCGCATTGAAGCAATTTCAGGAGACGAACTTGTTCGCCACGTCATGGTTAACGTTGTTGGCACGGTACTTTGCGCGCGCGAAGGGGTTAAGAGGATGTCCACCACGAGTGGCGGAAATGGTGGCGTAATCGTCAACATCTCATCGCGGGCGTCGACACTCGGCGGCGCCGGAGCTCACGTTCATTATGCGGCGAGTAAGGGTGCCGTGGATTCATTTACTTTCGGATTATCACAGGAAGTGGGCGCTGAAGGCGTCCGGGTGTGTGCGGTTAGCCCCGGTACAATAGATACAGAGATCCAGCCTGAGGGGCGTATTGAGACTATTGCACCGACCATTCCCTTTAAACGGGTGGGTGAGGCCCGTGAGGTGGCAAACGCGATTGTTTGGCTACTTTCCGATGAGGCAGAATACGTATCGGGGACGGTTCTAGGCGTTTCCGGTGGTCGCTAACAGAGAAATATCACAATCGTTCTGCACCGGCTTCCCTTAGATTATTTGTCTCTGGGTGTCAGTCGGTTGGTGTAAGGTCGCCCGCTTCAACGATGGTAAGTTCGTTTTCGCCGACGTTGTTCTGACGGCGAAAATGTGCCGCCGCATTATATTCATCCGAATTAAAGCACGCTTGCGCGTCTTCCATTGACGGGAATTCAATTACCACGAAGCGTTCAAAATAGTCTTTACCCTCAAGTGTTTTGTGTTTACCGCCACGAGTTAAAATTTTACCGTTGAACTTTTCAAGTATCGACGGGACTTGTGTTGCGTATTTCATGTATTCGGTGTGGTCATTAATTTTAGCCCGTGCGAGCCAATACGCTGTCATATTATTCTCTCCACTTAATTATGATCCCTTAATCGTTATACATTACAGCTTTTTAAAAGCCTGCAGGAGTAGTTCCATTGTTGAAAATTCATGGTATTGGAATTTCTCTGAAATAAATTACGATAGGTTCTGAATTCTTGTATTAGCTAACGGAGAACATGTGCCCCTTTCTCATCTTGAGCATTTCTTGATCCAGACTGTTGACCTAGAGGGCACGTGTGAGTGGTATGTTGATGTGCTGGGAATGGTCGAAGGCCCACATCCGGATTTCAAAATGCCGGTACGGTGGTTGTATCTCGGCGAGGAGCCAGTTTTGCACTTAACAATTGGCGGCGAAGATGTCTCTGAAAATAGAAAGAAATATCTTGGACAGCAGTCAACGGCCACGCACGGGTCTGGCGTAGTTGATCACGTGGCTTTCAGGGCTACGGGTCTACTACAAATGTTAGCTGGCTTAGATGAAAAGGGTATTTCCTATACCAAAAGGCAGGTTGACGAACAGGGTTTATTCCAAATTTTTTTGTTGGACCCCAACGGTGTTAAAATTGAGTTAAATTATGCTGCGGATGAGGCTAAAAACATAAAAGCTGACGTTATGGCATCGGAAATGGGGACTTTCAATAAATCTGAGAACTGACGCTGGCTTTTATCTTTTAGGCGCCAAGATAAAATTGTTTGATCATCTCATTGTCTTCCAGTTCTGCCGTTGATTTTCCTTCGAATTCTATTTGTCCGTGGACAATTACATATCCTCTGTCGGCTATTTTAATGGCCTGATTAAAATTTTGTTCTGCCATTAGTACCGTCAAATTTTTTAATTCTTTTAATTCTCTTATTTTAGCGATCATTTGGCTGACCAGTATCGGAGCCAAACCGACCGAAGGTTCATCTACCAATAAGATGCTAGGATTGCTCATTAAAGATCGGGCCACGGCCACCATCTGTTGTTCGCCTCCGCTGAGACTGCCCGCCTGCTGTTTCCTTCTTTCTTTCAGACGAGGAAATGTCGTAAAGCAAAAATCTAAATTTTCCTGGATTTTTTGACGCGCCGCGTCGCGATAGGCGCCGAGGGTGAGGTTTTCTTCGACGGTCAATAATGAAAAGAGGCGCCTGCCCTCAGGGACCATTGCTATTCCTAATTCAACTATTTCTTCAGTGCCTTTTCCAATTAAACTTACGTCCTGTCCGTCAATCTCAAAACTGATTGAACCCTCGGTCGGCGTGACAAGGCCCATAACGGATTTTAATAGGGTGCTTTTTCCATTGCCGTTTGTACCGAGTAGGACCACGGTCTCCCCGGAATTTACTGTCAGGCTCACTTCGTGCAAGACCTGCACTGATCCATAACCAGCGCAAATTTTATCAATAACTAATTTACTCACCTAAGTACGCCTTCTCTACGGCTGCGTTTTTGATCACCTCGTCGGGAGTACCGTTCGCTATAATTTTTCCAGCATCCAAACATACGACCCGTTCTGAGAAGCTCATTACCGCGCGCATGATGTGCTCGATCATTATAATCGTTATCTTCGTATTCTCATTAAGTTCGATTAAAATTTTTAATATATCGTCAACCTCGGAGCTTGATAGGCCGGCCATTGCTTCGTCTGAAATCAGGAGCTTAGGCTTCAATGCCATTGCGCGCGCCAGCTCCAGTTTTCGCATTTCTATCTGCGTCAGACCTGATGTCGATTGATTGGCTTTATCCGATAACTCAAGCCCTTTAAGAATCTGATCCGCGTGGGTTTCAATAGTGAGATTACCCAAGTCTTCCGCTTTTACCGCGTATTCAAGAGGGATCATTAAGTTTTGTTTGACCGTCATACTGGTAAACGGTTTAGGTATCTGAAAACTTCGAGAAATTCCCCTTCGTGCTCTTTTATGCGCGACAAGAGGGTTCAGGTTCTCTCCGTTAAAATGAACCTCACCTTCATAGTCTTGTATGGTGCCTGACACGCAGTTTATTAATGTTGTTTTCCCGGACCCGTTTGGGCCAATCAAACCTAGTCGTTCTCCTGGTTCTACGCGCAAATTGATCTCTGAAAGTGCTGTGAAGCCGCCAAAATTCTTCGTGAGGTTTTGTACTTCTAGCATGTACCTTAGTCCCCGCGCTTTCTGAATTTTTTGATTAAGCCAAGGAACCCGTCTGGTGCAAAAATAACGAATGCCACCAAGAATAGACCCACAATGAGCAGGTTGACGGAAGAAGAGATGGTGACTGTTATTACTTGTTGAAGCGTACCCAAGACGATTGCTCCGAGGACCGGACCAAGCCAGGTGGCAGTGCCGCCGATCAGTGGCATGGCCAGGGCGTTAACGGAGATATCGAGGTTAAACGCAGAAATTGGGTCAACAAACGTCATATAATAGGGAAAGATGCCACCGGTGAAGCCCATGACTGAGGCACTTAACGTGGTAGCAATCAACTTTAATTTAAGCGTTGGAACGCCCATGCTTTCTGCTGCTTCTTCGTTGTCTCGAAGGGCTTCGAGCCCGCGTCCAAATTTTGACTTTTCGACATATCTGCAGATCGCTATTGTCGCGAGTGCTATCACACACATCAGAAAAAATAGAAGCTCTTTGTAATTCCCAAATAAAGCGTCGTTTTTTCCGACGATAATTATGCCCAATATACTGGGGTTTCTTTTCGGGAGCACATATGCGCCCGCAGCCCCGCCAACATAATCCCAGTTTACAATCAGCGTTTCAGCTACGACCAGCAGTGCTAACGTGGCAATAGCAAAATAAACGCCCCTCAGACGGAGTGTTAAATAGCCTGTTGCCAAACCCACGAGGCCCGCGAAGCAACCGCCAATTAAGATTTGTGTAAACAACGTGGCCCCGAACAACTGGAGTGCAACGATTGCAGCGTATGCGCCTAGCCCGAAAAATGCTGCACTGCCGAAATTTACATAACCGGCGTATCCACCAAGTATATTCCAGGCTAGCGCCATGACCATGAGCTGGAGAATGGCAAACCCTGCGAAGAAATAATATTGATTGTCGACGAAGGCGGTCGCTAGGTAGGCCAGGACCGCCAGTCCACCAATCGCCATGTAAAATCGATTAGTACTCACCCTCTTGTGTCTCCCTGGCGTCCGAGTATTCCAGTGGGTTTAAAGGCCAGCACGAGTATAAGTGCTCCAAATGCTACGGCTGGGGACCAAGAAGGTCCAAAGAATGTTGTTATAAGGCTTTCTGTGAGGCCGAGCAGCATCGCCGCGATCAACGTACCGCTTTGTGATCCCAGCCCCCCTAATACGACGATGGCGAATACCTGGCCAATATACAGGCGTCCCACCGAGGGTTCGATAGGTATGACGATGACAACCAAGGCACCCGCGATGCTGCAGGTGGCGAGTGAAATCCCAAAAGCGATCCTTTTTATCCGCGCGGGATCGATAGCCATTAATCTCAGTGCAAGGCTATCTTGAGCGACTGCTTGCATCGCCCTTCCGAAAAAGGTGTGCGAAGAAAAATACTGCAGTCCCAATGTCATGATCATCGCGATCACGAAGGGCACAAACATTCGAAAGGGAAGGTCCACAAAACCTAAACTTGGCTTGTAATCAATGTAGTCCGCTTGGACCATCTGGAAATCGACGCCAAAATACATAATGAGGATGACTTCGATGATAAACATCACACCGAAGAAGAATGCGAGACCCCGCAGCGCTTCCGCTCCAGTTTTCTCAAAACTGCCGTAGTAAACTCGATATATTAATGTCCCCAGGAAAAAAAAGACTGGCGCAAAACATAGTCCAACCAATATGGGGTCAAACCCGTATAGTGAATTGAAAATAAAACAGACAAAGGCCCCCAATATTATAAAAGCGGGATGCGCGATATTTACGATATCGAGCAAACCAAAAGAGATAGACAAGCCAATGCTTAGCGCCGCATAAAAACCGCCAAGCAGCAGCCCTATTACGAGCGCGTTAATCAGTAGTTCAAATGAAAACAAGGTGGCTATCCCCGAAAAAGTTTGACGGGCAGGCGTTTGCCCGCCCGTCAATTATTTTGGACGCTACGCTAGTCTTTAGCGCAGTGCGTTAAATGGCTGTACTTTTCCGGTTGCGAAAGCAGCCGGTGCCATGATCTTGCGAATTCCTGGTTTTGTGAATTGCTGGAGATCATTTTTCTTTTTTATATTTTGCCACTGAACCGTGAGAGTTCTACCTTTTGCCCATTCACCGTTCTTGCCAAATTTTACCTTGCCAACGACCGTATTAAATTCGGTGGCGTGGATATATTTTGCGATCGCTGCGTGGTCGATTTTTCCCACAGCGTTTATCGCGTCACCCAATATCTGCACATAGGCGTATGCCCACGGAGCAAGATAATAGCCGAGCGGATCAACCTTTCTTGCTGGCGCTATTTTTTGATAACGTGCAAGAAGATCCATAACACCCGGGTATGCGGCCATATTTGGTTCCGGGACGTAGAAATCGTAGTTGAGAACTCCATTTAATTTGGGTCCGAGGCCTTTCATTATGCCTGCGAATTGAAGGCCAACCATGCCTCCGCCAAATGCTCTCACCTTTGTTCCTACTTCACTAACCGCTCGCGTCATCCCTGCTGCGCCCGGTGGATAACACGCTACATAAAAGACGTCAGGATTGGTCGCGTTGACGGCACGAATGATTGGTGTGAAGTCCGGTGTGCCGGGCTTGAAGTTCTTATTATAGGTAATCTTTAGACCCAATCTTTTGGCGTTTGCGACGGCACCTTCTTTGAGGTTCTTAGCAAATTCCGCATCGGCTGCCACGAAAGCGATTGATTTTGGTGTCGGTTTCAGTTGCATGACCGTGTCAAACCATGCCCGCGAGAAATCCACCGCCGGGTCTGGTCCTGAGGGAAGGATCTGGAAATATTTATCGTACTTCCATTTCTTGTTGTTATTCATCCCGAAGAGACCGATAAAAACTAAGTCCCGCTGAATTACAACAGGTAACGCCGGCGCGATTAGGTTTGTGCCGTACCCAGACACAACAAAATCAACTTTGTCGATGTCCAAGAGCTTTGCATAGATGCCCGGAACATTTTTAGGGTTCGTCTGATCGTCATAGTAAACGAGCTTTACAGGGCGTCCAAGCAGGCCACCTTTCTTGTTAACATCTTCCGCCCACATTTCCATGGCTACGAGAGCCTGTTTCCCGCCGCCTGCCAGGCCGCCGGTCAGGGCCATACTAAAGCCAATTTTAATGGGTGGTTTTGCACTAGCCGGTGAACTAAATATCGTGAAACTAGCTAGTGCTACCATCGCTACTGCTAGAGATAGGTAGCGTAACTTAGATACTTTCATGTTTCTCCCTTTCCCAACACTGGAGGAAAATATTGATACTTATTTCTTTATTTTTTACTTTAGGATTGTATACCCCTAATTAGCAACACGTCTGTAATGATGGATCATCGTATCGCTTTAACACCTAACTGATCAAGAAGCTTTTGTTTTGATTATTACTGGGGCCTTGCGGCCCCTTTCTTTACTGTATGAATTTTGCTGTTAGAGGGTCTGTTTAAACCTCTGCTCAAGGCCGGCATGCGAAGCCCTAAGTTAACTGGTCACACTATAAGGAAAACATAAATTGATAGATCTATACACCTGGTTCACACCAAATGGTCGCAAAGTTTCATTGATGTTGGAGGAGTGCGATCTGAAGTACACGACCCACCCCGTAAACATTGCTAAGGACGAACAATTTGCGCCTGAATTTCTTAAGATAAGCCCCAATAATAAAATCCCCGCTATCGTTGACAACGAAAATGGCAAGTCCCTAATGGAATCTGGCGCTATTCTGATGTACTTGGCAGAAAAGACAGATAGATTTTGGCCCTCCGCGCCAGACGATAAATGGTCCACGGTAGAGTGGCTCATGCTGCAAATGGGCGGCGTCGGTCCGATGTTCGGTCAGTGCCATCATTTTACAAAATACAATTCAGGTAAGGCGCCCTACGCGGAGGAAAGGTATCTCAACGAAACACGAAGACTATATGGTGTGATGAATGACAGGCTTGGTCGGTCTCGCTTTCTGGCGACTGATGACTACACGATCGCCGATATGTCTGTTTGGCCGTGGGTGGCCCGGTTTGATTGGCAAACGGTAGATTTAAACGAATTTCCTAACGTTGCTCGTTGGTACCTAGAAATTTTAGATCGCCCTGCAACACGGCGCGGATGGAACGTCCCCCAAAATGAACAGGAGATACCGATCCCCTAGGGCTGGGCTATCGCAGGATGTTCCAGTAGGCTGTTAACGCAAAAATAAGTCATAATTTTGTTTTGGGGGACACCTCATTTGTCCGGTGCTTGGGTAGAGTTAATAGTTGAGCGGTTTGCTAAGTT
>CAZOHS010000004.1:0-54337 GCA_964579285.1 uncultured Rhodospirillaceae bacterium | reverse complement strand
CCAGAAATCGATATAGAGGCGGCTCTGAAAAAAAACTAAATATACTATTCAAGAAAAGAAAAACCTTAGCCACAAATGCCGGACCGCCAAGGAATGCAATTGAAAATGAATCGTTTATGACAACCGGAACGGAAACCATCACTGTCTCTCATTGGGGAACCTATAGGGTAACCTCAAATAATGACCAGATAGTCAAGGTTACGCCTTTTGAAAATGACCCTGAACCGTCGCCCCTGATTAAGGCTATGCCAGGTATCGTTCATCATGAATGTCGTATAGCGCGACCAGTTGTCCGAAAGGGTTGGCTTCAGAACGGCTGCAAAAGCGATGGCTCGAACCGCGGATTGGAGCCATTTATCCAAGTTCCATGGGATGAAGCGCTTGACTTGGTCGCGCAGGAACTCAATCGTGTCCGCACCGAATATGGTAATGAATCCATTTATGGTTCCTCTGGCTGGGGTAGTGCTGGAACATTTCACTCAGCGGAAACCCAGCTCAAACGGTTCCTCAATACTATTGGGGGCTTCGTAGACCAAGTTACAAATTACTCTTTTGGTGCCGCATCCGTGATCGTGCCCCATATAACTGGCGGCATGGATCCCGTGATGCGACCTACGAGCTGGCCCAACATAATAAAAAATACCCGATTGATGGTGGCATTTGGCGGCGTTTCACCGAAAAATAGCCAGGTTTCAAAAGATGGTCTAGGGCGCCACGAAACGCAAGAATATGTCAGGGAAGCACGTAAGGCCGGTATAGATTTTGTGCAAATTAGTCCTATTAAAGACGATTTTAGTGATGAATTAAAAGCCGAATGGCTGACCCCACGCCCGAATACGGATACGGCGCTGATGATGGGCCTTGCTCACGTTCTAATCTCTGAGAATCTGCATAATACAGACTTCCTAAGACGGTATTGCGAGGGTTTTGACCGCTTTCAATCCTATCTCCTTGGAAACACGGATGGGGTGGAAAAAAACGCAGAGTGGGCTGGCAAAATCTCGGGTATAGACCCACAGGTACTTCGCAAACTCGCGCGACGAATGGCCGCGACACGGACAATGATTTCGATTAGCTGGTCAGTACAACGCTGTGATCACGGCGAGCAACCATGCTGGATGGCCATTACACTCGCCGCCATCCTGGGGCAGATCGGTTTGCCTGGTGGTGGTGTAGGTATCGGCTACGGTTCAATCAGCACAATCGGCTCGACGCCCACAAAAAGGCCGAGCATCGGACTACCAAAAGGTATCAACAAGGTCGATACATTTATTCCCGTCGCCCGTGTTGTCGACATGCTATTGCACCCAGGAACGAGTTATGATTTCAATGGTCAAAAACTAACCTATCCAGATATTCGACTTATATACTGGGCCGGCGGTAATCCCTTTCACAAACAACAAGACCTCAACCGCTTTATAGAGGCGTGGCGCCGACCTGAGACGATAATTGTTCACGAGCCTTGGTGGACACCAGTCGCTCGGCGAGCCGACATCGTACTGCCGGCGACAACAACTTTTGAACGAAACGATATTGGTGCGGGGCTTCGAGACCGCTTCTTCATAGCGATGCAGCAAGCAATTGCTCCAGTAGGCGAAGCAAAAAGCGATTTTGATATATTTTCGGGTCTGTCCAAACGGCTCGACGTACATGATGAATTTACTCAGGGTCGTACAGAGATGGATTGGCTGCGCCACATGTATTCGTTAAGCCAGACAAATGGACGAAAACAAAAAATTGAGATGCCAGATTTCGACGAGTTCTGGAAAAAGGGCTTCTTAGAATTCAAAACACCGGATACTACAGAAATTATTTTTGAAAATTTTCGGAACAACCCAACGAAATATCCGCTAAAAACGCCTTCAGGGCGTATCGAGATCTTCTCTCAAACTATTAATAAATTTGGGTACGACGACTGCCCAGGGCATCCTACATGGCTGGAACCAATCGAATGGTTAGGGTCGGATAAAGCAGTCCAACATCCACTTCATTTAGTGTCTAATCAGCCCTTAGGTCGTATGCATAGCCAGTTAGACTTTGGGGGCCCTAGCCAAGAAACCAAGGTTAATGGTCGAGAACCGGTATGGATTCACCCAACAGACGCCAAAAAGCGAAACATAAGCGATGGAACCATCGTCAGAATATTTAATATGCGTGGTTCCTGCCTTGCGGGAGCGGTAGTGACGGAGCGCATTCGCAGTGGTGTCTTGCGGCTTTCCACAGGTGCCTGGTTAGACCCGCTCGAACCCTCCGAGATTGGTTCGCTCGAAAAGCATGGAAACCCTAACGTACTTACAATTGACAAAGGTACATCCCGTTTAGGACAAAGCTGTATTGCCCAATCAGCCTTAGTGGAAGTAGAACCGTACAATGCAGTGACACCACCGATTACGGCCTACGATCGACCAATCACGTTAAAGAAATAGCAATAAGTTCTGTTCATGGGTGGGGACTCCTATAACAGTCTTTACGTGCAATTTGCCCACCAATAAAACCCTCTAGTCTACAAATTTTAGCGAGGCACGCTCCCGCTGTTAATTCATGCCCACGACCAATTTCAGGAGCACAGACAAAAATTTACCTCAGAACAAAGGGGTTCGGCGCTTCCGCATTAGATGTCTCGATCCAAACGGATTTTTGTTGCAAATATTCTTTGATCATTTCTTGTCCACTTTCCCGGCCAATACCAGACTTTTTGTATCCTCCAAAGGGCGACAAGTAACTAACTGCGCGATAGGTATTCACCCATACGGTCCCAGCCCGCAGTTTATTAGCTAAATTAATTGCACGACCTATATTCTGAGTCCAAACGCCCGCAGCCAGGCCATAAATAACATCGTTGCCAATTGAAATAGCTTCCTCATCGTCTTTGAATGGAATAACCGACAACACGGGGCCGAATACTTCCTCCTGGGCTATACGCATATCGTTTTTTACCCCGGTAAAAATTGTCGGCTCCACAAACCACCCCTCACCGATCTCAGGTCCCTTAGGTGTTCCGCCGCCAAGCACGGTCTCAGCACCCTCATTTTTAGCAATATCAATATAGTTCAATACCTTTTCATATTGTGGAACATTAGTTACAGGACCAACCTGCGTATCAAAACTTGACGGATCTCCAATTCTCGCCGTTCGGCCGAGGTCAACCAACTTCGACACAAATTCATCGTGAATAGATTCTTGAACGAGGAGCCTTGAACCCGCGATACACGTCTGCCCCGTAGCTGCAAAGATACCCGATATTACCCCCTTAACCGCATTTTCAACGTGGGCGTCACCGAAAACAATGTTGGGGGACTTTCCACCGAGTTCCATTGTTACTTTTTTCATATTTTTAGCAGCTTGAGCATAGATTGAGGCGCCAGTTACGTCAGAGCCAGTGAAAGCAACCTTTGCGACCTTGGGATGATCGACCAATGCCGCTCCCGCCTCTGCGCCGAAGCCCGTTACTACGTTGACAACACCGGGAGGAAACACTTGTTCGGCAATTTTCATAAACTCGAGAGTGGACGCCGACGTGTATTCCGACGGCTTTATAACAGCGGTGTTCCCCGCGGCGAGCAAAGGGGCTAATTTCCACGCTAGAAGAAGCAGCGGCGAATTCCACGGAACAATACACGCACAAACACCAAGTGGTTCCCATACCGTATAATTAAAGTGGCCCGGTTTATCGATAGGGATCACCGAACCCTCCACTTTGTCACATAGGCCCGCGTAGTAGTAATACCATTGTGTAAGGTACTTACATTGCGCACTCATCTCAGCGATTAATTTCCCATTATCTCGGACCTCTGTCGCCGCTAACTCATCTGATTTTTCAGTAATCCGATCAGCGAAATTGCGTATTAAATGACCTCTGGCTGTCGCGGTAAGGGCGGGCCATTCCCCCGAATTAAAAGCTTGATCTGCCGCTTCGACTGCACGATCCACATCGATTTCGTTTCCCCGCGGGATCAATGCCCAGGGCTGCGCCGTATAAGGGTTAAATGTTTCAAACGTATCGCCTGAGTTAGAGTCTACCCATTGACCATCGATAAACATTTTATATCGAGTAAGCGTTTCAAGACCTGAATCCATTATTTCCTCCGACAGAACTATAGCGCAAAGTATCCACGCCCGACCGGTTCTGCAAGCTGGCCAGGCTTCAATTCGCTTGGTATCACGACACGAGGCTTAAACAAATTAAATGGGTCTACGCCGGCGGTGGTTTAATACTGTTTCCTTTATTTGCGCACAAAACGGCAAGAACGATTAAGACAAATCCAATTACGCTGCCCGTTGAAATAGCCTCACCCACCAACCAGGCTCCAAAAAATATAGCAGTAAGAGGATTGAACCCGACTGAAACTGCGGCTTGAACCGGTGTTACCATCTGGAAACCTTTAATGAAACACCACATCATGAACGCGCCGCCAGGCACCGCTAAAAATAAGAAAGCTCCCCAACCAGAAAGACTGAAGTCCAGCGAACCCGAAAACGGTTCACCCAGTACAACCGCAACACAAAATAGTGCTCCGGACCCCAGTAACATTGACCACGCCGTCATAGCCACGCCGTCATATTTCATTACATATTTCTTAGCGAATACGGTGTAGATCGCCGTAAATGCTGTCGCGAGCACCATTATGGCATCACCTTGCAGTGCATTTTCAGGAGCATCGACGTCTAAACCAATTGCCGACCACACTCCCAATATTGCAAAAATGACACCAATACCCTTCCAAGACGTTAGCCGTTCAATTCGAAAAAATGCCGCAAGAGCACCTGTCAACAAAGGCATACAAGCGTATATGAGGGCTCCCCGCGCCGACGTCGTATGCTCAAGCGCCGCCGCAAAGCAGAAGGGAAACGCCGCAAAAAAAACTAAAGCGAGTAATATCAAAACCAACCGGTCACTTGGATCGACTCTGAAACGACGGCCTTGCGCAAAAACAACACCTAAAAGACATAACGAAGCTATTAAATAACGCACGCTGGCTAACGTATATGGGTCCGTCTCGCTGATCACGAACCGCGTCATCACCACGGTCAGCCCGCCAATGCCGGCGGCCGTGCAGACCAACACCATTCCTAAAAGAGCCCGCCTATCAATCATAGAGTTGTTCGACGAGACTAATCGAACGCCCTGTCGCCGAGCACGGCTTGGCGGAAACGAGCTCTAATCGTCGTCCCATCTCGAATAGGTAGAACCATGGGCACGCGTTCTGTCGTAACTTTAACATCTATAAACACTGGCCCTTCAGCATGGTAGAGAAGGGATATGGCCTTTTCCAACGCCTCCGCCGTCCAAGCCGTCAGCGTTTGTTTAAATCCAGCCGCAGAGGCCATCCCAGCGAGATCCACACCATGACCAGTGTGCGTTTCCTGCATGCCCGTCTCGCCATAGTGTTGATTATCGATGACACACACTGAGAGGTTTGCGGTTTCAGCTACCGCGATGGTGGCAAGGCTGCCTATTCCCATCAACATTTCACCGTCACCAGTCAAAACAACAACACGGCGATCTGGTTGCGCTCGGGCCAGTCCGAGACCGGTCATCGCCGCTCCACCCATACCACCCCACAGGTAAAAGTTATTCGGATGATCACCCGCAGCGGCAGCGTCCCACGTAGTGGAACCAAGGCCTGTAACAAACAACGTATCACCTCTATCCTGGAGAATCTGTTCGGTTACTTTTCGCCGGTTCAAACTGATCTTTTTGGGGGCCACCATTATTTTCGCCAGTCCTTAAAACCAATGATACGTTGGCCAATTAGCACCGCGACGGCTCGATAAGAATTAAACGCTATCTGTGAAGCCGCAAAAATTGTTTCGCTTAGTTCTTCGGCTTTATCTACGTGATACACGACTAACCCGGCAGCTTCTAGAGACTTGGCAGTGCCCTGGCCCATAGGAAGTTGCCACGGATTGAATTCCCCCCACTCGCCTCGCATAGTCACCAAAACCAACAACGGTGAACGCGTTTCCTGGATAACTGAAAACATATTGATACAGTTTCCGACCCCAGAAGATTGCATCAACAAGGCGCTTCGTTCACCCCCCAACCAGGCGCCTAAAGCCATTGCTACACCCTCCTCCTCTGTCGTCAGGCGCGTTGTTTTAATCCTATTATCGGCGTGGCAGTATTTAATTAATTCGGAGTGCCCCGCGTCGGGCACGTAGCTGACTTGAGAAATTTCAGCGTCTTTAAGGGTCTCAAATATTTGTAGCGGCCATTGCGATTTTTGTGTGTTATTTCTTGGTTGCTTTGCCATGAGTTAGCCAAGGTTGTCTGAGCCAGGGTACTTGCATTTATAACCCCTCTATTATCCGCTTATAAGCAGCAGTACAATGCCCCCCGTAAAGGGTTTAAAAAATGCCAAACATTCTCGTTAACGGTCTTGAATTGAATTATGTCGTGGACGGTCCTGAAGGCGCTCCTTGGATAACCTTCATAACAGGCATCACCAACGATACCACCATGTGGGACGACAATATCTCAGCTCTTAGCAGAGACTTCCATTTATTGAGGCTAGACACTCGTGGTCACGGCGCGTCTGAAACAGCGCGGGGACCATATTCTTTCGACCAGCTTACTGGTGATGTCGCAGGAGTATTAAACAAACTTGGCATTGACAACACTCATGTCGTTGGGATCGGCCTTGGCGGCATGACCTCAATAGCGCTCGCGCTCAGGTTTCCTCAAATCGTTTCCTCCATTGTACCGACGGCGTGTCGAGCGGAGTTAGTAAGCGAATACGAGGCTATTTGGCCACCAATGGTAGAAATGTCCGCGCAGGGCGGAATTGAAGCAATTGTAGACATCACAGCGGATAGATGGTTCCCAGAAAACTTTCGAACTTCCAATCCGGAACAAATGTCTAAAGTAAAAACTATGATCAAACGCACCTCGCTCAATGGTTACCACGGATGCATTCAAGCTTTACTGACCGTTGGCTTTGGAGCAAGACTATCGGAGCTTAATATGCCCGCACTATTTATATCGGGAGACGAAGATCTATTAGGCGGACCTGCGACCGTAATGCAGAAAATGGCACAAGCCGTCCCGAATGGGGGCCACATATCTCTTCCTGACGCCGGACATATCTGTAACATCGCAAATCCAGCCGCTTTCAATCTCTCCTTACTAAAGTTTTTTAAAGATTTAAATTCTAAAAAGCGGTCAGGATCTCTTACCAAATAACATCGTTATATTAATTCGGCGGTTCTCGTAGCCTTTTTTAAAATTGATAGTGTCCGTCTCGTGAAATAAATTTGAATTGAATAAAACTGCTCGGTTTTGTGCATATGGCACGACCATTTTTCCACTATTTTTATCGCTAAGAAATTTTCTAATTTGTTCTGGGTTTTTATTGTAGGCATCGAAATTCCAGGATAAAGGTGCCTCAGTGTCATAAACGACTAAACCGCCGGACGATGGGTCAAGATTTGCAGACGACGGTGTTACCCAAAAATTAAGATTAACCGCAGCGAAATCAGCATGAAGACCAATACCATATAATTCATGGTCATATTTATACGCCCAAAGTTGGGCAAGCGGATGTGGTTCGAGAAGCTCGGGAAATGCTCTTCGGGTATCATCAGCAATTTGAAGAAGTATCGGGCACGCGAGACCATCTGCAAACATGGCGCCCAAATAGCCTCCGGAATAATTGTATTTAAACCATATTGTGCTTTGCAGAAGAAACTTATTCAGCTCCTCCAGTGCTTCACTCGAAAGGAAATTATCTATGTAGACCATACCGGGCGCGCGGGCCTTATATGCGTTAGTAATCTCCTGTGTATTTAGTTCACTATTCAAAGAGGCACCGGACACCTCCGAACCCTCAACAAGATGTATAGGCCGCACGTATGTGGCATCTAATTCAGTCCGATGCGCTGGCTTTAGGCGAACCAGCGCTGTTTTTTGGCGGGGCCAATTTATTTCGGATTTAATATGCCGATATTTTGTTGCAAGCTCTTTATAGCGAGGTCCACCGATCCTCATCTCGGATAAATAGTCAAATTGCTCAATATCATGTGAAAATTTAGAGAGAGTTGTATATTCTGCTTCTCGTTGAGGCTGAACAGCCTTATTGGGACCTCGAGTATTTTCAAGAGATTTTTCAAAATACTCTAGTGCTTCCCCGCGGCGCCCCAGAGCCAGCAGCGTAACCCCCATATTGGTATACGGCTGCAAGTAAAGTTTATTGGCGGATATCGCCGCCTCGAAACATTCTAGTGCTCTTTCATAATTTCCTAAGTCTTTCAACACTATACCCAGGGTATTCTGTGCCACCGCATTTTTTGGCTCTAATTCAATTGACGTTTCAAAACTCGCCACAGCATCTTCAAGTTTTTTGAGGCGAAAATAGGCATAGCCAAGGTTATAGTGGGCATCTGCGAAATCATGCTGCAATTCTATGGCAACCTTATAGCGAGCGATCGCATCCTCAAAACGCTCATCTTTGGTGTAAATATTACCAAGATCGTTATGTACATCAGAACGACCGGGATTAAACTTAATAGATTTCTCTATAAACGCACGGGCGTCGGCATCCTTTCCCTCTTGAAATAGAGCTATGCCCATCAAATGAAGAACCTCGGGTTCATTGGGCAAAGAAGCGAGGATTGTTTTATATATTGAAAGTGCCTCGGCACGCTTGTCCGAATTATGTAATCTCTTTGCGGTCTCTAAATTCTTGCGCGCCGCCTCTAAGGAGCCCCCCTCTTTTGCGTCCTTCCGGGCACCAACAGAGGCTTGTTTTTTTATTTTTTTCAGTTCTCGACGTCGTTCAGCTCTGTTCATAACGGCATGGTCACGATCGGTTTCAGTTAATTTATCGTACAATTGGTTTTAGTCGTAATTCCAATTAGGTCTTTAAGATAAAACTTAAGCCTCTATTTAGTTAAAAATTTACTACTACGACACCTAGCAGGATAATGACATTAGTGTGGGTTTATTCTCCCCTAAAACTCGGTTTCCGTCGCTCCGCGAACGCAGCAATACCTTCAGCATAATCTTTGGTCCATCGCAGCTTTTCATAGGAATGTCCCTCAACTTCCAGTGATGTTTTGAGCGGAGCATCATAGGCAGAATTAAGAACTTTTTTCAGAGATGAAACCGCAATAGACGATAGGCCATTTAATCTCCCCGCATAGTCTTCAACCATTGCCATCATCGCCTTGGTGTCGTCGGAAACGCCGGTCAATAACCCCCAATCTAAGGCTTGTACGGAATTTATGCGCGTTCCTAACATAACCATGTCCTTAGCGCGCGTGAGCCCAGCAATCCGCGCTACTCTGACACTTCCACCGGATCCCGGCATCTGACCAAGCGAACTCTCTGGCAAACCGACCAAAGTGTCTTTGGTCGCAAAACGAAAGTCGCAGGCCAAAGCCAACTCAAAGCCCACCCCAAATCCATATTTTTCCATAGCACAAATAACAGGTTTCTCCGCGCGCTCGGGAGCGCCAATATTCCAGTGCAAATCCGACATTTTATTCTTAGGTATGTCTGGGAAAGACTTTACGTCTCCCCCTGAAGTATACACGCCGTTCGCACCCTTAATAACGATTACTCCGACGTCCGGGTCTTCGTCCATCTCTTCTATAATCGCTCTAATCTGGTATCGGCCCTTGAAAGACACGATATTGAGTGGAGCTCGATCGAGGATCAAATAGCCGATACGCTTTTGAGCATCGACTTCAACACGGAGCCCGTCGAGCGTCTCTATGATTGAAGCACGTTGTTTTGAGTAATCTTTCTCCGTCATTTTTAATTCCCAAATTAGAGAGTTGATTTATAGCCAGGCAACATTTCATAGTCTCCATCCCGCAAGAACCGTCTTAGTAGCTTACCCGCTGCTGATCGCGGTATTTGCTGCACAAATACATACCCGCGCGGACGTTTGAAAGCGGCCATAGCGCTTTTTAAACACCATTGATCCAGCGCCTTGGCAGAGCACTGCTTAGAAGCCGGTTCAATAAACGCGACAATTCGAGACCCCATTCGCTCATCAGGAAGCCCAATCACCGCCGCTTGCTCGACCAACGGTGATTTGGCCAATACGTCCTCGACTTCTTCCGGGTATATGTTTTCGCCGCCCGAAATCACCATATCGTCGACCCGACCTACCACGAATAGTTCGCCATCGTCGTCAAAATAGCCCAGATCGCCCGTAAAATACCAACCATGCCTTATAGCTTTTTTGTCGGCGTCCGGTCGCTTCCAGTAACCTGTGAAGGCTTCCATACCATCCATTGGCGCGATTATTTCTCCTGGTTTGCCGTCGGGAATGATATTATCTGGACCGCTCTTACCGTCGGGGTCCGGCTCAACAACACGAATAACCTGGCCAAATCCCGCTCGTCCCGCGCAGCCAGGTTTCTGCGTTACGTGGTCGCAAACGGTGAAGCAAAAAATCTCGCTGGAGCCGTAAAAGTTTAAGAAGTGATAGGGTTTCAGTTCTTCTTCGCATAACTTAGTCAGGGCCGTAGTCATCGCCATGCCCGCATACGCAATATTTTTCACCGACCCCAAATCATATTGGTCCCGACGCGGGTGGTGTAACATATCGTGAAACATCGTTGGAACGAGAAAAAGGCTCCAGATCTTCTCAACCTCTATCAGTTCCATCGCAGCCTCTACATCCCACGCAGGCAAACAGCATAGTTTGGAGTTTAACAACGAACACATAAGCATTGAACGAACGCCCATCGTGTGAAACATGGGCATTACGCCTAGGGTAGACTCACCTTTCTTATAGTAGAGTTGCGCGACGCAATGGCTTGCAGCAAGCCTTTCTGCGCGATGGGAACGCGGAACCCCCTTTGGCCGGCCTGTTGTGCCTGACGTATATAACATCAAACATACGTCGGCTTCGTCTGCCTTTGATGGACCGTCTAGTGGGTCGGAGATAACTAATTTATCAAAATCCCCAGCATCGATATCAATGAGAGCAGGGACAGGGATACTTAATTTACCAGTCGCACGCGTAACCTCGTCACGCGATCGATCTTCAAACGCGATTACGACAGCGTCCGCATCAACAATAACGTAGCCAACCTCCTCACGCTTTGCTCGCCAATTAAAAGGTGTAAAAACAGCACCCAACATTTGACAGGCCCAATATAAGGTCGCTGTCTCGTAACGATTGGACAAGAAGGCCACAAAATGGTCGCCAGGTTTCAGGCCAAGCCGTTTCAATCCGCCCGCTACAGCGCAAACTTCAGTATACCATTGCTGGTAAGTTCTTCGAACCATGCCATCAACAATTGCTTCGGCTCCAGGCTCCCTCAATACGTGTCGATAAAATAACGCGCCTAAATTCACTGTCCACTCGCCTGAATTATCGCGCGCACAATCTGTGTGTAGCCAGTACAACGACAAATATGGCCGGAAAGCATCTCCCGGACTTCGTCCTCGGTAGGCGCAGCGTTTTCTTGGAGAAATTTAGTCGCTGACATAAGAATCCCAGCCGTACAGAAGCCACACTGAAGAGCACCGTTTTCGTTGAAAGCTTTTTGAAGTTGATTGAGAGAACCATCCCTTTCTGCGATCCCCTCAACAGTCATAATTTGGAGACCTTCACATTGGATCGCGTATCTCAGACAGCTTCTAGTGGCCACGCCATCAATAATAATCGTACAGGCACCACAAACACCGTGCTCGCAACCAACATGCGTACCATAGAGATTTAGTTCATGTCGGAGAAAATCGGTGAGCAACATTCGCGGCTCCGCAAAGCCGGAATAGGGTTTTCCATTAATCAGCAATGACACTCTTTGTTTCTGGTTTGGCTTAACCCTCCGCATCACACGTTGCCTCGCTGCCCTTTGGCGTCGATCATCGCGGCGACAAGCGCGCTGGCTCCCAACACACGAACGAGTTGCCGACGATAATCCGCGTTCGCTTGCAAGTCGACCATCGGACTGACCGTGTCCGCCACAGCGTTCGCGATCGCGTTTGCCGTTTCTGGGTTTGCTACTTTTCCAACAAAGCTGCTGGTGTCGGCGACGAAGGGCCGATCTTCAATTCCTCCGAGGCCGAGGGATAAATCTTTTATCTTTTCGTCATCAGAAACGGTGACTTTCGCCGCAACTGCGGCGATAGCAAAATCTCCATGTCTCTGGGCAATTTCTTTAAATGAAAACCCGGTTTTTGCGGTTGTTTTTGGCCAGCTGAGAGCAGTGATAACTTCGTCATTTTTTCTATCTGTAGTTAACAAGCCATGAAAGAAATCAGTTGCCGCTACCTCGCGCTGGCCACGCAGAGAACTTAGCGAAATACTACCCCCTAAGGTGACAATAGATAGAGGAATTTCAGCGCTGGGATCTGCATGTGCGACCGATCCACCCAAGGTTCCACGTGAACGAGTTTGATAATGGCCCACGTAGGGAAGGGCTTGCATTAACAAAGGCACCGTCGAGGCTAATTCGGTGGATTGCATGGCGATTGCCTGCCGAACCAGTGCGCCGGTTCTTATCTTATCGGCCTTAATCTCGATTTTAGCGAGTTCCTCAAGGCCATTAATGTCGATAACGGCTGCCGGACGAACCAATCGCATATTTAGCATAGCACCCAAGGACATGCCGCCGGAAATCAATGCTCCATCCTCACCAAACTCCACGAGCAATTGGAGCGCCTCTTCTAGAGTATCTGGATAACAATATTCGAAAGCAACCGGCTTCACGGGCGACCTCTTCCTAGCAACTTGGCAAATAATCCTCGCCCGCCGTTTAACTCTTGTTGAGAAGTGAGCTCTCGCTCAAACCCTTTAAAAAATTGACCAATTAGAAGTTTGGTAACCGTGCCAAGCATACGTTGACCAACAGCGGCAACCTTTCCCCCGACATTGGCTTGATAACTGTAGGTAAGCCGCGTCCGATCATTTCCAATCTGCTCGAGTTCGAGTAAGCCCTCTCCTCGGCCAAACCCGAGGCTACCAAACGCGCTACCCGTTAACCGTGCGCTTCTTGCTTCGGTCTTTTCATGAATGGTGATCCTCGCACTATACATACCCTTGATACCCGCCACACCGATTTTGACGGACGCGCGATAGTCATCCTCACCCTCTTGTTCCAATGTTTCGCAACCAGGTACCACCGCCGATAGCGTTTGAGGGTCTAGAAGTTTTTTCCACACCTCCTGGGGCGCAGCAGAAATCTCTACGGCACCAGAACCCTCTAAGCCACCATCAGAAAACGCGGATTTACCCGCCGCTTCACCTATTTTGGGTCGTGCCGAGCCAGCACGAGCATACGCATTCCCATTCGCTTGCGACCACATTTTATTAAGCGTGAGTGGAAGTTCTATATCAAAAGTCCCTAGTGCGTCAGCGGCAGCGTTAGCGATCGCTGTCGGCGCCAACATGGAGGACCCATCCCCCATTCCCTTAGCTCCAAGACTATTATGTGGCGATGGGGTGTTCGAATGCCCAATTGTCAATTCAGGAACCTCGGTGGCCGTTATGCACAAATAGTCGGCAAACGAACCTGTTTGGGGATTCGCGCCAGCATCATAAACAAATTCCTCGAGTAACGCGCCGGCCAGACCATGCGCAAAACCCCCATAAATTTGGCCTTCAACCACTAATTCGTTCAATACGTTTCCCACATCGTGGACGGAAACATATTTTTGTACGTCTATTGTGCCGGTACTGGGGTCTATTTCCACGGCCGCAATGTCAAACACATATCCAAACGTCACTGCGCTCGCGACCCGATCCAGGTCGTCAGGAGCAGTAAGCATCGGTGGGTTTAGTATCGCAGCCTCGAATAAGCCAGGTTCCATCCCTTCGGGCAAACCAGCTGGATGCCAGTGGGTCTGGGAAGCAATGCGTCGCAGGGACACAGACTTATCCGGAACACCAACAACTTGGGCTTTCCCGCCGATCAATTCAATATCTTCTGGAGCAACCTCAAGGTTCTCAGCAGCAATCAATTTTAGTTTTCTGGCAACTTTTTCTGCGCTCTCGACGATCGCACCAATCACAACTGAGGAGAAACGGTTGGCATAATTACCGGATGCCAGTGACCAAACACTCGTAAGCGTATCGACCTCGGTAACAACGTCAATTTCATCTGGCCGCAATCCCAGGACATCCGCGACGACCTGAGCAGCCACAGTTCGATGACCTTGACCCGCGGGTGTCGAGACGGTCTTTACAGTGACAGAACCCGATGGATCAAAAGAGACCGTTGCCGTCCCAAGTCCCCCCGATCTTCCGCCGGACTTGGCTCTTTCCTCGGGTGTTTGAGCGAGCGAAACATAGGCCATATTGGACCCAGACGGCTCAATACCTGCTGCCATTCCTATACCGAAAAGTTTACCCTCTGCCCGAGCGCGGTCCCGCATTTTTTTGAGGTCTTCATAAGCGGCAAGCTCAAGCGCCTTATCCAGGCCCGCCTCATAATTTCCAGAATCGTATGTGGAACCCGCGGGTGTTTGATAGGGAAATTCGTCAGGTTGGATAAAATTGCGTCTCCGTATTTCGGCAGGATCTATACCGAGTTCTTTTGCACCAGCCTCCAACGCCCGCTCAAGACCATAGTAGAATTGAGGTCCACCGTATCCTCGATTAAGGCCGATTGGAGTAGTATTGGTCACAACTAACCGGTTCTCGACATAAATATTTTTAACACGATAGCAACCATTTGACGCTGAATGCATCCGATAGACTGACGCCGGTTCCGGGGCGCGAATAAATGCGCCGACGTTTACAAGATTTTTAAATCTTAACCCGAGCAACTCACCGTCGGAGGCAAATGCTGCCTCAATCTTGTCTGACCGATCTGAGGCTGTAGACGACCCAACCAAATGTTCTAAGCGATCCTCTATCCATTTAATGGGGCAACCAAGAATACGGGAACAACCAGCAAATAGAACCATATACGGAAACATTGCCTGCTTAATACCAAAACTACCCCCTGAATGCGGAGACGTTACCAGCCGTAATCGGTTTCCTGGAACGCCCAACGCTCCCGTCATGAGGGCGTGCAAGATAAACGGGCCCTGGAAGTTTGACCAAATAGTATATCGGTCCGGTTGCTGCTCGAAATTTGCTACCAGGCCATACGTCTCCATCGGTGTCGAAGAGTAGCGCGGATATCTCCATGCAAGCGAGATTACATTGTCGGCTGTTTCGAATGCCGCCTCAGGATCGCCATATTTGAACGTTCGGTGATGAACCACATTGGAACCAACCTCTTGGTGAAGCAAACTGGCATCTTCCGCCGTCGCCGCAACGGGATCAGAAAACGCTTGAAGAGCTTCATACTCTACTTGAACCAACTCCATCGCATCTTCCGCGACATATCTATCTTCAGCCACGACAATCGCAACTGGCTCTCCAACATAGCGGACCTTGTCGACAGCAATTGGATAAAACTTAATGGGTACTCTCACTGCACTCGGTATAGGCTCAAGCACGTTGGCAATATCTTTACCTGTGACGACGCCCGTAACGCCCGCCAAGGCCTCTGCTTGTGTAGTATCAATACTTATTATTCGCGCGTGAGCGTGAGAAGACCTTAGAATCGCAGCGTGCCGTATTCCTGCAATTGGCTCCAAGTCATCGATAAACCGCGCATTGCCAGTCAGGAGTGCAGCGTCTTCCTGCCTGGGATACCGCGACCCAATCCAACGATCAGCGCCCTCCGACCCGTTAATGGTATTTCTCCTACCGGTTATTTAATGCCACCGCCGCAGAACAATAGTCTTCCACCATATCGTGTAACATTTTGGAAAGTTCGTCATCGACCAAGTTACCGTCACCATCAAAAGCCTGCGGCGCCTGCGCCAATGCAAACATTTTTGGATATACCCATGTACCGAGTGATTCAAAAGAAATCCGCAGACTTGTCAGGCCACGCACACCACCGACCAAAGACGGGGAAGCGGAGCTTAGAAGAATGGATTTTTTATCCAGTGGAACTGGCTGTATCCTCGATAGCCAATCTATTGCATTTTTTATCGTCGGCGCCGGCAACCAATTATATTCCGGTACACTTAAGATCATGCCATCTGAAGCGGTGATCCGTTTTGCCAGAGCGGTGGCTCCTTCAGGTACCCCGGAAGCCGTTTGGTCGTCAAAGTTGTAGAGTGGCATCTCAAATTCATTAAAGCGGGCAAAGTCTACTTCGGCCCCGATCTCCTCAGCAATCCTCGCCATCAATTGCGACAATTTGAAATTGATTGATTCCGTGCGGAGAGAAGCTGAGTACACTAAAATTTTCATGTTTATAGTCCCTAATCAGACGTTTAGTCGCGGAACATAGCTCTCAAAGTTACGTCCGTCCAATTTGATTTGAGTTATTACAGGGTGGTAGAATCTCAGATATTTTTTTATTGATTTAGTCGGTAAAAACTAAGCGAATAATGATGACCACACTGAACATTACGGCGGCAAATACGGAGGCTGATATGGAGGCCTGTTTGTTGATACGCCGAAAGGTGTTCTGTTTAGAACAGAACGTTAGCCCCGAATTAGAATTCGATGGTTTAGACGACCAGTGTCGCCATTATCTCGCGCAACGAAACGGCAACCCACTTGGCACAGCGCGGGCGAGAACTATTACCGATGAGGTCGTAAAATTTGAACGAGTAGCCGTCCTCAAGGAAAACCGTAGATTATACATTGGCCAAGCCCTCATGAAATTCGCTATGGCCGACGCAGCCCGGGACGGTGCCGAATTAGGAACTCTTCATGCCCAAACATATGCGGCACCGTTCTATCATAAGCTTGGTTTTGTCGTGGAAGGGGAAGAATTTGAAGAAGCAGAGATCCCACACGTTAAAATGGTTTGCGTTTTAAGTGGGACCACACAAATATATAGGTAACTCAAACGGTATTCCGAAAATGATAAAATATAATAATTTTGACGTCTGGAAGTCGTAATGGATAAAAAAATCCTGATTGCCGGAGCTGGTCTGGGCGGACTAGCGGCCGCCGGGTGTCTCCTAAAAGCGGGCTTTGATGTCGAAATTTATGAACAAGCACCCGAACTCGGAGAAGTAGGTGCCGGCATCCAAATGAGCGCCAATGCCATGCACGTGCTTAATTATCTCGGAATTGGTGAGCAAATTTCGGCAAAATCTGTTCGTCCCGACGCGTATGTATTTAGGCTACACGATACAGGCGAAGAAATTGACCGCTTTGCCCTGTCAGATGAGCATTTTCGTTTGCACAAAGCCCCTTATAATCAAGCGCATAGGGCCGACTTGCACGAACTTTTGGCTAAGAGTGTCCAAAGTTTAAAATCAAATGTGGTGCACTTGAACAAACGTGTGGTTGGCTTCACAGAAACGAGCGAGAGCGTGATCTTGCAGTTCGATGACGACACCAGTGCGCGGGGGGATCTCCTTGTTGGTGCTGACGGTGTCAAATCTATAATCCGCGATCAGATCGCGGGTGCCGTGCCGGCTACGTACACAGGCGATTCCGCTTGGCGCATAACAGTACCGCGCGAAAAACTCCCCGAAAACTTTATGGATGAGGTGATGTCAGTATGGATGGGGCCGGGGAAACATGCGGTATCATATTGGCTGAGAAATGGGGAACTTTTAAATTTTGTGGGCGCCGTTGAGACACCCACACCCTCGGAAGAATCCTGGACGGCAAAATTTCCTTGGGAGGAATTAAGGGCGGACTTTGAAGGGTGGCACCCCGATATCCAAACCGTGATTGACCTCGTGGACAAGGATGAATGCTTTCGATGGGCAATGTACAAGAGACCGGTCGTAAAAAATTGGAGTACAGACCGAGCAACAATTTTAGGCGATGCCGCTCACGCTACACTGCCTTACCTTGCCCAAGGTGCCGCAATGGCCATTGAAGACGGCGCTGTCCTGTCACGTGCACTTCTTCAGTGTGCTGATCTAAGCGACGCCTTGGACCTATACCAACGTAACCGGGTAGAACGTACAGCCCGTGTCGTTGATGCTTCGGATGCTAACCGAAAACTCTTTCATTTAGATAGCGTCGAACAAATTCGTCACCACTTCACCACACGTGACGAGGGGGCGAGCCGAAACGAGTGGCTTTATTCCTATAACCCTCTAACGGTGGAGTTAACGTAACGCTCTAAATTATCATGTAAAAATAAAGAATGCCTAGTACAGCCGATGCGCCAATTACCATAAACATATCTGCCTTGTATTTTAGCGCAGCAATCAAGGCCGCAAGAGTAATTAGCAAAACTCCCGGTTCAAACGTGGGCCAATCGGGAACGAGTAAGCGTATATAGTCAAACCGAAACTCGTGTATGTTCTCAAAACACACATGCAAACCGAACCATACTGCGACATACAAAACCACCCCCACGACTGCGGCGGTAATTGCCTTTAGGGCAGCGGTTACAAATCGGTTATTTCTCAGCCTTTCAATATAAGGAGCTCCCAGAAAGATCCATAAGAAACAGGGAATGAAAGTTACCCAAGTGGTCAAAAAAGCACCGATTGTGCCCGCTATAAAAGGATCTATTTCGCCCGGATTACGAAAGGCTGCTAAAAACCCAACATATTGAACAACCATTATGAGCGGTCCGGGTGTCGTTTCTGCGAGACCCAAACCGTGAAGCATTTCGCCTGGCCCTAACCAGCCATAAAACTCCACCGCTTGCTGTGCAACGTACGCAAGAACAGAATACGCGCCGCCAAAAGTGACAACCGCCATTTTGCTGAAGAAAAAACTCTCCTGGCTATAAATGTGTTCAGGACCAAGCGATGCCATAATAATAAGGACTGGCGCCAACCATAAAGTCACACCCCAAAACACAATTCGAACTGAGCGTGGTAAGGAAGGCTGAATGTGTGTCAGGGCACCCGCATCAATTCGGACGTCCACGGCATATTTTGGGCCAGAACTAGGAGCGGTGCTCTCGCTTTGAGCTATAGCAATCGAATGAGGTGCCAAGAAGCTATAGACAAATCCAGTGAGTGCGGCCCCGCAAATTATAAGCGGAAATGGTATTGTGAAGAAAAATATACCAACAAATGCGAGTAGTGCGATCAAAATCATAAACTTGTTAGGCAACGCCCGACTTCCTAGACGAACCACTGCCTGTATCACGATCGCCAACACAGCCGCCTTAATTCCGAAGAAGAACGCTTCAACAAACGAAAAATCCCGAAAACCGGCATATAGAATAGTCAGGGTAAGCATTACCAGCGCACCCGGGAGGATAAACAATCCACCCGCAATAATGCCTCCCCGCGTTCGGTGTAAGAGCCACCCAGCATACGTGGCCAGTTGCTGCGCCTCGGGTCCTGGGAGAAGCATCACGTAGTTAAGGGCGTGCAAGAAACGTTCTTCACTAATCCATCGCTTTTCTTCAACCAAGACCCGGTGCATCATCGCGATCTGCCCCGCAGGGCCACCAAAACTCAGAAGGCCGATCTTGAGCCAGATAAAAAACGCCTCCCGGGTTGAGGGAAACTCAATTTCGTCATTTGGTTTTGATTTCACGGGATCACTTTGGACCAACACTTTGCCAATTTTTTTAAGGGGTTACAAATGTTCCAGCATTATAATCGGAAACCGCCTGCAATAGCTCACCATGCGTATTCATCACGAAAGGTCCATATTTAGCGACGGGTTCGCCGATGGGTTCACCTTCGCAATACAAGATCTTTGCGCCATCTTTCCCAGCCTCACACCTCAACGCGCCATTGCCCTCAAACACTACAGTCGCAGGCGGGAATACTTCGCGCACCTCACTCCCGTGCTCTGCAAAAATGATAGTTCCTTCGTAAACACAAATAAATAAATCGTTGGCACCTTCTAGATCAACTATCCACTCTGTACCGGCTTTCAATCGAACGTCCATCAACCGAATAGGGGTTTGTGGCACGGCAGGTCCATTCTGCCCCAAATAATTTCCCGTTATTATACGCGCTTCCCCTCCGTTGAAACGAGCTAACGGTATCCGATCACGCGAAATGTCTTGATAATTGGGGGACATCATTTTTTTGGACGCGGGTAGATTTACCCATAACTGAAAGCCACGTAACCGACCGTCAAGTATCTCGGGAACTTCCGAATGGATGATGCCCCGGCCCGCCGTCATCCACTGTACGTCACCCGGTTTCAAGACACCGTCATTTCCCACCGAATCCCGGTGCCGCATCAATCCTTCAAGCATGATTGTTACTGTTTCAAATCCACGGTGAGGATGGTCCGGAAAGCCAGCGATATATGTATTTGGGTCATCGCTATCAATCTGATCAAGCATCAAGAACGGGTCAACGCAATCCAGATCCGGTATGCCAACCATACGGGTCAGTTCCACTCCAGCGCCGTCACTCGTGGGCATACCTGAATGGACCCCACCAACCGCTCTAACTATTGTCATCAGTCAGCAGCTCAACCTTTAATCGTTACAACAGTTTGCGCCAATATGTTTTTTAATCCAAACTTTAATCAGAGAGTATAGCCTCAACACGAGGCCACTGACGTGCACCTTGTTCTGCCATTTGCAAACGGTATGCCTCATACGGGTAGTCCCCGAAAGCATTAGAAAAATTTTGTCTGGCGCGAACTTCGCTAATCCATTCTGTGACACGGGCACGGGTTCCTTCCCACATGGCGTGCAATTGAAGCTCAGCGACGCGATTAATATACGAAGTAAGGGAAATATCAGCGAGCGTATATTTGTCACCAACCAGCCATTTTCTCCCGCAGAGCGCCGTCTCCATGTCCGACAACACTTTGTCAAAGCTCCAAATTGCCTGAACAAATAAATCTGATGAGGTCCCCTTCTCAATCATTTCGCGACGCCAAGCTCGTCTTATGGGGTCCGGTGTTGCAGCCAACATCGTTTGGATTTCATCGGTTGATTTCTCAAGCCATTGCAACCGGAATGCAATTGCATTGGTAATCGTGGCGCAAGCACGGTGCAATCCATCATCGGGGCGCCGTGTCCAGGTACGCATGTACGCGCGCTCGGCGGCATTAGATGGAACCAGAGCCGGCTCTGGAAAAACTTCATCAAGATACTCACAAATTATTGATGATTCAATTATGGCCTTACCCCCGTGAACCAGGGTCGGCACATAACCATTTGGATTCAATTTAAGGTACTCGGGCGTCTGCTGCTCTCTTTCGCGAAGATCTATATGATGCTCAATTACATCTAAACCTTTTTCGGCAATAACGAGACGGACCTTCTGGGCGCAAATAGACCAATTTGTATGATAAAGTTCTATCGCCATCAAAGGCTTACAATTCTTTGTACGAATTTCCTGAAGTCGGCTGGTGGGCGTCCGAGTATCCACTCCAAAATACGTGTGCTACCGATCAATCCGTGATCATTATAGTGGGCAAACATCTTTCTCATACAATTTTGCCCGTATTGGTCGACTCCCATGTGCGCGGCGTGTTCAACGGCATCAACAGTTGAGATTGTGTCAGCTTTTATTGGTTGTCCTAAAATCTCACTAAGCACTTTGGCCTTTTGTTTTACTGTCGCTAAAGGCCCGCAAAGTTCAAAAATCCCAAACTCGTATCGAGGGTCTTTCAACACGTTAACCGCGGCTTCGGCCACCTCGTCAAGATCGACGAGGCTCATTGGCACATCAATTTTATAGGGCATCGCGTGAACGCCTGTTTTTATCATTTTTTCCCAGCCAGGCAGCATGTTTTGGTAATAGGACCCTACCTGCAAAATACTGTACGGAATGCCTGACTCGACGATCGCTTCCTCGACAAAAAGGCGGTTCCAATGATGCTCTAGATCCTGGACTTGGGTATGCAAGACCGAGTGGAAGATCAGTCGGTTCACGTTGAGTGAACAGGCCGCATCAATAACGTTCGCGCCAAACTGCGTTTCATGTTTGTTCATGTTTGGACAAATAAAATAAACCGCATCACACCCTTCCATCGCGCCAAGTACGTCGCTGGCATTAATCAGGTCCCCAAAATAAACTTCCTTGGCTCCAATTTCTGTCAATTTTGAGGTATCGGTTTTGCTGCGGATCATCGCCCGAACAGGAAGCCCCGCTTGGGAAAAAGCCTTAACGATAGCCTGTCCGGTCTTACCGCCTGCTGACGTCACAAGTAACATGTTTCTTACCTAATATAGCTGCAATCTAATTTATCTGTGCAAGAATACTCCAAGCAAAAGCTCGCGACCATCATCTGATGATTTAATGTCCCAACAATTACGAGGAATATGAGATGTCAAAAATAAAAAGAGCAGACCCGGGCCCGCGAATGAGCAAGGCCGTGCGTCATGAGAATACCATATTTACAATGGGGCATGTCGCGCGCGACCGATCGGGTGATATTCAAACCCAAACCGCAGATGTATTGGAGCGGTTGGAAGCAACACTTGCTGACATGGGTTCAGATAAATCAAAACTTTTGACTGTAACTATTTATCTCGCCGATATGCGGAATTTCAGAGCTATGAATGAGGTATGGGATAGCTGGGTAGATGGTCCAAATGCACCTGCTCGGACTACTGTGGAGGCAGCCCTAGCAACCCCGGACCTATTGATAGAAATCACTGCGACTGCTGCCGCTGAAAGCTGACTAATCTTCGCTATGGAAAAGCTTAAGCGACACTGAGTTCATGCAGTATCTCTGTCCAGTAGGAGCGGGCCCGTCTGGAAAAACGTGACCAAGATGCGCCTCACATTTACTACAGTGCACTTCAGTGCGACTCATTAGCATTGAGGAATCGGTCTGGGTCTCTACGGCTTCTCCATTTAGCGGCTGAAAAAAACTTGGCCACCCGGTTCCCGAGTCAAATTTATGCTGCGCATCGAAAAGAGGATGACCACAACAAATACATTTATAAGTCCCCGCCTCCTTACAATCATTATACTCCCCAGAAAATGCCCGCTCCGTGCCATGTTGTCGAGTGACGTAGAATTGTTCATCGGATAGCTGGGCGCGCCATTCCTCTTCGGTCTTGCTTATTTTTTCAACCATATAAAATTTAGTTCCCTGTTTTTCCCTTCAAATTTTCAAGCACCTTTCCAAAGTCGCGGAGCGCCTGCCCGGCATCACCAGAGTAGCTAGACCCATGCATGCACGCTAGCGTGGCTGGCTCAAGATCCGCAAGTGCATTTAGAATTCCCAGAGTTTCATCTGTGAAGGGAACAGAACCCGACATGGGCCCTTCCGCTTGTCGCGTGTTATAATCTTCTGACCTTCCCACGATATCTCCGTCAAACAGTGGTTCGACATTACCGCCTTGGCCGAGCAAATCCGAACAAAATAGGGTCTCTGTATTCTCCTCAAATAACAGGCTAGCATCCCACCCGTGCGGCACATGTTTGGTTTCAATAACGCGGAAGCGATGGGATCCGGTATCGATCTTTTCGTTTGCTTCTAAAACACGTGGTGGTCGATCAGCGAAGTCACCGACACTCGTCCTTGCTCCCACAAAACTGCAGACAGGCTCCGCTTGAGGGGCCAGTGCGAGCCAGTCATTTAAGGAACCGCACTCATCAGACTCAAAGTGGCTGAACCCAATCCACCGTATCGTTTTGGCATCAATGAGCGTACTAACTCCCTGCGCCACATCCTGAAAAAAGCCTCTAAGATTAGTATGATAGAGCAGCGGCTCATCGTCCCGGACCAAGAAAGAGGAAAACTGAAAGTTAGCGGGCTCATGGTAACATGCGATCCGGAAAACATCCGGCGCAATTTCATCAACAGTGGCGGCCATACGCTAGTACTTGTATTCGGTTGTGACTTCGTCAAGCTGGCGGATCAAGGACGGCCATTCACGCTCTCCGCACCCTGCTGCCTCATACTGCTTGGCCGTGTGTTCACAAACCTCTTTGGTGGGATAGATAACCTTTTGACCAGTGGCAGCGGCGGCCGAAAGCAGCGTCAACTGCGCTTTGCACACCTTTTCCAGGAAATACATTTGAACCCAGGCATCTGCAATGGTGTGCCCCGTCGTCAGTAGACCGTGATTACGCAATATCATCACCTTGTTGTCACTTAGATCGGAAACCAAAGTCTCACGCTCAGAGAGATCGAGCGCAATCCCTTCAAAATCGTGATAGGCCGTATGCCCATAAAACTGCATCGCGTCCTGATTTGTATAGATCAGCCCTTCTTCAAGCGAGGAGACCGCCATGCCGGCTTCCGTGTGCGTGTGAATGACACACATTGCGTCTTCGCGGGCGCCATGAATGGCACTGTGTATTGTGTATCCTGCGTCGTTAATCTGGTACGGTGTATCATCCAAAATATTACCTTCCAAGTCGATTTTAACCAGGTTCGACGCGGTAACTTCTCTCCACCCCAATCCAAACGGGTTGAGAAGAAAATGATGATCAGGACCAGGAATACGGGCGGAAATATGGTTATAGATTAATGTTGTAGTCCAACCGTAGAGATCGGCGAGGCGATAAGCTGCAGCAAGGTCGACACGCACCTGCCACTCTTCATCGCTCACTTGGTCTCTCATCGACTGGCCGGTAATGTGTTGCACGGCGGTAGCATTCATGGGATTTCTCCGATTAATTGCAAAGCCATTCTAGCACAGACACATTGATTTACACACGGGCTTATCGGCAGTTTTCTACTCAGCGTCAAAATACTGCTGTATAATGCTAAATGCGACGACCTCAACATTGCAGGAAAATATTTGGGTTAAGGAATGCAGGTAGAAAAGCTTATACAAGAAGGACGGATCCACAGGGACGTGTATAGCGACCCAATAATTTTCGAACTCGAAATGGAACGCATTTTTGAGAAGTCATGGGTCTATGTGGGCCATGAGAGCCAGGTAAAAACTCCGGGTGATTTCGCTACAACCCGCATTGGCAGAAGGCCGATGGTTATGATGCGGCACACAGACGGTAAAATCCACGTGGTTCATAATCAGTGTGCGCATCGCGGCGCAATGGTTGTCTCCCAAGACCATGGTCACGCAAAAGAATTTGTCTGTTGTTACCACGGTTGGACATATGGCACGGACGGTAAGTTGATACGCGTCCCTCTTCAGCAAGGGTACCCTGATCACTTCGATCCGGCAGCACCGGGGACCTCTATGGTTCAAGCACCGCGCGTGGAAAGCTACCGCGGTTTTATCTTCGCGTCCTTGGCCAGTGACGGCCCATCATTGATAGATTTTCTAGGATACATGGCAACCTCGCTTGACGACATGATAGATCGTGCTCCAAGCAATGAAATTGAGGTGGCGGGCGGCGTGTTTAAACACGCGTTTGATGGAAACTGGAAACTATACCTTGAAAATCTTTGCGATGCCGCACATCCGTTATTTGTCCACAAATCTTCTATTGAAGCGGCTGAACACCAAGACCATAATTCCCATACGGATGGCGCTGGTGAGATCGGAATTCGTCAAATGCGCCAAAACGGTGCACCCTACAAATTCTGGCAAGAACAGGTGGGTATTTGGACATACCCGAACGGCCATTCTTACCTGGGTGACTACCACGATGACGAAAAGCTCGTTGCAGCAAAGCGCGACCCGGTATTTGCGGAATATATTGTCGCTATGGAGGATGCCAAGGGTCGTGACGAAACTCAGCGAGTTTTAGATGTAACCCGCTGGAACTCAAATATTTATCCGAACCTTTCGTTCATGAGTCAATTTCGACAACTTCGTGTGGTCTACCCAGTATCTGTAAACCGAACGGAAGTTTTCACTTATTCATTTCGACTGAAGGGCGCGCCTGCAAAGATGTTTGAAGACACTATAGCATTCGCTAACGTAACCAATGGAACGGGATCAATTGTGCTCACCGACGACTTAGAAACGTATGGACGGATCGGTGTTGGCGTGTCTTCAGGTGGATCAGAGTGGATTCAGGTAGGAAGGGGTTACACTACAGATCGAGCAGATGAACACGGCGGTGTCCGAGGCGAGGATTCCACCAGCGAAGTATACATTCGTAATATGTACGACGCTTGGCTCTCCTATATGACCGCAGAAAATGTAATCGTAACATGACGACCCATGTGTTAACTCAAATCGAAAATTTTCTTATTCAGGAAGCGAAAATTCTGGACGAACGACGCTGGGATGATTGGTTGGGCCTTTTTGCGGAAGATGGCTGGTATTGGGTGCCTATAGAAGAAGGTCAAACGGACCCAAAAAACACTGTGTCCCTTATGTACGATGACCGCCAACTACTCGAAACACGGGTGCGAAGACTTGCAGCTGGAACCCTGCACGCTCAGACCCCCATATCCCGTACGAGTCGTATTGTCACCAATGCAACCCTTGAAGAACAAGCCGATGACACGCACATCGTGCGTTCAAAATTTCAGATGATTGAATATAGACGCGATAAACAAAGAATTTTTGGAGGCACGCAATGGCATGCCCTAGAAAAAGCCCGAGACGGTTTTTTGTTGAAGTGGAAAAAAGTAGAGCTCGTTAACTGTGACAGCATGATGGATGGTTTAACCATCCCATTTTGAAACACCCTTGCTAATAGACGAAGACGACACATGCCGAAATCAGTGAAAGCCATTCGCGTACACGAATATGGGGGGCCAGAAGTTCTTCAATTTGATGAAGTGCAAATTGGTGCGCCGGGTCCTGGTGAGGTCCTAATTCGCCACAATGCCATCGGTGTCAATTTTGCTGACTTACACACACGGAATGGTCGATATCCGCTTCCGCACCTCCCGCATTGTATCGGGGCGGAAGCGTCGGGGGTGATAGAAGCAAAAGGCGAAGGGGTGGAGCACCTCTCCATTGGAGATAGAGTAGCATATTCAAGCGGTGGCCACGCGCTACCCCGAGGGGCCTATTGCGAAGCACGCGTAATGTCAGCTGATCGACTTTTCGTGCTGCCTGACGAGTTAGACGATGAAACAGCAGCGGCGATGACGACTAAAGGTCTCACGGCCCACTACCTTATCCACGATGTTTATCCTGTTGGTAAAGGGGATACAATCGCGGTCCATGCCGCCGCTGGCGGAGTAGGGCAAATTCTCTGTCAATGGGCAAACCATCTGGGGGCACGGGTTATCGGAATAGTTGGCTCACCGGAGAAAGAAGAAACCGCGGCATCTTTTGGTTGCCGGCATACGTTGGTCCGGGGTCGCGACGACGTGGTCGGACAAGTGCGGTCGTTATCGGACGGAGAAGGTGTCGCCGTCGTATATGACTCTGTTGGCGCTGACACCTATGAGGAGTCACTTCGTTGTCTGCGGCCGAGAGGATTGCTCGCTTCTTTTGGAACCGCATCAGGCCCCATTCCACCAGTGGATTTGTTTCAGTTAAACCAACTAGGTTCTCTATACGTCACGAGCGCCGCTTTCCTTTGGCATCTTCGCAACCGCGAAGAAATGCTTAAGCGCGCAACTGACCTGATCGCAATGGTTGTACAAAACAAAATACAAATTTCTATCGGATTGAAATATCCACTCTCGCGCGCTTCGGACGCTCATCGCGATATGGAAGCGCGCAAAACAAAGGGAATGAGCGTGCTCATCCCATAGTGTTAAGACAAGACGGTTGATCGAACAAAGCCGGATGGACAAGATACGGATATAAATTAGGTAGGGACACAATAATCATGTCGGATGCTCCGACGGTCCGCCTCGACGCGGACGGAAAACCATTAGGCTTTATCGATCACCCAGAAACATTTGACACTATAATTTTTGAAGTTGTCGAAAAAGGTGTGGGACTTTTAACGTTAAATCGCCCTCGTAAACTAAATGCCTTCGACGAACGAATGATTCGGGAAATACGATCTGTTATTTGGCGCGTAAATTTTGATGAAAACGTCCGGGTACTTGTAATAACCGGTGCGGGGCGCGGCTTTTGCTCGGGTCGGGACATAAATGGGCTTGACTACGAAAACAATCTACCATCGCCGCAATATCGGGCGTATGTGCGGGCAAATCACGAGATGCTAGACGATCTGGAAAATATGGAAAAACCGGTCATTTCTATGATTAATGGTATCTGCGCTGGGGGTGGAGTTGAAATAGCGATCGCCAGTGATTTTCGGATAGCGGCGAAAAAGGCCGAATTTACGCTGACTGAAAACAATATTGGCGTGATCCCGGCGTCGGGCGCGGCATCCCGAATGATTCAAATGGTGGGTATCGGCCGACTAAAGGAAATGATGATGACCACGATACCGGTAAGTGCGAGCAAGGGCGAACAATGGGGCTTAGTGAACCGAGTTTGCGCACAAGAAACCTTATTAGATGAAACGTTGGAGTTTGCGCGAATTTTGATGGACAGGGCACCCCTCGCTCTCGGTATGGCCAAGCACGTAATCAATACATGCCAAAATACCGATACTGAAACGGGGCGTTTAATAGAACGTTTGGGACAATCTATATTAATACAATCCGAAGATTCGCGAGAAGGAAATTTGGCCTTTCGCGAGAAGAGAAAACCGAAATGGAAGGGTCGATGACCCTCAACCATATAGGCGCTATAGACCTCTGGGTAGAAGAAGGCGGCACCAACAAAACGCCAACATTATTGTTAATGCACGGCCTCTCCGGTACCGGCAATATTTGGCAAGGTCTGAAGCCGTTCCTGCAAGAAAAGTGGCCAGGCCGCTGGTTAATCCCCGACATGCGGGGGCATGGAAGATCTGGTCACAGCACAAACTATAGTTTGGCTAATCACGCCACTGATATGTCTGCATTATTAGTGGATTCAGAAGAAGTATACCTAGCGGGGCATTCTATGGGGGGACTTGTAGGTATACTCCTCGCGTCGGGTTGGTTTGGGGTGTCACCAAAAGCTGTGATTACGACAGGTGTGAAAGTCAATTGGAGCGAAGAAGAATACTCGGGAATTTTAAAGTTAATAAGAACTCCGGCGCGATGGTTTAACACCGAAGAAGAAGCACGAGAACGATTTATTCTCGTCACGGGACTCCGCGGCATAGTCGACCCTAATTCTGAATTTGCGCAAACCGGAATAGTTGAAAATAACGGCAAATGGCGTCTCGCCGCAGACAACCGCACGGCAATGGTCGCCCTCGCAAATGCCGGCGACGTATACAATGCCGCGAAGGCACCGATCCTGCTTTCAGCCGGCGAACATGATCAGATGGTCGCCATAGAAGAACTCCGCAGTCTCGATAGAAACGCCCTTCAATTAGCGGGTCTGGGACATAACGCGCACGTCGAAAATCCAAAGAGTTTTTGGAACCTAATTGCCACGACCGCAGGAGTATCCACGTGACTGCAGATACCGAAAAATATCGTTTCCGTACCTTCCTTGAGTCGCTAGTTAAAGACGATGAAATAGAAATCATTAAGGAGAGCGCACCGCTATCAACAATCGCTTCACGTCTTGAGGGAAATACCAAAGCAACATGGTTTCGCAGTGCGGGGCCCGAAGGACAAGAATTGGCGGGTAATGTTATGGGTTCGCGACGTCGCATTGCCAAGTCACTTGGGCTTGATGAGGCTGATCTCTTGTCAGAGGTAATAAACCGGCTCCGTGCGCCCCTCGAGCCGGTGGAAATAAATGGGCAAGATGCGCCGGTACAGAAAATAGTTCTGAGAGAGGAGGAAGCCGACTTAACCTCACTCCCCGTGCATCTGCAGCATGGTGAAGATGGCGCGCCCTATATTTCGGCGACACTTGATTTTTCGTTTGATCCTGAAACCCAGAGGACTAACGTGGGCATGCGTCGCCTAATGCTCCGCGGTCGTCAGCAAGCTGGGATTGATCTGAACGCACCCAGTGATCTTCGAATGATCTACGGAGGAAGCCAAAAAAACGGAAATCTTCTGCCCATTGCCTTCGCCATTGGATTTCATCCCGCAGATGCTATTGCCGCTCTTTCAATGACACCCCCAACGGATGAATTGGCATTAATCGGCGCAATACGGGGTGAGCCCCTTCCAGTGGTAAAATGCATTACCAGTGACATTCGTGTCCCAGCAGACGCAGAATATATCATTGAAGGTTACCTTGACGCAGATGGATGGAACGAGCCAGAAGGACCGTATGGAGAATACGTTGGTTACTATGGTCGCCTGAAACAAAACCCTGTCTTTCACTTAACCGCTATTACCCACCGAGAGGACGCAGTGTTCCAAACTGCTACTATTGGTGGTCGCAATATGGCCACTACAGATACCGCACAACTTTGTGCACTGAGAACAGAACAGGCTATTTGGGCGGCACTGGAGAACGCCGTCCGGGAACCCGTTGCGGTTTATTGTCCGCCCGCGACAGGGGGCATGTACAATGCTCGAATTTCTATAAACCAGAGAATGCCGGGCGAAGCTCGCAACGCTATTGCAGCCGCACTTGCATCAACAGCAGACACGAAACATGTGTTCATGGTTGACCCCGACATAAATATTTATAGTGATGAGCAGATGGAATGGGCATTAGCCACAAGATTTCAAAGTGATCGTGATCTTATGACGTCCAATGGATACCGGGCAGTACCCCTCGACCCCTCCCTCGGGGGTAACACGTCTGGGGCAAAGGCTGGGTTTGACCTGACACGCCCTTTTGGCGAAGGTGATGCGCAAGAATGGAAGATCCCGGATCCACCTAGTTTCCAGCAGACACGCAGGAAAACGGTTGAGGAGGCCCTTAAAGAAGGTCCACAATTTTTTCGAGAACTTATGGATGCAACAAATTCAGACGACGGACGTGAGATCGTCAGAGAATTGGAAAACTTCTATACTGAAGGCCGGCTTAACCGGTTAAATGATGGACGCTACACCCTCGATTAGCAGCAGAGATTGATGCTTGAAGCCCTACAAGATTTAGTTAATAAAAATACACCCCTCGTCGCACGCGGACGGTTTTTTTCGGAAAAGTTTGTCATTGGCGTCGGTGAGAATGATTGGTTAATCGAGACACAATGCGGCAAAATTGTTCAGGTTGGGAGGGACCCCCGCCTGATGCTATCTTGGCGCTTTTCGATACGCGCCTCTGTGGAGACTTGGGAAGCTTTCTGGCAGCCCGTTCCCTCACCCGGATATCACGATCTTTTTGCCATGACAAAGAGCGGCGATGCTATTATCGAAGGCGATATTCAACCGCTGATGGCGAACCTACGTTATGTTAAAGAGGTCCTAGAAACGCTACGGGGAACATCGTAAGGAAGGACCCATGACAGCTAAGATCGAAGCCACAGTGGGTAGATACCTCCACCTCGACATTAATAATTGCCCTCACCGAGTATATTTTGAGGAAACAGGCAGCGGCATCCCGCTCGTCTGCCTTCACACGGCCGGTTCTGACGCGAGCCAATTTCGGCACTTGCTCAATGATCAAGAAATCAACAGTAAATACCGAATTATTGCCTTCGACATGCCGTGGCATGGCAAATCTTTGCCACCTGCAGGATACCATAACCAGGAATACAAACTGACTACCGATTTATATTCGGATACGATCCTGACCTTTTGTCAGGAACTAAGTCTCGATCAACCTGTCCTAATAGGTTGCTCTATGGGCGGCAGGATTGTCCTCCACATGGCCCAAGCCTTCGCCGATAAATTTCGAGCAGTAATAGGGGTCGAGGCTTCAGATCATCAAGACCCCTGGTACGATCGTGACTGGCTACACAGGTCGGACGTACATGGCGGGGAAGTATGTTCTGCACTAATATCTGGCCTCGTGGCACCTCAAAGCCCCACAGAATACCGTTGGGAGACACTTTGGGGTTACCTGACAAGTGGCCCCGGTGTGTTTAAAGGTGATTTAAATTTTTACCGGGAAGACTCAGATTATAGGGACAGAGTTGCGCGTATCGATGTCCAAAAATGTCCTGTGTACTTAATGACAGGCGAATATGACTTTTCATGCACGCCCGAGGACACAATCCGAACGGCGAAGAAAATTGGCATAGAGGCTGTGATTATGAAGGAGTTAGGCCACTTTCCAATGTCGGAAAACCCGGACCAATTCCGAAAGTACCTAATGCCGATCTTGTCAGAAATTATTGATAGCCGTATTCAAGCTTAATTTTTCTTGCATTGACAACCCACGGCTGAAAACATACTGCCACAGTTGTTCAAACAAATTTACTTGGGAAGTAAAAATGGAAACCCGCGCAGCAATTGCTATAGAGGCCGGAAAGCCGCTTGAAATTGAGACCGTAAAACTTGATGGACCCAAAGAGGGTGAAGTGCTTGTGGAAATAATGGCCACCGGTGTCTGCCACACGGACGAATTCACCCTGTCTGGCGCTGACCCAGAAGGTATTTTCCCGGCGATTCTTGGCCATGAGGGTGCTGGTGTTGTCGTCGATTGTGGGCCCGGAGTGACTACCCTGAAAAAGGGGGACCATGTTATTCCGCTTTACATTCCCGAATGCCGTCAATGCAAATCCTGCTTGTCCGGAAAAACCAATCTCTGCACATCAATTCGTGAAACACAGGGCCAAGGCGTTATGCCCGACGGAAGCAGTCGTTTTTCAAAGGGCGGAGATAAAATATTTCACTACATGGGGACTTCAACATTTTCCAACCACACAGTAGTGCCCGAAATTGCGCTCGCCAAGGTTCGGGAAGACGCGCCCTTTGACAAGATTTGCTACATCGGATGCGGCGTTACTACAGGCATTGGCGCCGTAATCAATACCGCAGGTGTAGAACCCGGTTCCAATGTAGTAATATTTGGACTTGGTGGCATCGGCCTGAACGTTATTCAAGGTGCGCGGCTCGCGGGGGCAAATAAAATTATAGGTGTCGACATTAATCGGTCAAAAGAAGAAATGGCGGAGAGATTTGGCATGACCCATTTTGTTGACCCGAATGAAGTCGAAGGCGACCTCGTCCCCTATCTAGTTGATCTAACAGATGGCGGAGCAGACTATTCGTTTGAGTGCATCGGCAACGTTAATACAATGCGACAAGCACTTGAATGTGCCCATCGTGGCTGGGGTGAAAGCGTAATCATCGGCGTCGCCGGTGCCGGCCAGGAGATTTCTACGCGACCATTCCAACTCGTGACCGGTCGAATCTGGAAAGGTACGGCATTCGGCGGCGCCAAGAGCCGGCGAGACGTCCCGAAGATCGTGGACTGGTATATGGACGGCAAAATAGAGATTGACCCTATGATTACTCACACGATGCCGCTCGAGCGGATCAACGATGCTTTTGACCTTATGCACAAGGGTGAAAGCATCCGAAGTGTAATAAATTTTTAGTTAGCGAAAATCTATGCTAAGCCACGAAGACAATCGGCTGTTAACAGAAATTGAGCCAGGAACGCATTGTGGTAATGTGATACGCAAGCATTGGCAGCCGGCGGCACTAACGGAGGAATTACCCGAAAATCGACCATTAAAAGCCCTGCAGTTGCTCGGCGAAGATCTTGTTCTATACCGGACAGAGAAGGGCGGATATGCCCTAATCGGCCGACATTGTCCTCACCGGGGCGCCGATCTATGTTTTGGTCGTATGGAAGACGGTGGGCTCCGTTGCGCCTTTCATGGATGGTTATTTAACGAAAGTGGCCAATGTCTAGAGCAACCCGCGGAACCGCCGACCAGCAATTTCCATAAAAAGATACGCCACGTCGCCTATCCCTGCATCGAACGCAACGGAATAATTTTTACCTACATGGGAGACGGAGAACCGCCCCCGTTTCCCTTATTTGACTGCTTCGAGGCACCCGAAAACTATACATTTTCCTTTAAAGGCTTTGTGGATTGCAATTGGCTGCAGTTGAACGAAGTCGGCATTGATCCCGCGCACGCTTCTTTCTTGCATCGCTTTTTTAGCGATGAAACAGACGAAGAGGGTTATGGGCAGCAATTTCGGTTTTCAACAGAGGAAAATTCCCTGGCAATCACCAAGGTTCTTCGAGAACATGACTGCCCGACTATAGACTGCGAGGAAACTGATATCGGGCTTCGCATTTTTGCTCTACGACCCCTAAATGACAGTGACATTCATGTTCGCGTAACTAATCAAATTTTTCCCAATGCCGTTGTCATACCCATAAGTAACGACATTATGCTTACTCAGTGGCATGTCCCGATCGACAATACTAAGAGCTGGTGGTATGCAATTTTTTCTAGTTTCACGGAACCCGTTGATAAAGAGCGTATGCGGAATGACCGGCTAGAGCTCTATACCCTGCCCGATTATCGTCCCCGAAAGAATAAATTAAATAATTACGGTTACGACCCAGAGGAACAACGCACTCAAACATACACGGGGATGGGGACGGATATTAACGTCCATGACCAATGGGCAGTTGAATCCCTGGGAACGGTACAGGATCGCACTTCAGAACATTTAGGTACCACTGACAAAGCGATTATTGCGAACCGCAAACTTCTTCTCCGAGAGATTGACGCCACAAAAAAGGGTAGTAGCAAAGTAAAGGCGCCACGCAGAATTAACTCTGAATACCGGGGGCCAGTTACAATCGACACAATAGTACCGGCTAAAACCTGGCAAAGTTCCTGGAGGGAAACCGCCGCTAAGAGAAGAGAAAAATCTCCTTGGGCGCAAACAATAACATCCCTTGAAATTGAAGGAACGATGGACAACTAAAATGGCTGAATACAGGGATACTATGGGCCGCACTGGATTTGTCGAACAACACTCTCTTTGGACAGATAATGATCTAGCAGAAGCAAAGAACGTTATTGACCAGATTAAAGAAAATGAAATCGAAGTGGTACGGCTGTCATACCCTGATCAGCACGGCATTCTTCGGGGCAAAACGATTATGGCAACGGAGGTGCCCCAAGCTATGCGAAATGGGTCTACTGCAACCACCGCATTATTAGCAAAGGACACATCTCACACGACCGTGTTTCCCGTTTTTTCACCCGGCGGGGGCTTTGGAATTCCTGAAATGGAAGGCGTGGGTGATTTCATAACCCTCCCTATTCCCGGATCCTTCAAAATTTTACCGTGGGCTAACAAGACTGGGTGGATGCTATGCGATGGTTATCTTACAAATGGTGACCCTGTCCCCTTTTCGACACGTCAAATCTTGAAGAATGCATTGTCTGAATTAACAAAAGAAGGTTATCAATATACGGCTGGAATAGAAATTGAGTGCCACATCTACCGATTAGAAGATGCGATGCTTTGGCCGGAATACGCTGGACAACCAGCGGATCCTCCCAAGGTGAGCTTGCTTTCCCACGGCTACAATTATCTTACCGAAATAACGATAGATAATTTAGACCCAGTATTTGAGCTTGTTCGACATGCGGCGACCGCGTTAGGCCTTTCCCTGAGAACGATCGAAGCGGAATTTGGACCAAGCCAGTTTGAATTTACTTTTGCTCCATCAGGTGGACTAGAAGCTGCTGACAATATGATCCTGTTTCGAAACGCGGTAAAACAGGTGTGCCGGCGGCATGGCTACCACGCGACTTTCATGTGCAGACCCGGGTTAGAAAACGCGTTCGCCAGTGGGTGGCATTTACACCAGTCTCTGACAGACATCTCAAACAACACCAACGCCCTTCGGCCAAATAAACCCGAAGAACTTTTATCGGAAGTAGGGCAACATTTTCTGGCTGGTATCCTGAAAAATGCCCCACAAGCAGCCATCCTCACTACACCGACAATAAATGGCTACAAAAGATATAAACCAAACTCGTTAGCACCCGATAGGGCCGTTTGGGGCCGCGATAATAAAGGCGCTATGCTGAGAGTAATAGGAACCGGGCCTGAAGATCCAGCTACTCGAATTGAGAACCGGGTGGGCGAACCCGCGGCGAACCCATACTTGTACCTTTCATCTCAAATTTATAGTGGCCTTCATGGTGTTCGAAACAAGCTCACGCCGCCCAAACCAACCAATGACCCCTATACGGCTGTCGGTGAAAAACTTCCGACCAATCTAATGGATGCCGTATTTGCATTCGATAGAAGTAAAATGTTTCGTGATGTAATGGGGGATCAATTTGTAGACTACTTGACCCATATAAAGCGATCCGAAATTGAACGGTTTCTGTCTACAGTGACGGACTGGGAACACAAAGAATACTTTGAAATATTCTAAACCCGGCCGAAATTAGGCAAATATTTAAGTTATGCCATTATCGTGCAGAAATTGGTCTTTATTGAATATCCGACGGCCTTCGCTGCGGGTTGGGTTTTGCAGCTGGTTGGTTAATGCAGACTTGTTCAGGAAGTGTATTGTTTTAGTGAGATTGCTTCAGTCTCATTTTGACAACACCTCGAAAATTTTCGGGATCTAATAATTCTCCCTTCCGAGTAATTTCGATTTCACCCGACCTAGCTAAAAATACCATCTGTTGCTTCACGGGATTTAGAAACCGTCGCCACGCGTCGGCTTTTTTTTCAATCGGACGCCTCCGTTGTTCACCGAGAGCACGCGCGATTTCTATCGGTGTCGCGGAAACCCGGTGTTGAAGTGTTTCAAGAATAAACTGCGCGACAGGATCTAGAGGTTTTTCATTTTCTTCCGTCATGTAACCGTTTTAAAACCGTATCCGGATAGAGACAAGTACGCAGCGTAGTAGTAACTAAAGGTATGAAATTTTCTATCGGACTTGGCGGCATAGCGGTCGCTATGAGAAATCGAAACTACCGGCTTTATACTTATGGTGCGATCCCATCCCTTATTGGCACCTGGATACAACGCATGGCTATGGGGTGGCTCGCATGGGAATTAACACAATCCGGAATGTGGTTGGGGCTTGTAGCGTTCGCAGATCTCGCGCCCACCGTCCTTACAGCACCAATTGCTGGAGCATTCGCCGACCGGGTTGACCGCCTGAGAATGGTTCGTTTCGTTCAGTACATGACAATGTTGCAAGCTTCACTGCTTGCTTTCTTTACCCTATCCGGAAATATGACAATTGAAATTCTAGTCGGGCTCGCTTTTTTTCAGGGCGCGATGCAAGGCGTCCATCAACCATTTCGTCAGTCCTTGATTGGAACGATTGTTTCAAAGCAGGAACTTACTTCCGCTATTGGCATTAATTCCACAATTTGGAACACCTCTAGATTGATTGGACCTGCCCTTTCAGCACTGATAATTCTAAAATTTGGTGTTGGATACACGTTCCTTTTCAATGCCTTTAGCTATTGTCCGATGCTCGCCACCCTATATATGATTCGCATCGACCGCAGGCCCTCCGTAAAAAAATCAATTGCGGCGGTTCCTGGAGAAATTGCTGAGGGTTTCAAATATGTCTCCCAACACAACTTTATCGCTCCCTTAATGATCTTGTTGTTCGTTTTTTCTTTTTTTGGTCGAGCCACGGCCGAGATGTTGCCGGGATTTACTGACGCGGTGTTTGAGAGAGGAGCGGACGGGTTGGCTATTTTAACGGGTGCGGCTGGTTTAGGTTCGCTTTTTTCGGGTCTTTGGCTCTCCAGACGTGGGAAGTTGTCCGGACTACCAAATATATTAATCATTCTGATACTTCTAATTGCCGTGTCGCAAATTGCTTTCATCTCTAGCAACATTTTCTGGGTCGCAGCTTGTGTTTTTGCTGGATGGGGTTTCGTTCTTAATGGAAGCGGCATCATAGCGCAGTCTCTCGTTCAAACTATAGTGCCCGATTCAATTCGTGGCCGTGTAGTCAGTCTTTACGGGATGCTCTGGCTGGGAACACCAGCAATTGGTGCATTGGTAATGGGTGTAGCCGCTGATTTCGTGGGCTTCAGAATTCCCGTCGCGGTGGGTGGTATTTGCATATTCGCCGTATATTTTTGGGCGCGTTTTCATCGCCAAAAGCTAAATCTTGCTTTGGTGGACCTCGAACATAAAAACGCAAATTAGGGTCATTACCTGCGGAAGCGTTACTCTTCCAGTACAGTAACGCGTCGCATATCTCGTGGGTACTTAGCGTCATCGAAAGGCACGCCACGATGCATTGTTTTTAAGTTATCCCAAATCATTATATCGCCCACTCGCCATTCGTGTCGGTGAATAAAGCGCGTCTGGGTGGCGTGTAACGTCAGCATTTTAAGCAAGTCACGGCCGGTGGCTTTTGATAATCCAACCACATGGGACGCGTGGCTCGCTAGGTAAAGAGATTTTTCGCCGGTCCTATGGTTAACATTAACGAGTGGATGTCTTGCGGGAGGCCGGGTCTCCCTTATTTCGGGGCTCACGTCCGCCATTCCACTCCGCGCCCGCGAATACCAAATAGAATGTTCTGCACTTAGACCGCTGATCTGCTCTTTCAGGTCGCTTGATAAGGCCAAATACGCACCTGCCATATCCGCAAACTCGGTGTCACCGCCGACTGGAGGTATTAGATGTGCAGCTAAAAGCGAATAAGTGGCGCGTTTTTGGTCAAACGTAACATCAGAATGCCACAAGAGATTGCCTTTATGGAAAGCCCGCCGTGGATCATCTTCGGAATGAATATTTCCACGCTCATCAAGATTGCCTACATCTATTAATTCGTCCGTTGAGAGGCGAATACCCCGCTTCGAAACAGTTTGTTGCATCTTTTGGCGCATTAATGGACCTAACAAGCGCCCAAGCGCCAAATGGTCCTCGTCCTTTAGAGCTTTGTTATTTCGGATAAGACAAATACCATACTGATCCATACCCGTAACGATTAGCTGAGCCAGCGACGCTGGAAAGGGATTACTAGGCTTTAGGCCGCAAATTTCCGCGCCAAAACCACCAGAAAAGGGTCGAAATTCAATCACCAGTAAAAGCTCAGACCAAAGTAATTAAAATTTATGAAACTCGGCAAATTCAGCTTCACGGTAATGGGGTTCCCACCCATCTATCATAACATCTATTACGCTGGTTACGCTTGCCTCAACGGCACGTCGAAGTGCGGGCACCAGGTCTTTCGGCTTTTCAACTTTCTCTCCTCTCGCCCCATACGCCTCAGCTAGCTTTGCATGGTCAGTCTGGCCAAAGTGCGATCCAATATAACGCTCCCCATAGTGTGCTTTCTGGAAAACCCGCAGAGCACCAAAGCTGCAGTCATTATAAACAATAACAATTATGGGTGCGTTTTCACGGACAGAGGTTTCGATCTCTTGAGCATTCATGCCAAAGTCGCCGTCTCCGATGCAAACGACAACTTGGCGTTCCGGAAAAGCAAGCTTGGCGCCTATAGCGCCTGGCAATGCCCAGGCCATAGTACCCGAACCAGCGGACCAATTGTATTGTTCGGGAGATCGAACCTTCAGTCCATGAGCAAATTGAGTGTGCAGACCAGACCCAAACACGTATATAGCGTCCCTTTCGCAGACCTCCTCTATTGCGATATTGATCCGTTGAGGCTTTATGGGAATAGCTTCAAGGTCGGTATCGTAAAATTGTGCTTCTTGCTCCTTTATAAGTTTGGCTACCCGCTTAACGTTGGCGTGGTCGGCTCGGGTCTCTTCAAACGGCACAGACACACCAAGACAAGTCACAAGCTCTTCGAGAAAACTACCTGGATCCGCGTTAATGCCCAACTCGACCGCATATTGTTTTCCAATCTCCAGTGGGTCAGCTTCAACTTGAATGATTTTTGTCTCTGCTGGAATCATAGACCAATTGATTGTATTGACGTTCAAAAACCGCGACCCCAACCCGAGCACAACATCGGCTTGCCGCAGTAGCGCATTAGCCGCGGAGTGTCCGAAGTGGCCAATTATCCCTGCCGAAAGTGGGTGATCTTCACTAATCGTGCCACGCCCCATCTCGGTCGTGACAACTGGAATAGAAAGTGCCTCGACGACACTAGCCAGTGGTTCGCAAGCGTTCGACCAACGAACGCCCCTCCCCGCTATTATAAGTGGGGCTTGCGCCTCTTTAAGGATCTTCGCGGTTTTTTCAACAGCCCAGGCTTCCGGCCGTGGGCGATTTGAAAGCGCGTTCGAATGGGAACCACCTAAAAGCGAGAGGTCTGTGGATTCGACATCCGCCGGATGCGGCAAAATATCCTTTGGAAAGTCTATGTGTACGACGCCCGGCATCCCCGATTTAGCTGCTTGAAATGCGTTTCGCATCAAGCGGCGCACGTCCTTTGCTTGCGTCAGCTGGCCCTGCCATTTTGTAAAGTTACTGTAGACACTCATAACGTCAAACTCATGCCAGATATTACGTTCTAGTCGAAAAGTATCCATGTTTGCTGACATGATTAACAATGGCACGGCATCCTTTTGTGCCGTCCAAGCACCCAACACCGTGTTCGCTATACTTGGACCTACGTGGAACAGGCAACAACCCACTTTACCGGTCACACGCGAGTACGTATCAGCCATCGCCGTTGCACCTGTTTCCACCCTTGCCGTGATGTATCGAATCTCCTTCTTTCGATGATACAAAGCATCTAACAATGGCAACACGGTGTCTCCGGTCATCCCGAACACGACCTCTATTCCCTCTTCGATTAAGGCGTCCACGACAGCCTCCGCAGCGGTTAGCGTATTTCGTGCCATACCCTGTCCTCTTCCACCTCAATAAAGCAGTTCTATTTTGTTTCCAAATTGGAAGGCCGGTCGCCGGTATTTAAAACCACGCCCCCCGCGCTATCGTGCTCTTCGGCCAAGGCCCTCGCCTGCGCGGCGTAGTTGTATCTGCCGGAATTAAAATGCGGAATGACATATCGGGCGAAAAGTTCAAACGAGCGACGGAGCTTTTCAGAACTCGCCCACTCGTGTGTGGTGAGCATGACACCGCCAAAATCTCCGTTTTCGTCTAGTTTATTCTCTATCCATTGGATCGCGTCATCGGGGGTCCCCACCAACCAATCACGCCGCTCTACCGCGGATTCAGCTGTTATTTCCGATGCCGGTTGATCTTTGTACGCTTCGTACAAGGGTTTAAAGCCGATTGAGAGAAAATAACCGGTTTCTCTCAGGATTCCCTCTCTTACGTCAGACCACGCTTCTTCTCGTGAATCAGCCAAATAGAAATTGCTCACTAAATGCCATTTATCGCGATCTGCTGTTTTGTCATGGCGTTCGCAGGCGCGTTCATAATCGTTCCAGAATTGCGTAAAAACTCCGTTGCCCGGCCTGTTTAGACCGCAAGGCGACCAAATCTCCATGTCATGTTTAGCCGCTAGATCAAGGCTTGCAGCCCCGCCGGTAGTCGGCAAAGCGAGAGGTAGGCGGGGTTGCTGATATGACTTTAATTGCAACCACAGATCGTTAAATTTCCAGAACTCCCCGTCATGGCTAATGGGTTCGTCGGCTTCGAGGAGGCGAACAATTATATCAGCAGATTCTGACATCATCCGCCGCCCTGCATCACTCTCGATATTGAAAAGCTTCTTATCGGTAACCAAGCTTGACGGCCCTATCCCGAGTACCGCGCGGCCGTATGATAAATGGTCTAGGAATGCTGCACGCTCAGCAACATGAAATGGGTGATGAAAAGGAAGATTTACCACTGACGTACCCAAGCGAATTCGATGGGTTTTCGCAGCCGCCATGGACAAGGCCATTTCGGGTGACGGCATCGTCTCCCAGCCTCCTGAGTGATGTTCTCCTATATGAAAGGAGTCAAAGCCGAGGCCTTCAACATAAGGAATTAAATCTATATCTCGATGAAACGCCAACGTAGGGTTTTCCGTAGGATGATGCGTTGGCATCATAAAAAACGAAAATTTCATGTATTTATCCGCCGATCCCGCCGTAAACCAATCAACCCCACGGGCCCAAAAATTGTTCGCCGGCAAAAGCGTCGGACGCCGCATCCAGTGTCTCCGGCCAGTTGCCATTATCAATTTTACGGCGTTCATTGGCGGGTCTCGGTCGCCCGTCCCAACCGATTTGTTCCATATGGTAGTAAAGCTGTATCGCGTGACCATCCGGATCGATTGCTATTGCTGAATAATCCATCCCCGGGAACAACTCGGATGGAAAATATCGAATTTCGACACCCTTTTCGGCTAACCAGCGAATTGCATCTTTTAGTTGATCATAATCATTTACGCGAACGCCAAACGACATATTTGTCGACCGTTCGGTAAGCCCAAGCTCATTTCGCAGTGCCAGGGGATACAAAGCTAAAGAATGGTGCTCGGCGCCACAGCGGAGAAAATGACAGGTTTCTCCATTCCAATCGATAGATTCAGTGATAACAAACCCCAATCGCTTTTCATAAAAACTTAAGGTTTCCTCCATCTTATTTGTAAAAAGGCCAACGGGGCCGATCCCGGTGACTTTAAATGGTCGCGGCAGCATTACGCCTCCCACGTCAAAGTCGGCGTCCCCTATTTCCAAAGAGTTTGTCCCTGTCCGAAGATCTATCCCTGCCTCTTGGGCAATGCGAACTTCCTCCGCTTCCCGCATGTAAGGAAGCTCAGGCGCTTCCATGAATTTCTGATCATACATGTTTTGCGGTTTTGAAAGCCCGTTCCACCCGATTTGCTCAATGCCATAAAAAAGCTCGTTAACACGGCCGTCTGTATCAACCGGGTAAACATGCCAATTCGACCCAGGAATGTCGCGCCCCGTCCTCCCGTATGGCACCCCAACCCTCTTAAACCAATCAGTCGCATCTCTCACTTCCTGCAAACTACCAACTTGCCACGTTATTTGGTTCGTGGTTGCGTCATCAGCCAAAGTATCATTGTAGTCGATGGCCTTCCGAACCTTCCAAGGAAATAAGACGAAGGCATGATGATCCGTTCCATAACGCATAAAGAAGCCTCGCGTCTCCCCGAGACCTTCGACGTCTTGGGGATCTTTAGCGCGAGGACCGAAATCTAGGTCATCGGTAATTTGAAACCCCAACAAATCTCGATAAAATTCAAGGGACTTCTCCATATCGTTAGCATAAAACCCAAAATGCCCTAGGCGTCTAATTTTAAACGGTCTTTCTAACCGATATCCACCAACTCGAAATTCATTAGTTGCTTGTTCCGCCATAACCGCCTCCCTGGTATTTATGCGTTCGTCGCGGGTTTTAGATAAGTATTGCCAAGGATATGGTCGCTTACCTTTTCCGCAATAACAAGTACTGCCGCGTGAATATTTCCTGAAACAAGGTCAGGCATTGCCGAGGCATCTATAACACGTAGGTTTTCCGCACCTTTTACCCTGCATTCGGTATCTAAAACCGCTTCCTCGCCAGCACCCATAGCGGTCGTACAAGATGGGTGGTGGGCCGTTATCGCGGTTTGCCTGATCCACTGATCGATCTCGTCGTCAGTCTTAATTTTTGGGCCCGGCACGATTTCGGTTCCCCGCATCTTTTCCATCGCGGGCTGGTGCAGCATTTCTCGAGCGAGCTTCACGCCCGTCCTCAGGGTCTCCAGGTCTCCCGCAACAGCCAGAAAGTTTTGGCGGATACGCACTTTGTCATGCGGATCTGCTGACCTCAGCAATACCTCGCCCCGACTTTCGGGATGTAATAATACTGGGCGCAGTCCGAAACCATCTTTGTATGGAGCGCGTATACCAGGAAACCAGAGGTGGGCATTACCGGGCGCCCCCCGGAACAAAAATTGGATGTCTGTTGTCGATAGACCGGATTTCGTTTTTACGAAGCCGTGCAAACCCCCTGGTAATACGGTGGCCGGGCCCAGTCCAAACATATGCGCCAGAGCGATCGACGCGGCCATCCTGTCTGCGCGCATCGACTTACGGAACGGCCCCGCGATCGGACGCGAAGCCGTCGGCTGTACTGCGAGATGGTCCTGCAGGTTTTGTCCAACATTGGGAGAGTGAATGATTGGCTCAATGCCCACCTCTCGAAGATGATGGGCTGGCCCTATGCCCGATAACATCAGGAGTTGTGGAGAGTTAAACACACCCCCTGATAAAATGACTTCTTTCTCGGCATTAATTTGGTCGGATTTTCCGAGCCGCGAACAGGTAACACCCACGGCCCGATTGCCGTCCATCACAACTTTGGTTACCAGTGTACTGTCGCGTAAGGTTACATTGCCACGTCTAATGGCAGGGCGCAAAAATGCCGTCGCAGCACTATGTCGACGACCTTTATAGATCGTCGACTGGCTCCGTCCGAGTCCCTCTTGTTTCTCGCCGTTATAGTCCTCAGTGAAACCGATCCCAGAGGACTTACCCGCCTCTATCCATGCCTCCCAGAGAGGGTCCAAAGAGCGAGCAGACTGAGTTTGGAGGGGGCCGTCCCCACCCCGCCATACGTCTGCACCTTTTTCCCAGGACTCCATCCTTCGGAAGTAGGGCAATACGTCAGCATACGACCAACCCGTTGCGCCGTTGGCGGCCCAGCGATCATAATCGCCTCGATGGCCTCGGACATAGGCCATAACATTGATAGACGAAGATCCACCAACAACCTTACCCCGCATCGCCTCTATCCGGCGCCCCTGCATGCTCTCTTCAGGTTCAGCATCATAGCCCCAATCGTGGGCCCGCTTATCGTGCATTTTTCCCAGCCCAAGTGGGATATGAATTAAAGGATCGGTATCGGGCCCTCCTGCTTCGATAACCAGTATTCGGTTTTCAGGGTTGGCGCCGAGCCGATAAGCAAGAAGACAACCCGCACTTCCAGCGCCCACAATTATATAATCGTATTCCTTGGCTTGCCCCATTTGGTTGGTTCTTCCGGCTATTATTTACGGTAAAACTTTTCATGCCCGTTTAATCATAACGTCCATCAAAAGCAATTCTCTCAGAATTGTTAGTAGTGAAACGACAGCGGAAAGTTATCGAATCGATGGTTAAGTAACACGTAAAAAAAGGGCGCCAGCAACATGTCCCTTACCCGATTAAACAACGTGGTCACGCCTTTTTAATTTCCTTAATTGCCGGTTTTGGAACACCTGAGCGCTCCTCTATTTCGCGGTCCTGTTTTTCAATAGCGGCTCGAGCAAGGTCCATCATGTCTTCCACACCAAATGGATCAATAAGGAGTTCTCCAGGCACCCGTCGGTTAGAACTAAGGCTGCCATCTTCATAGATCACGTTGAAGTTGCGAGCTACTGGTTTAACTGACTTTTTCTTTCGACCAGCCATTTCCGTTCCACTAACTATAAACAAATATTTGCCAGATATGCGCGACCGCTATATCACACGCGAAGTTTGGTATCCAAATCAAACTAAGGCAACACCATTACAGCCCAATTATGATATAGCTGATAAAGGCAATAATGGACAAGCGTTTTGCTCTTTTTTTATATAGAATTTTTCGTTTTATATTAGGATGTTACGGTAAGTTAAGAAGTGCATTTAATGCTCCCTAGACCTTGATTCGGTACATTTAAGCGGGCACTAATTGACCCAGAAAACGTTAATCTTGTGAGCTAAGTCTAGATGCTAGGTTGGCGGCCCGTAAAATTTTCCTAGCGATATGAAAACAATTCTTTTTAGCGAGCAACATCGTTATCATTTGTTCTAGCTCTACACACCCATGCGGGAAATCGATTTCCTGTTAACCGTTATTTACACAATGCAAAGGATTTAACCTTGAATAATAGTCATAACGTAATCGCTTCCGTGATGGAAAGTAGCAAAGGTCGGATGATAGGTGACGGACTTGAGGCCGCCGATATAGACGAAATTCTGGATAAGTGTTCGGGGTGGGGTGACTGGTATGAAGTCGTAACGAGTATCGGTGATAGATACGAGCACTTAGCGGAAGATCGTCTAAGGACTAATAACAACCTCTCCGCAGGTATCTATCTCTGGAAAGCGTGCATGTATTACCACTACGCTCAATTTTATATGTTCGAGCGTCCAGACCTTCGAGAAGCTGGCCAAAAACGAAAAGTTGCCCTTTATGACAGAGCCGCCCCATACCTTTATCCGCCTGCTGAAAGAATAAATATCCCATTTGACGGTTTAAGTATCCCAGGTTTCTTGAGAAAACCTGTCGGCGCGGTTAACCCGCCCTGTGCGATCCTGATAGGTGGCCTGGAAAGCACCAAAGAGGAAAGCTATTTGTTTGAGAACATGTGCCACCATCGAGGAATGGCTACTTTTGCGTTTGATGGCCCTGGCCAAGGCGAAATGTTTTTCCAAACCAAAATCCGCCCGGACTTTGAGCGTTTTACGTCCGCGGTAATAGACTATCTCGAAACAAGAACAGATATAGATGACTCAAAATTTGGCATCCTTGGACGGAGCTTTGGAGGGTATTACGCTCCTCGAAGTGCGGCGCACGACAAGCGTATCGCCGCGTGCGTTTGTTGGGGCGTCTTATATGAACTCGATAGTTTTTGGTGGGACATGCATGAAATGACGCGGAATGGCTTCACTTATTGTGCCGGAGAAACCGACCCCGAAAAGGGACGAAAGGAGCTACAGTGTATTAATCTGTCGGATTGCGCCGAGGAAATTGAATGTGCGCTCTATTTACAGCACGGGGTTAAGGATGACCTCATTCCATTCAGCCAGGCGCTCAGGCTAGAAAAAGAAGCTGTGAATGCGAAAGAAATTGTAACCCACTATGAACCCGAGGGCATCCACTGTTGCCACAACCTGTATCACGTGACACGGTTACCTATGGCCGATTTTCTAGCGACGCATTTAACCAATTAAAAGCTAAGAAAACCCTTTGAAGAAAAAATTTCAATAACTAACAGCAACCTTCCGTGATTACATCTTTCTAAGATCGAGGTCCGTAAGACGATGAAACTAGGACTTTTTATGTTGGGTGGAGGACATCACATTGCAGCATGGCGCGACCCATCGACCCAAAAAGGTGCTGCCCTAGACATCCAACATTACATAGAAATAGCTAGGATTGGGGAACGCGGCCTCTTTGATTTTATATTCACCGCGGATACCAATGCATTCTTCTATGGTGATGATATACACAAGCTACGTCGTACGCCCGAGGCGTTACGTCTCGAACCTCTTACCCTCCTGTCTGCACTAGCGATGGCGACAAAGAACATTGGTTTAATCTGCACCGCAACAACCACCTACCTCGACCCATTTCACGTCGCCCGACAATTTGCATCACTAGACCGTATTAGTGGAGGCCGCGCAGGATGGAATCTGGTCACGTCATCTGCTCCTGCTGAAGCACAAAATTTCAGTGTTGACGCACACCCTAAACCTTTTGACCGGTATGAAAAAGCAGCAGAGTTCGCACGAGTCGTCGTTGGGTTGTGGGATAGCTGGGAGGACGACGCTGTAATAGAAGATAAGTTGAGCGGGGCATTCTACGACCCAGAAAAACTGCACCGCTTGAACCATAAGGGTAAATACTTTTCCGTCCGCGGCCCACTGACCATAGAACGATCACCGCAAGGCCGGCCTATAATTGTGCAAGCAGGTCAGTCGCAATTGGGACGCGCACTCGCCGCTGAAACGGCTGAAGTGATCTTCACGGTGCAACAGAACGTTGATGATGCGCGGGCATTTTATTCGGACGTGAAAACTCGTGCCGCCGCGTTTGGCCGTTCGGCTAATGAAATTAACGTGATGCCTGGACTCCTCCCAATTGTCGGCAAAACACGTCGCGAAGCCGAAGAAAAGTTACGTAAAATCAATGCACTTATACACCCGGAAGTGGGTATAGACCGCTTATCTAATATCCTCGGTATCGATCTTTCAGACTACCCTTTAGACGGTCCCTTACCGGAAATCCCGCGAGGGGCAGAACAGCAAGGGCGTCAAAAAATTGTCATAGATCTCGCCCGTCGGCATAATTTCACTATTTCTCAGCTATACCAAGAGGTTACCGGTGTCCGGGGACACCGCATACTCTGCGGCACTGCGGAAGAGATCGCCGATTCGATGGAAGAGTGGGTGGACGGTGGTGCGGCCGATGGGTTTAATATTATGTCGTTAACATACCCGGATGAATTGAACGAATTTGTCGACCAGGTCATCCCCATACTACAGCAACGTAAAGTTTTCCGTGAAAAATATGAGAGCAAATTGCTTCGGGAAAATTTGGGTCTCCCTATCCCTACAAATACTCTTACATCCCGCTCCTAAAACTAGCTTTGGTTAAATGGTACAAAAATTTGACAAAAAATTACCCAATTATGCCCAAATATCTCTAACCTCTTTCTATATTCTGCCCGGATAATTCCATCGCTAACGCCGCCGTAACGCAAGTAATAACACTCTGCCAATCGCCAGGTTTGGGTTGGCGAAACAACCGCGCCGTTGGATACCACGGAGAATCCTCTCGCTCTACCATCCAGCGATAATCTGCGTCAAAAGCAAGTAGGATCCATACGGGTTTTCCCAAAGCCCCGGCAACATGGGCGACACTAGTATCTATAGTAATCACGAGATCAAGGCACTCAATCAGCGCGGCTGTCTCTGCGAAATCTGTCAGCGTATCCTGATGTTGTCGGATTTCAGGATTCCGCTCAAGTGTTCGTAAATCAATCTCTTGGTACGTGACTTGCAGCGAATGGAGCTCAATGGGCAGTTCCATAAAAGTCAATAAGGCCTCTAATGGAATACTTCGCTTGCCGAGTTTTCTTGCTCCGGTTGTCCCTGACCAAGCCATGCCAACCCTGAGGCGGTCTTTTAGGCCAAGTCTGCGTTGCCACAACTTGACCCGATCGGTATCGGCTGAAAGGTAGGGAATCTCCTTTGGCACAGTATCGATTGTGGTCCCGAATGAATAAGGAAGGCTGAGAAGCGGGCAGTAAGCGTCAAAGTGGGGTAGCACCGTCCCTTTAGCCAATATCGTCATATCGCCTGCCAACGACGAGACAAGTGGCAGAAGTGGAATTGGTGTTTCGAAAACTATCTGGATACCGCGGGCATCAAGAAGTGGCAGATATCGGCAAAACTGGACTACATCACCGAGCCCCTGCTCAGAATGAACAAAAAGGGTTCTGCCACGCAAATCCTCGCTACCACGCCACGAAGGTCGGGGAAAGGTCGGATAAATCTGTTCAGAATTCGCCTTTTTTATTCGCCACTCATACAGCTCCCAACCCTCCGTATACTTACCTGCGGATATCAACGTCAAAGCCTTGTTCCAGTGCGCATCGGCATAGTCGGGTTTGAGTTTTCGAGCTTCGTCGAATGACGCTAGCGCATCCTCGGTTCGCTTAAGCATTCCCAGAACGTTACCGCGATTATAGTGGGCTTCTGGAAAGTCCGATCTAAGTTCCAGCGCTTGATCGTAATGCACCAACGCCTCTGGTAAGCGTTCGAGTTCTTCAAGTGCGGTGCCCCAATTTAGCAGTGCTTCAGGGTAATTAGGATTGAGCGCCAAAGCGAGGTCGTACGCAGCTATTGCGTCATCCAGCCGTCCAAGCAGTTGAAGAACAGTCGCGCGATTGTTATGCAGTTCGGCATCCCGCGGTTCAAGATCAACCCCCCGGTCGAGGGCTTTTAGTGCGTCTAGTGGCTGCCCAAGTTCACGAAGCGCCACGCCATAATTATTATGCGCCGCAGCATTTTCGGGTTGCAGAACAGTTGCTCGCTCAAGCGGCCTAACAGCATCACTCGGACCCCCAATCTGGAGATGAGCAGAACCGAGTAGATAAAGAATTTTAGCATCGTCTTGGTTTAAGCGTAAAATATCTGAATAGAGTTTAATTGCCTCGGGCAATCGGCCGGCCCGGTGAAATTTCACCGCTTTTGCATATAGCACTTCTGTATTACGCATCATCGACTATCATCTCGCAGTGAGCGCTATCTTTAGAGCGTACATTTATATCACTCCTAGTTAAATAAATAATAAGCAATAGGTATTATTATAAGTACTGCACGAACTTTTCGTCGCCCAGCAAAATCCAATTCATGGACTGAGATATAGACAACCTTTCTTCCAAGAGGTTTATCCGTTTGAACTTGCATGGAGTAAAAAAGACGAAACGGCTTTAAACCTGCACCAAATAGCTCCAACAAAACCCTCTTATCTTGGAGGAAGATAAGGCGATTGTGGTAGCGGAGGAGGGACTCGAACCCCCGACACGCGGATTATGATTCCGCTGCTCTAACCAGCTGAGCTACTCCGCCACAGGGTGGCTGGATATAGGGGTTAGCCAAACCTTCGTCAAGCAGCAGCATTGAGTGCATTCAAGCTCCATTTTGAATCCATCCGCCTCCAAGCAAACGTTCCCCATCATAAAAAACACATGCCTGACCAGGGGCAACTGCTCGCTCTGGGGTTTCCAGTACAACTTTTGCCTCCATATTATGGCTATCGAACAAAAGTGTTGCCGGGACTGGTTCCTGTGTCGAGCGAACCTTTATCGAAACGCGTTGACTACTTTCCAAATTATTCTTATCTCCCAGCCAATTGACCCCAGACAAGTGGATGTCTTTTTGTCCTAGTTTAGATGCCGGACCAACGGTAATCCGGCGTGTTGCAGGTTCTATCTTTATTACGTAAAGGGGTTTGTCGAAACCTCCAATTCCTATCCCACGGCGCTGTCCAACTGTATAATTGATAATTCCTTCATGTTGACCCAGCACCTTGCCGTCGACATCAATGATGTCGCCCGGTTCCAGCGCGCCAGGACGTATCCTTTCTACAACCGAAGCGTAGTCACCATTTGGCACAAAACAAATGTCTTGGCTGTCCGGCTTTTGCGCAACGGGCAAGCCAAAGCGGTTCGCATGAGAACGCACGTCGTCCTTGGCCAAGGTCCCCAACGGAAATCGCAGAAAATCGGCCTGCTCTTGGGTCGTTGCAAAAAGGAAATAACTCTGATCGCGCATGCTATCCTCAGCACGAAATAAAACGCCCCTACCATCTACGTTTTCGCGACGCAGATAATGTCCGGTCGCAAGAGCATCCGCCTCTAAGTCCCGCGCGGTCGCGAGTAGGTCTCGAAATTTAACCGTTTGATTACATAAAACGCAGGGAATCGGTGTTTCTCCCCGTACGTAGCTGTCCGCGAAAGCGTCGATGACCTCTGATCGAAAACGCGCTTCATAATTAAGCACGTAATGCGGTATTCCAATCGTTTCCGCGACCTGCTTGGCGTCGAAGATATCCTGGCCCGCGCAACAAGCTTTCGCGCGTTTGATTGCTTCACCGTGATCGTACAACTGCAAGGTTACCCCAATCGCGTCGTAACCCTGTTCGGCTAGCAGCGATGCCGTAACAGAACTGTCGACACCACCGGACATGGCGACCACAACGCGTGTGTCCTTTGGTTTTTTATCAAAGCCAAGCGAATTCATAAAAAACTAATACCTCAAGTATAAACTAATCGGGCCCTAGGCGGCACGTATCCAAATTGCTGTATCATGGAATACCGCCCCGCCATTCGGTCTTCCGGGGTCAGCACTAATCAGAAGATTAATTCCGATACCCTCCTCAAAAGCATTGTTCGGCCAAATGCTTTCGACTACCACGACCCCACAATCAACCCCCTCGAAAACTTGGCAATGTAATATCAAATCTCCTCTCTCGTTTCCGATTCTAATGCGATCCCCATCAGTGATTCCAAGGTCGACGCAATCCGTGGGGTTAATCATTAGCGTGGGGCGTTGTTCACTACGAATGGAAGTTTCGGTTTCTGTAAAACTGCTATTGAGGTAGTTTCGGGATGGAGCTGTAATCAAACGAAACGGCCTGAACGCGTCGACCTCATCAATAATTTCAGAAAAATCCGGCAAACTTGAGAGTTCGCTGTAATCCGGACCTAATTCAGCCCAGTTCGCGCGAAATCGAAATTTGCCATTTGGTTGTGGAAAGCCATTTAGGAAATGCCTCTCCTCGAATGTTGGGCTAATGTCGATAAACCGTTTTTTCTCAAGCTCTGCGGCACCACCGTATCCGTTGGTTTGCAATACTTCGTCAATTACGTCCCACGCAGCCATAGTGAAAGAGCGGTGACCGGCCCCTAGCCGAGTAGCCAGCGCACTCAACATATCGTGATTACTTCGCACTTCTGCAAGCGGCTTAATTACCTGAGGGCCAAGTTGCAGAAAAGGTTGGCCGTAGGACGTATAAAGGTCGTCATGCTCTAGAAAGGTTGTCGCAGGAAGCACAATATCTGCTAACTTCGCAGTATCCGTCAAAAACTGCTCGTGTACGCAGAGAAACATATCATCTCGTAATAATCCTTCCTGCACTCGTCTTGATTCCGGAGCGACAACAGCAGGGTTTGAGCTCTGAACCAGCATCGCGGTGACCGGTGACCCACCGCGAAGTGGCTCCGTTTCCCCGGCCAGTATTGGCCCAAGCCGCGACATATCAAGTTGGCGAATACTGGGGTCCTCTTGACCCGTAATGAGCGAAATATCTATCGTGAAATTATCCCCCGTAGACCCATACAGGCCAGCCCCTGGGTTTTTCCAGGCTCCCCTGACGGCCGGCAAACAACTTACAGCATGTAACGACGACGCCCCGTTACGAGAGCGCGAAAAGCCATATCCCATTCGAATAATCGACCGTTCTATAGCCCCGTAATCAGCCGCGAGTGCTTCTATTTTTGCAACAGGCACCCCGGTCAGCTTAGAACTCCATTCAGGGTCTCGTGAACCAAGGTGTTCTTCGAGAGCGGCCGGATCATCCGCAAATTTATCCATGTAATCTCTATCAGCAAAACCATCGCGAAACAAAACGTGCATAATCCCACAAGCCAAGGCAGCATCTGTGCCGGGTCGCGGTCGAATATGCATGTCCGCCTGTCGAGCAGTTGCAGTTAGATAGGGATCAATGACAATTAATTTAGCACCACGTTCTTTGCGGGCACGACTTATGTGGGTCATCAAATTAATTTGAGTAAAGGCGGGATTAGAACCCCAGATAATAATCAAGTCAGATTCCGCAAATTCCCGCGGGTCACAACCCTTCTGAGCACCAAGGCCGGCCTTCATGCCTGCTAACATCATTGATGAGCAAATTGTATTGTGCTGGCGCGAATAGCCCATCGCATTTCGAAGGCCTTGAACGCCATCACGTTGCACCTTACCCATTGTACCGGCGTAATTATAAAGCCATACGGTTTCAGGGCCATATTTCTGGCCCGCTAAAATATAGTTTTCAGCAACTATATCTAATGCCTCATCCCATGAGATTGTCTCAAAGTCAGAGAGCGTGGAATTGGCTGACTTTGGGCCTTTACGTCGGAGCGGTTGGGTCAATCTATTCGGGTGATGAACGCGTTCCGCGTAGCGCGCCACCTTGGCGCAGACGACCCCAGCAGTGTAGTCGTTAGCGGGAGAACCACGAACGCGACCAATCGTGTAGGGAGTTTCTAGCTCTACATCCAAAGTGCAACTGCTAGCACAATCGTGTGGACAGACTGAATAGGCTATATCAAGAGGCACGGATCTATCTCCTTTATATCTCAGCACAGCCCTTACATTCGAACCGAGGAAGCCCGCATGGTTTTAACCGATAAGGCCCAATATTCAAAATACTGAAAATTCATACAACCCAATGCCCAAATTTAGATAATATGAGCGGACCCTAACCAACCGTTTCCTTCATACCGGTTGTCGTGGACTTAATAATAGCCTCTAGAATTTGTGTTGCGTGAAGTATCTGATCTGGTGTTGCCGGAAATTGATCACCGCCTTTACAATAGCGGCTAAAAGCTTCCATTTGGTCCCTAATTGTGGGCAAACCTGGGTATTCATAGCCGTCCCAATTTTCAGAAATTACGCTGCCATCGGTCTTCTGCGCGGTAAACTGGTCGTGGCCGAAGATACATCCCCAACCCCCGGAACCAAATGCCCGAACTTGCCATAAGGACCCTGTCGCCGCGACTGTACCCAAATAACCTAACTGTCCGTCTTCAAAATCCAAAAGAACCCCAGTTGCATCATCAATATCGAAGGGCAATGCAACGCGCCTACTAACAGCTTGAACGCTGGCCACACGTCCAAAGAGATTTACGAACATATCAACCGCGTGAATACCGAGTGACGTCATACCTCCGGCTGGGCTCTCATCGCGGCTCTCGCGCCATTCGCCATTATAACCGACCATGTTTGCCGAAAAATTTCCCTCTATTTGGACCATTTTTCCCAACTCTCCGGCGTCTATCATTTCCTTTAGTTTGATGGCGTTTGGTGAAAACCTGCGATTATGGCCAATAGCGACTTTAAGGCCCTTTGATGAGATCGCATCTAGCGCGATACGGGCATGAGCGCCAGTCAAACAAAATGGCTTCTCACAAAAAATGTGTTTGTCGGCGGCTACTGCCGCCATTATCTGTTCGAAATGAACCGTGTGTGGTGAAGCAAGGACCACGGCTTCAACATCTGCGTCGGATAAAACTTCTTCATAAGTTTCGTATAGCCTTATACTTTTTGCCTCCGCATAACTAGCTACCTTGGATAGGGTCCGCGTAGTGCCAGCAATAAATTTAATTTCCTCACTACTTCCTGACACGGAGTTTATAAGTGTTTGTCCCCATCTACCCATACCCACAATGGCTACGTTGAACATGGTTGGCTCCTACAGATCATTGTTTATTCAGCAGCATCTCGAGGGACTAACATATCGTACCACGGCTTGTTTTCTCGCGTCTTTGCATCATCTACGTGCAATGCCTTTACCTCGGTATATTCGTTCATGCCTTCCTCCCCAAATTCGCGGCCAATACCTGATTGTTTGTAGCCACCAAAAGGCATTTTTTCTGAAAGTAAGTGCCAGTCGTTAA
>CAZOHS010000003.1:38745-56542 GCA_964579285.1 uncultured Rhodospirillaceae bacterium | reverse complement strand
TACGGTGATGATCAGACAACAGAAAAAATTCAAAAAGCAATCGAACAAACATTCGACGAGGACCAAACTATTCTCGAAGAGCAACACAAATTATTAAAGCTTGACGGTCCACACGACCTGATGATGGCAGTCCACAATGATCGGGGGGTCACACTCGCGCGTAGAATGGTAAACGAACGGATAGAACACGAAAACGGTGTACACGCTTGACGTTCGATATCATCGTAGTCGGAACTGGAAGTGCCGGCCTAGCGGCCGCAATCTCAGCGGCTGAAAACGGGGCAAAGGCCCTGATTATTGAAAAGAATTCAACTTTGGGTGGAACTACCGGCTGGTCGGTTGGCTCAATCACAACAAGTTCGTCACAACATCAGCGAAACAGGGGCATAACTGACACGCCAGACCAACACTACGCGGATATGGAATTATTCCATGGAACACACCTCAAAGGTCGAGATAATACAAAACTAAGGCGCATTCTGGTTGAAAATACACCACCCACCTTTGAATGGCTTATTAGCCTGGGACTTATTTTTTACGGCCCAATGCCAGAACCGCCCCACACCCAGCCACGCATGCACAATATCCTTCCGAATTCCCGTACGCTTATTCATCACCTGTCGAAGCGCGCCAAAAAGCTTGGCGTAGAAATAAGAACCTCAACATCCATGGAAGATCTCTTTGTTGAAAATGGCCGCGTGAGGGGGGTTGTGGTGGACGGAAATAGCATTAGATCTGAAATGGGAGTGATCCTCGCGGCGGGTGATTTCTCATCAAATCCTATACTGAAACAGCGCTATATGCTCACTGAGGTTGCAGAGATAGACGGGTTTAATCCAACGAGTACCGGTGATTGGCACGACCCCGTAATCTCCCTTGGGGGACGGATCCTTAATGGGGATGTAGCTCTTGGCCCAGAAATACGCTTCCCCCCACCAACCAAAATATCATTTGTTCGTCGCCTGCCACCGTGGCTCTGGCTGGCCCGCCTCGTCCGTTGGGCCATAGACTACGTTCCCAGCCGCATACTCCGGCCATTTGTTCTGGGCTTCCTTACCACAGCGCTCATGCCGTCCGTCGAACTCTATCGCCGAGGCGCGCTCTTGATAAATCAAAATGGTGAACGTTTTGCCGATGAAATTGACCGACCAACCAACTACATCACAAAACAACCGGGCGGCGTGGCGTACCTCCTTATGGATAATACCTTAGCGCAAGATTTTGAAAGCTGGCCAAACTTTATTTCTACAGCGCCTGGGATTGCATACGCCTATCTAAGTGATTACCGCAGAAATCGACCAGACATTTGTTTTCAAGAAAATACACTCCCTGCTCTAGCGAAAAGAATTGGAATGGATCCGGAAAAATTAGAAACGTCGATTTCACAGTATAATACGGAAGACGCGGGGGGCGACAGACAGCCTTTTAACAGTCCGCCATACACTGCTCTAGGCCCTGTGCAAGCCTATATAATGGCAACAGACGGCGGTCTCGTAGTAAACGAAAACCTACAAGTAATCGGTAAAAATGAGGTTCCCATCCCCGGACTTTATGCAGCCGGGTCGACGGGCCAGGGCGGACTTCTTCTGGAGGGTCACGGTCACCATCTTGCTTGGGGCTTCACGTCCGGGCGCATCGCCGGATCACATGCCGTAACAGGAACAAAGAATATAAAAACCTAGGGAAGTTCGACAGTCCAGGCGTCATAACCAAAGATCCAGTCCGGGTCGGTCTTTTCCCGCATGTAGTCGTTGCGGTGTGACGCTTCCTGAACTTTGGTGGTGCGCGGCTTCCGGGCGTTTTCAAATCGTTTAAACGCAGCCGAAAAATCATCCATACCGCCATCAGCCACACAACGTGCCAATACGACAGAATCTTCTAAGGCATTTGCCGCGCCCTGAGCCATGTAGGGGGTCATTGGGTGGCACGCGTCGCCCATCAGGACCACATTGCCGTCACTCCATTTCGGCAAGGGATCGCGCGCAAAAATCGCCCATTTGTGAACCGAGGGACACGCATCAAGTACCGACCGCACGTCCTCGTGAAAATTCGAAAATGCAGCACGTAATTCCTCAACATCCCCTGTCTCCGACCACGATTCTATTTGAAAGCCGGGCTCAGGCTGACTGGTGGTAAAATAGATCTCGTCACGGGCGGCCGTGACATAGTAAATGATGATATGGCGGTCTGGTCCCCACCATTTAACGCAGTCATCCATCAATTTGTATCCATTCATAAGGGAAGCCGGAAACGCCGTCCGGTACGCCAGGCGCTCGGTGAACCGCGCACCGTCAGCGCTAAGCATCCAATCACGCACGGGCGAATGCACGCCGTCCGAAGCAATAACAGCGTCGTACGTTACGGTCTCACCATGTTCGAATTCTAGCGTCACCCCAGCGCTCGAGTGATCCATGCTGATTAGTTTGTGACCGTATTGGATTGTGTCATCTGGAACTGCCCCGTGAAGCGACGCGTGAAGATCTCCTCTGTGCATAAGGAGATAGTGAACGCCGTATCGCTGGAAGGCTTCCGGTCCGAGCGGGTGATCATTGGTCAAAACTCCAGTGTCAAAATCTCGGCTTCGAAAATGGGGTGGCTCAAAAGCGTGGGTACGGACCCTATCACCGACGCCAATGCCATTTAGCACCCGCATTGCGTTGGGGCTCATTTGAATACCAGCACCAATGCGAGAAAATGACGGCGCCTGTTCGTGGATCGTACTCTCAATACCGAATTTTCGGAGACAAGAAGACACAGCAAGGCCGCCAATTCCGGCGCCAATTATAGCGATACGCGGTTGAAGATTTGTCATACTTTAGTCCTACACTGATCGCAAAACGCTAGTCCATTAGCAAGACGGACTTTCCAATTATCTTTCGTTCTTCCAGCATCTTTATGCCGTCCATATATTGGGCAAACGGCAAGCGTTGCATAATATTGGGGCCAACCTTTCCTTCAAGTAGCAATTCAAAGAGCGCTGCCTGCGCCTCGCCAACCAACGGCGACCCTTGTTTGATATAGTAGTTGATTGTCGAACCTACGACGGAAATATTTTTAAGGAGCAGGTAGTTCGTGCGAACTGCGGGGATGGTTCCCGAAGTAAAACCCGAGACCACGACCCTTCCCTCATTAGCAATAGCGCGTAAAGTAGCATCGAACACCTCGCCACCCACGAGATCGAAGGCAAGGTCTACACCGTGCCGGTCGGTTGCGGCCATAATCTGCGAACGCATATTATCCTTCAGGTCATCCCCAGACAGATCTATTATGGAATCTGCGCCCGCCGCGGAAACCGGACCGGCCTTACTTGGGGTTGTCAGACCCGCCAGTACAGTCTTCGCTCCGAGAGCCTTCGCAAGACTCACAGAAGCCAAACCGACCCCACCCGAAGCGCCATTTACAAGCACGACATCGCCCTCTTTCAGTTCCCCGCGCCGCGTTAACGCCAAATAACCGGTCAGATATGCGAGTCCCATCGCCGCGGCATCATCAAACTCGACTTTATCCGGGAGAGGAAACGCGAGCGCCGATGGACAAATCGTTTTTTCGGCCATAGCGCCGTGAATAACGTGTGCGATCACACGATCGCCGATACTGTGGTCAGTTACTCCCGGGCCGACTGCTGAAACAACGCCCGCCGCGTCCTTACCCGGGGTAAAGGGCGGCTTTGGATTATTTTGATATTTACCGTCTAGTGACAAAAAGTCTGTAAAATTGACGCCACACGCCTTCACATCGACAACTATCTCCCCTTCCTTTGGATCCGGGTCTGATAGCTCCTCTATTGAAACACTTCTATTCGTCGTATCTGTAATAACAACCGCGCGCATAAAGCTAATTTCCTTCGTGTTTTTGGTCCAAAAAATAAATTGAAATAATCACGCACCTTGCCCCCGGGGAAACATCCGTTCTTGGTGAGGCGATAGAGAGACGTCTTCACTATTCTCGTCTTCATCTATGCCAGCTAAGTTTTTTGCTAGTTTTTTCTTGTATTCTAAATCTGACTGCCGGGCAATTTGGACACGTTGTGCCTGTGGTGAGCCAGCCCCATGCATCGACTCTGTCAAATACCCTACAGCATTACGTCCCAGCGTCATATTTTCTATTAACCTTAAAATTCTTAGACGGTTCTCAGCGGAGACACCTGTGCGACCTTTTAAAAACTTCTTTAGAAGCGGTCCAGTGACTTCGCTTTTAAAATCTTTTTCAGAGGGCGCGGTAACCATCAAACCCCCTGCCAGGTCCTGCGCTAAACGGGCGAGCTCGTAGGGATAGCGGGTAACGTTATGTTTGCAGACGTTAGCGAGCATGTCATTACATTGGTAGTTACCGGATGTCGTCTCAAAGGACTCGTGCGACGCCGCAATACCGGACGAGTAAATGGTTTCGTTGAGATGCGTCATTTCCACTAGCTTATCCCGTATATGCGAGGCATCCGGAACACCGTTATAATCGGCGATTGTCGCTGCGGCGCCAATTATAACGTCCCCCAGCCCGGTTTTGCACACATAGGACCGGCGATGGTAGGAAGTAAAACGCTCAACAAGGTCAGCGGCAAATTCATATTCTCCGTCCATAAAAATTAGCTCGTTGGGAACGAATATATCATCAATGATAATCATCGCCTCTTGCCCACCAAACTGTGCATTACCTACGTCTATGTCACCCTCTTCCATTGATCGGGTGTCACAGGATTGTCGGCCATAAATGAAGCTTAGTCCCGGATCATCAACCGGCACCCCGCACACGATCGCGTACTCCTTATCCTCCTCGGTAAGTCGCATCGTCGGCATTACCAAAACCCAGTGGGAATTTATGCAGCCCGTTTGGTGTGCCTTCGCACCTCGAATTACGACCCCATCCGCACGCCTCTCCACAACGCGAACGAACATGTCGGGGTCTTCTTGTGACGACGGTCCTTTGCTGCGGTCGCCTTTCACATCGGTCATAGCGCCGCCTACAACTAGGTTACCTTCCTGCACGGCTCTGGTGAAGGCGCCAAACCGTGTGTGATAGTTTGTGCCGTGTTTCAGATCAATCTCGTGAGTTATAGAATGCAGTGCGTTCGTAGCGTCCATGCCGACACAACGCTGAAAGCACGTCCCGGTGAGTTGACCTAACTTGCGCTGCATGCGGTTTTGCATGACGACATCGTCAACGCTTTCCGTAACATGGAGAAACCTATTAACGCGTTTACCAGATATTTTGGATTCAGCGCTCGCGAGATCCGGATTTTCATTGGCGAGGTCATAGGTCTTGGCTACTGCGTTAATAGAGGGACGGATCATCGGATGATCGACGGGTTCAACGACTTCCTCCCCAAACAAATAAACCTTCAAGCCGCGGCCACGCAGGCTTTCAATATATTCTTCACCGGAAGTTATAGGGTTTCGGGCAGTACCTAACTTATTGGCACTTGCTGTTGGGTTTCCACTGTCCCCGTCCATGGGCATGTCGCGTCTCCCTTAAAGGAATTTATTCATAAACAGAATAAACCAGTGCTTTTTGCTGCGCAAAAGGTCTCGGCGTTCTCGTTACTGTTACGCTGGGCACACGCTTCAAAATTGCTTAATCAGTTGAAAACTAGGTAAAATCTCTAAGACGTATCAGGAGAAACAAATGACACTCGGCGGTACTATTGGTGAAATCGTATGGCACCGCCTGATCGAAGCGGAAGGACCTGAGTTCGAAATCGGGTTTTTACTTCCCGACGCGACACCAGAAAAAATTAAAATGCACCGTAACTGGATGGTGCCGAGGTTCATGGAACCTGTCACCAATCGCTTAATAATGGCCACTCAGTCCTATGTATTAAAAACTAAACAACACACGATCCTCATCGATTCATGCGTTGGTAATGACAAGGAAAGAAGGTTTTATAAGCCATGGTCGGGTTTGTCGGGCACCGAGTATTTGGACAAATTAGCGTCGATAGGTCTGTCCGTTGGCGACGTTGATTACGTGATGTGCACCCACCTCCACGCGGACCACGTCGGGTGGAATACCCGCCTTGTTAATGGACGCTGGATACCGACATTTCCAAACGCCCGGTATATTTTTACAAAAACAGAACTCGAATACTGGACGGAACTCAACAAGAAAGGGAAAAAGTATTCAGACGGGTGTATCGATGACAGCGTCCTTCCTGTCGTGGACGCAGGCCAAGCAGACATCGTGTCGGACGAATACGCATTCAATAATCAAATTAAATTTAAACCGACGCCGGGCCACACCCCGGGTCACGTCAGCATTCTCTTGAACTCTGGTGGAGATAAAGCCGTAATATCAGGGGACGTTATGCACACACCAGTACAGTGTCGGGAAACCTGTTGGAGCGCAGTGGGCTGTTCAGACCGCGGGTTGTCAGCTGAAACCCGCCACGCCTTCCTGGACCAGTATTGCGAAACGGATACACTGGTCATGACAAGCCACTTTCCGTCACCGTCCGTTGGCCATATTCGACGTGATGGATCCGCGTTCAAGTTCGTATTTAAAGAATGAAAAAACACAAAACCACAATACCTGTGGTCGGAGGACCAAACCATGTTGCATAAAACGATTGGGCAAATACTGCCTGAAATCGCCATAAAATATGGGAATAAAACCGCACTGATCGTGGGAGACCGAAAATTTTCATTTGACGAACTTAATCAGCTGAGCGATCGCCTCGCCATTGGCTTATCCCGGCTCGGAATAGGCGAGGGTGATTGCGTAACGCTATACGCGCCAAATAGTTGGGAGTGGGTAGTCGCCTATTACGGAATAGCGAAAGTGGGGGCTATTATTAACCCGGTAAATGTTATGCTTACCCCCGAAGAAGTTGGCTACGTCGTAAAAGATTGCAGCGCGAAGGCCTTGTTTACAACCGGCGACCGAGCGGCACCAATAATTGGCTTGAAAAACGAGAGCGATCTCACGGAAATTGTGACCTTTGGTACCAATACGCCGACCGGGGCCGTCACATTCGATGAAATAATTTCGGGAGACGACACCACCTTTACGCTGCCTCAAATAGATCCCACTTCCCTGTCAACTATTTGCTATACGTCGGGGACAACGGGATTTCCTAAGGGGGCGATGCTCAGCCATCGAAATGTCGTACTAAACGCCGCTATGACGGCTGCGATGAATATGCGACAAGTGGAAGATATCCAGATCACAGCACTACCGTGCGCCCACGTGTATGGAGCAGCCATCATGAACCTCAGCTTTATGTTTGGTAGCACCTTCGTCCTCATGGAACGCTTTGATGCCGCGGAATTAATGGATGCCATTCAAACGCACAGAGCAACTATAATGGATGGCGTGCCTACAATGTATTTCTACATCCTCGCGCACCCCGATTTTGCCAGCTACGACTTATCCTCCTTATCGCGCGCCGTCGTGGGAGGTCAAACAATGCCGTCCGCCAAATCAGAAGAGTGGGAGGAAAAGGTAGGGTGCCCGGTTTTGGAACTTTGGGGGATGACGGAACTCGCCGGGCCCGGCGTGATGCAGCATTCGTATGGAGAAAATCGCTTGGGTTCGGTGGGCATAGAGATGTTGTATGTGCGCGCGCGGATTGCGGATCCCGAGGAGCCGTCAAAGACACTCCCCAACGGCGAGGTGGGAGAACTGATGGTCGCTGGGCCACTTGTTATGATGGGTTATTTCGGCAATGACACAGCCACCCGAGAGGCAATTGAGCCTGACGGCTGGCTGCACTCCGGTGACCTCGCAAAAATGGATGACGAAGGGTACATTTATATTGTAGACCGTAAAAAGGACATGATTTTGACAGCCGGATACAACATTTATCCCGCTGAAATAGAACGAGTGATATCAGGCCACCCCAACGTCGCAATGGTTGGTGTTGGAGCAAAGCCTGACCCAGAAAAAGGTGAAATAGCGAAAGCCTACGTTGTACTCAAGCCGAACGAATCCTGCCTCCCACAAGAGATACAGGAATATTGTCGGGACCACTTAGCTGCATATAAGGTCCCCCGCGAAGTGCAACTCGTCCCGGACTTGCCAACGACGTCGACCGGAAAAATTCTACGACGCGAACTATACACCCTCGAAATGACCGCACCCGCGGGCGCGGAATAAAACATCACGTTTTCGCTGCTTCTTCTCTGAGTTCTACGCGTCGTATTTTGCCAGAAATCGTTTTAGGTAGTGCATCCCTGAACACAATTGCGCGCGGGTATTTATATGGCGCGGTATGTTGCTTAACGAACTCTTGTAGTTCCCTGGCAAGATCATCATCAGGCACGAAACCGGGCGCGAGGGTTACATAAGCCATGACGATTTCGCCGCGTATTTTATCTGGCTTTCCGACGACCGCGGATTCTAACACGGCTGCATGCTCAATGAGCGCGCTTTCTACTTCAAACGGACTGATGCGGTAACTTGCCGACGAAATTATGTCGTCGGAACGGCCTACGAACCAAATATAACCGTCTTCATCCCGGGTCGCTGTGTCGCCCGTATAGTACCACCCATTTCTAAACGCCTGCGCAGTCACGGCGTCGTCATGGATGTAGCCATGGAATAAACCCGGAGGCCACGGTTCCTCCAATTTTACGCCTATATGACCTACTTCGTGATCTTTTAAGACAGTGCCCCTATCGTCAATTATGTCCACCGTCACCCCGGGCACTGGCTTCCCCATAGAGCCGGGACGGACCTCCATCCCCGGAAAATTTGCTACGATATTAATTGTTTCGGTCTGACCATATCCGTCGTAGATATCGCAGCCTGTGGCACCTTTCCACGCTCGCATTGCTTCGGGATTAAGCGGCTCGCCCGCTCCGAAACAGTGGCGAAGGGATGAAAAATCAGCACCAGAGAGGTCCATCTGCGCCAACACTCTATAAACGGTCGGCGGCGCGCAAAATGTCGTTACGGCATGCTCGGCAATAATCTTGAGATGGACGTCAGCGTCGAAACCTTCGCCGTCGTAGAGGAGGACAGTCGCGCCTGCGAGAAACGGCGGATATAGTAACCCCCAAGCTGCCTTGGCCCATCCTGTATCTGTGAGGGTCCAGTGAATATCGTCTTCGCGGAGGTCCATCCAGTAATTTCCGGTGATCACGTGGGCTAACGCATAAGCATGGTCACGACCAACCATCTTCGGCATTTGCGTTGTCCCGGAAGTAAAATAGATCAACATCAATTCATCTTTATATGTGGGGGGCAGTAAGGCGCGATCAACGGTATCGCGTTCCGCAGAACAAATTTCTTCCAGCGCATACCAACCCGGGCACTCACCCCCTACGACAACTAATAATTCAAGCGACGGACAGTTGGCCTTAATCTGTTCCACTTTTTCAACATGTGCGGCCGTCACGATAGCGAGCCGGGCGTCGGCTTGATTGATACGATATTCTATATCTCTCGCTGTCAAAAGATTTGTGCCGGGCATAGCTACGACGCCTGTCTTAGTGCACCCAAGGAGCACCTGATACCACTCGACGACTCTGGGCATCATAACGAAGGCGAGGTCCCCTTTGTTCACTCCGAGCGTAATCAGTGCGTTCGCGAACTTATTAGATAGCCGATCGAGATCAGCATAACTGTGCTTTGTGACAGTGCGTCCGGACCGGTCAATACAGAGCAACGCCGTTTTATTATTTTCAGTTGCGCGCTTTCCTACGACGTCAAAGGCGAAATTAAAATTGTCGGGAACATCCAGGTGGAAGTCCGCCCTCATCGTTTCATAGTCAAATTTTCGAATGCTTGCCGACATCAGATTACGCCCCCGTTCGCCAATTCTAATAAAATTTCCTCATATCCTGGCAAGTAAAGCAAGTATCGACAGAGGCAAGGACAATATGATGTAGTGAATGCAGCACTTACCTCTACGGTTAAAGGACACAATCATGCCAGACATCGCCTTCTCCTCCGCCAAACGGCTTGCAAGCCTGATCAGGCGACGCAAGATTGGATCCGTCGAACTCCTAGAGCACTATTTAGCGCGGTTCGAAAAATATAACCCGCAACTAAATGCTATTGTAGAAACACGAATAGAAAAAGCACGCGAGCAAGCACGTGCGGCGGATCAAGCGCTCGCGCGCAGCGAACGATGGGGGCCACTACACGGTGTTCCCATGACCGTGAAGGACTCTTTCGATGTGAAGGGCCTAGCAACCACCTGGGGTGTACCAACTCAAAAAAACAATATAGCCACGGCCGACGCACTTTCGGTGAGACGCCTCACCGAAGCCGGGGCTGTCATTTTCGGCAAAACGAATGTCCCAATGTGGCTTGCCGATTGTCAAAGTTTCAACTCAATCTACGGTAGGACGCAAAACCCCTGGAACCTTGACCATTCACCGGGCGGTTCGTCAGGCGGATCAGCGGCAGCACTCGCGGCGGGACTAACAGGCTTGGAGATGGGTAGCGACATCGCTGGATCAATTCGGAACCCCGCTGCCTTTTGTGGGTTATACGGTCACAAACCAACGATGGGTATTTGTGCTACTCAAGGGCACACTTTGGATAAAAACCTTGCGCCTATCGATATGCTCGTTATTGGCCCACTCGCCCGGAGTGCTGGCGATCTTGCTATCGCTTTAAAGATTATTTCGGGTTTTGACGAAATCGATTCTCAAGGTCTACAAATATCCCTTCCACGGCCACGAAAAAAACGCCTCGACGAATACAAAATCTCTATCATTGTGGATGATGAGACTGTGCCTCTCGCTCGTGAGGTGTGCCTGTTGCAAGAACGATTAGCGGATTTTCTAAAACACACTTGTGTTCAGGTTGATATTGGTGCGAGGCCAGATTTTGACGTAGCCGAAACACACCGGGTGTTCGACATATTGCTGAGAGCGACGACCTCTGGCCGACAAACAGACGGAGAATTCGTTGAGAATGTTGCCGCACGCGACGCACTAAGCGCGGCGGACGACAGTAAATGGGCGAGAATGTTACGAGGCGTCACGCTAAGCCATCGCGACTGGTCGGCACTAAATGAAACGCGACACAGGTTCCGGTGGAAATGGCACGAATTCTTTCAGCAATATGACCTTTTATTGATGCCAACCGCTTTTTCCTCGGCCTTCAAGCATAATACGACGCCACCTTACGAACGGTCCCTACCAATAGATAACACTATGCAACCCTTCATGAACCAAACCTCTATTATAGGGCCTGCAAATTATAGTTACCTACCGACGACCGTAGCGCCGATTGGTTTCACAGATGACATGTTGCCCCTCGGTGTCCAAATAGTGGGTCCGCAATATGGAGACCGGACCTGTATCCACTTCGCCGGGCTGTTGGAGAAATATTATCAGGGGTTTACCCCTCCTCCAGGATACTGATAACACTGGAGGCAGTTAACGCGTATAATGAACTTTCGTTTCTTCCTAGAAGCAGAGAAAACAATGCACCACAAAACAAGACGACTCACATGTTTGATTTAACAAAGGACTGGCACGAACTACCTTCCCGAGACGTTCTGATGAGAAAACGGACGGTGCGTACTATGGGTACGCCACCGCCCCCAGAAGTACAGGAACGATGGGATATACCTGAAAAACTCGTCCTCACCGCCGCAGTCTCAGGTCGAATTGTCAGCGACCGTGGAACCAATCGCCCTCAAAGTTTTCCTCTTGATCTTGATAGTTTTGAAAAGGCAGCCGTCGAGGTAATTGAGGCAGGGGCCTGCGGAGTTCACGTGGACTTTGGCGGCATTGCCGGAATATCTGAAGGCGGATATACAATGGAACAGGCCTATGACAAGGTGGTCGGCGGTATTAACGCTGCGACGACTACCGACTGGGTTTGTGATGCAAACGTTCTGCGTGGTGAAACGTTCCACGAAAACATGTACCCTGTGACGGCTGGCCTGGCGGAAACCTGCCCTATGGCGCCCAACTTTCCAGTCGACTGGATGCAGAGCCTCACCAAAGCCGTGGTGGAACACGACCGGCGCTTATTTATCGTAATCCATTCAACCGCAGAAGTGGAATTAGCGGAGCGTTATATCGTTTCAACAGGGTTATTACCGCAGCCAATTTGCTGGATAGTCCTAATAGGATACCCTTATGATGACGCAACTGACCGGCTCGGAACCTACTTAAAACATCCCAAAGCGATGATGACTGAACTCATTCAAATCGTCGATCGTATCCACGAGGTCGAAAAAAACTCTTTTATCCAAGTTTGTGCCGCTGGGCGCGCGGGACATTATCTCGCGACCGCAGCGATGATGATGGGCCTCCATGTTCGTGTCGGGACTGAGGATACGGCATACCGGTTTCCGCATAGGGATGACCTACTCGACGGTAACCTGGAGATGGTTGAACGGGCTAGAAATACGGCCGAAAGCCTCGGACGTCAGCTTGCCACCGCCGTCGAATATAGAGAAATGATAGGCCTGCCCCCCAAGCCTTAAACAATTGGAGTTGCTTGATGTCAGACAAGAAACAGCTCGTGAGCGATACGGTAAACCATTACTCCAGGGACGGCTTCGTAGGCACGGGGGCCCACACAACGCGACCTCATTATGTGCCGAGCTACTCAAAAATTGAGGGGGATTACGCACCTTATAGACTGGAGTTTTCGTCACAAAACGGCAAAGTTCACGATCCTCAATCACGTGATCCCTCCATACCTCTTCTCTCTGGCGATGGCGTTGTTGTCTCAATTCTACGCGCCCCAGAGCCCGTGCCCGTAACGGTTAAGAACGTCACATCGGACGAGGTGCATTACCTCGTCGCCGGCTCTGGTACTTTAAAGTCGGATTTTGGTTCTTTTGATTGCCAAGCGGGCGATTTTATTCTTGTGCCGCGCGCGGCCGGCTACCGCTATACGGAGGTTAATATTCCAATAGAGAGTATAGTGGTTTCGACGGCTGGCGAACTTTCTGTAGATCCCTTTCCGCCGCGCGGCGTGCTTAACATGGGAAGTGCTGTCACTGAGCCGAAAATAGGTGATATGCCACTTCAAACCGGAAATATATTCGAGACGGTTTTTAAACACCTGGGTGGAACGACGTCCCATTTTTATGATTTTGATCCTCTGGATATAGAAACCATCGCCGGGTCATCACCGGTAAAGAAATTTAGTATTCACGACGTGCTGACACTGAATGTCTCGGAAGGGGGAATTACGCCGCCACGGTTAATCAATGATAATTCGGGACAAACCCTATTTTTTCACCTCGGGTCGCGCCAAAGTGACCGTCCGCCAATCCACGTAAATGCAGACTACGACGAGCTAATTGTATACGCGTCGGGACCCGGATCATATGGGTCAATGGACGTACCCGGCACAATAGCGTGGGTTCCGAAGGGTATTCCACATCATGGCGCGGAAGAAAACACGGCCGAACCCTATCAAGCCTGGTTAGTAGAGACCCGAGCGTCACTGCAGTTGACGGCTGAGGGAAGATCGATCGCCAAGCTCATGGAGACCGGTGTGTACGGCCTAAAAGATGGGTAACCTGGCGGGAACGAAAACCGACGCAGTATAGGGCGTATAACGTTAAAACGCCCCCTGACGTCCAGAGCCGTCTTTATTTAGTCGAGATTTTCAAAAGACCGTTCACAAAAATATCAGAGCACGCCGCCTAAATTACGGTCATGTTGGTGGCGTTAACTTCATTACCCATCATCCAACCGCCGTAAGTCTGGTAGTGTTGTTTGCGGGCCTGGATCTGCAGGGCAACCGCGTGGATATCGCGAAAACGGCGCTCAAACGGACTTGACGCCAGCACGGCGCTCGTGCCCGCCGTATCAAAGAGAGTATCCACTACTGCTTTAGCCTCGTGTATTGCGTGGGTCCCCGCGAGCCGAATGCGCATTCGCGCTTGCACAGACATATCGTTATTTTGAGCGACTTCTTTCCAACCTTGATTGACTTCGTCAAACAAGAACGCCCGCGCGCCCGACAGTCGGGCCTCGGCGCGCGCTACCTCGTCTTGAACCGCCGGATTATCACTGAGCCGGCGTTGAACACCGCGTGGAATTTTCTCCTGAGCCAATCGTGTGAATGCGTCAAGAAACCCCCGCGCAATCCCTAATGCCACGGCTGAAAACCCCGAAGCATAGACAGCCATCTGCGGCAAGCCATGAAGCGACGTCCGAATGTCCACCTCACTGATCATTTTGGCCCGCACTATTGTGTGATCATCGGGTACAAAGAGATCCTTTACAACAAACCCGTCACTGCCCGTGCCGCGCAGGCCAACCACATCCCAATCATCCCCTAGTTCCGCTTCCGAAGCTGGAAAGAGCGCTGTACGGTTTTCCTGGACACCGTCGCCGTCAAGCCGCGGCGTGCCGTCATCCTCGACCACGGAACAATGGGCAGCGAACCAAGTGGCGTGGTGGCTACCGCTGGCAAAGGAAGTATCAGCCGTAATTTCGTAGCCGCCCGTGACAGCCTTCGCTTCAGCTTTTCCGGGACCCCAGGAAAGAACAGCGCGGGCGTCGTTTTTCCAGATTATTTCTGTGAGTGACAGTTCAAGATACGTCGCCAGCATTGCGCAGGCGTTGCCCTGACACACGCACCACGCGGCGCTGCCGTCATATTTTGCCAATTCCTCTATTACCGAAACAAATTGTGGTAACGGCATTTCAACACCCCCCACCACAAGAGGGACGAGAAGGCGCATGAGTAGATCTTTGTGTAAGACGTTCATCGTGGCATCACTTAAACGCCGAGCACGATCGGCTTCGACTGCGGCCAATTCAACAGACTTCCCCGCACTCGCGACTTTGGCAAGCCATTCGTCGGTGGTCAGTCGCTCCTCATTTTTCATAGACATATTTGAGCATCGCTTTCGTCACTCATTTCGGGCGCAAATCTTCACAAACGCGGAGGTCACAATTGTCCCGGAAAAACAATAGTAGAAGTTTTCACATGAACCTCGATTACCCAGTATATTTTGCACGGGGGCGTTTTCCGCTCAAGTAGAACATTAGTCCGCAGTGTGAGAGACAATACCGATGGTGGCGCAACCTCATAAAGCAGTTTTTGATCTTCACGAACTCAGCGCTCGTTTGCCTCTTTAATCAATTGAAACAATCGTTCAGGTGTAGTCGGTATTTTTGTTATTTCGATATCAAGGTGGGAAAGTGCATCCGATATAGCATTTGAAATACAGGCCGGCGCGCCAATCGTTCCACCCTCACCCAAGCCTCGAAAGCCGCCAACAGTTTCCGGCAACTCAGCTTCGACGTGAAGAACATCTACTGACGGCACTTCCACCGCAGAGGGAACGACATAATCGACTAGGCTCGCTGTCATTATCTGGCCTGAAGCATCATGAATAACTTCTTCCATCAACGCCACGCCAACGCCTTGCGCGACACCCCCGTGTGCCTGCCCATCAGCAATCAATGGGTTAATAACCCGACCGCAGTCTTCTGCGATAATGTATTTGTCTATCGTAACGCGATACGTTTCCGGATCAATTTCCACTTGGCAAATGTGGGTTGCGGCAGTCGTTGTACCAAAAAATGGATCGTAGACCTTAGTGGCCTCTAAATTATCAATATCGTCCCGCATCTCTTTGGGCACGCGGCCCATATCGGAATAAAGTGCCCGAGCAAGATCCCGAATAGTCATAGACTTGTCAGTGCCTTTGACCCAGACGTTGCCGTTGCCGGTCTCAATATCTTCCACGGCGGCCTCGAGAAGATGCCCCGCAACCTGGAGAATCTTTTCCTTGACGGCCCTGGCCGCGAGGGTGCCCGCGCCGCCGCCGAACACCGCGCCTCGACTGGCATAGGTGCCGGTCCCGTGCGACACAGCAGATGTATCGCCCAAAATAACGTCGACGTCTTCGACGTTTACCCCCAACTCTTGAGCAACAACCTGCGCGAGAGTGGTCTCGAGGCCTTGACCTTGGCTCGCAAGCCCGAAACTCGCGGTAACCGACCCCGTCGAATCAATCGCTATGTTACATGTTTCCGTCCCCGTGTTGATCGGCATCCCCGGCGCGACGGCAATACGTGAGCCCACACCTGTAAGTTCTGCATAAGAGGCAATACCGACCCCAATCCAACGACCTTGCAAGCGAAGGGTCTTCTGCTGACGGCGCATTTCGTCGTATTTAAAACTTTCGACGGCGTTTTTGAGACACGTTTGAAAGGCTGACTTATCCCAAACCAAGCCTGACGCGGCCTTGTAGGGAAATTCTTCGTCGCTTATCAAATTACGGCGGCGTATCTCCGCGGCGTCTATTCCCGCCTGTCGGGCTGCCATGTCAATTAAACGGTCCATTACAAAAACGGAAATTGGACGACCCACCCCCTATACGCGCCGGTAAGAGTTTTGTTCGTAGCCACGGAGCGGACGCGCGCAGAATAGTTTTCAATACGGTAAGGACCGGGTAAAAAGCTGACCACTTGAACGGGTTCAATGGTCGCCGTCCACGGGTAGATTGAATAGGCGCCAACGTCTCCGATAACATCCGCTCTGAGCCCCAAGATAGTGCCATCTTCACCTACAGCGAGTTCAGCGTCGACAAGCTCGTCAAACGCGTGGCCTGTCGTCATTAGGTCTTCTCTTCGGTCGCTGACCCATTTTATCGGTTTACGGAGATCACGCGATATTGCGCAGGTAACAATCTCCTCGGAATAAAGTGACGTTTTGCCGCCAAAGCCCCCGCCAACATCCGGTGCAATCACACGAATTCTAGGACCGGGAAGGTCAAATATTTCGGACAACTTATCACGCAAAATTCCTGGAATTTGCGTAGCGCAATGCAGCGTTAAGGCCCGCGCGCCGGTGTCATATTCAGCGACCGCTGCCCTCGCCTCGATAGTGACGGGCGTAGTTCGCGTGAAGTGAAACCGTCCGCCCACCGTGATTGCGGCCGACAGAAACGCACCCGAAACCTCCCCACGCGCGAACTCCCGCTCCGCGAGAACATTCGATACTAGGTCGTCATGCAACCTCGGCGCGTCGGCCTTCAGCGATTCCTCCGGATCGACCAATGCACGCAAAGGCTCATATACTATTTCAATATGTTCCAAGGCGTCTTCGGCAAGGTACCGGTCAGCAGCGACAACCGCCGCGACGGCCTCGCCAACGTAACGGACTTTTCCTATGGCCAGGGGAGGAATCACCGTCGCCTGGTAATTCTTCATTCGGGATGTCGCCCGATACGGGTTCGCCAAGCGTCCCATATCTTCACCCGTATATATGGAAGCCACTCCTGGCATTCGAAGGGCTGCCTCTGTGTTGATTGATTTTATAGCCGCGTGAGCGTGGTCACTGCGAAGAAATGCGATATGCAGCATATCATGGCGTTTCATATCTGCGACGTAATTACCGACTCCGGTCAACAAACGCGGGTCTTCACGGCGAAGAACCTTGGCACCAATAAACTGAGGGCGCGTTAAATTTTCGGGGTCCAGTGAGTTCATGTGCCTTCCCTCTCGCGGACTACAGTCCGCACCGCGTCCACAATATGTTGATAGCCGGTACACCGACACAAATTACCAGACAGTCCCTCACGAATTTCGTCGTCGTTTTTGAGGGGATATTTACGCAGCAGGTCCGTTATCGTCATTAGCATTCCCGGCGTACAAAATCCGCACTGCAGCGCGTGATGTTTGCGAAATGCTTCCTGTAATACATTTAACATTTCGCCTTCCGCCAGGCTTTCGACTGTCTCTATCTTCGTGCCGTGAGCCTGGACGGCAAATGTTAAACAGGACCGGACGCTGTCGCCGTTCATCAGAATTGTACAGGCACCACACACGCCGTGTTCACAACCAACGTGCGTTCCCGTGAGATCTAAATTTTCACGTATAAAATCGACCAGAAGCAAACGGGGTTCAACTTCCGC
>CAZOHS010000003.1:36690-38645 GCA_964579285.1 uncultured Rhodospirillaceae bacterium | reverse complement strand
TCTTTAGTCTCAATAATTGCAGCGGCACCGGCAATAGCAAAGTCGCCGCTCCGCTGGGAAAACTCTTCGAACCCCCATCCAGCACCTGGAGGCAAAGCCGGCCACTCGACGGACGTAATTATTTCATTGAATTCTAGAATGGTTTCCAACGGCCCAACAAAAAAATCACTTGTTTCGATCGAGCGGCCCCCGGTGGGACTTGAAGTAAGTATACGCGCACCCAACAACAACGACAGTGCCGGCAATTCCGCGGCAGGATCCGCGTGGGAGAGGCTGCCACCGAGCGTTCCTCGGTTCCGAATTGCAAGATGCGCCACGTGCGTCATGGCAACATTCAAAATGGGAAATTGATCGTGAACCGCGGCGGAGGTTTCGATGTCATAGTGCCGCGTCAGTGCGCCGATGAGCAGTCCGCCGCCATCTCTTTTCTCTATTCCCCTCAGTTCTTCAATATTATTGATATCGACAAATGTGTTGGCGTCCAGCAACCTAAAGTTAAGCATTGGTACAAGGCTTTGCCCGCCAGCGATAAGTTTCGCGTCACCGCGACCGGAAACAAGCGCAGCGACAGCATCGTCCACGCTTTTTGCGCGAACGTAATTAAAAGATGGCGGTTTCATTGTGCCGGTTCTTTAGCTTTACCCGTCCTGAATGCCTCTAAACCGAAGTGCTTCACCCATGCCTTCGGCAAGGCACCATTCGGCGAAGTTCTCGGGTTTGCTCTCCCACTCTTTTGGCTCCCAGTTATCGTCAACAACATCTGAGTCAAAATCGTACTCTGCAGCTCCGCCACAGGGGTTTTTAAAATACCAGAAATAGCACGAAGAAATTGGGTGCCGGCCTGGGCCGATCATGGTGTCCCAACCTTCGCGGGTCATATTGTTGCCACCCCCAAAGAGTTCATGAATACTCCCAAGTTCGAAGGCCACGTGATGAAAGCCTTTGTTGTTATTCCCAGGGTTTAACAAAAACAGATTGTGATGATGGTGGGCGCCCGCTGCCCGCGTAAAATATCCGCGCCCAGGGTATGCGTCTGTCAACTTAAAACCCAACCGATCAACGTAGAACTCTTTATGATTTTCGATGTCGTTTGTTACATAAACGATGTGCGAAATTTCCATCGGGGTTGCTTTATCAAACATTTTAGCACGTCTGTTTAATCGTGTTGCTCGGCCCGGCACATTAATTTCTTGTTCGGGTGCTTCCACAGAATGGGTCTGTGTTACGCGAAATCCGAGGCCGAAACCAACAGGGTCGATAGTATGGATTGCGCCTTCGCTATCCTCACGAACTTCTCGGTCTGTAGTAAGTATGGCGGCAATCGTCTCTATATCGTCGCGAGATTCTACCCCAAACATCGCTTCGCGCGCCGTCCCGTCTTTCTCATCGCCGACTGGTGGAGGAAGTTCAGGGTCATCCGGGGCCCTTAGTTCTATCACCGCGCCGTTTTCTGCTGTAAAGGTTGCGTGTCCGTTTCCGGCCTCAACGGGCGCCAGACCAAAGTCAGACCAAAACTTTATACCTGCTTCCAGGTCAGCTACGCCGTACGTGACCTTATCGATACCGGTGTGATTCATAATCAGCCTCCTCCGACCTATTAGCACCTTAGTATGTTATGACGTCGATTAAAACTAAAGGGATACTTCTGCATAGGCACTCTCAGAAATTTTATCCCACAGGTCTTCTATCCAATCCTTTTCAATATTACGAACGATGAAAACCAGTTTTGTTGTGTCGCTTGTCTGAGGCCAATGATCTAATCTCGTTACGGGGTGAACAACATGCTGCACACCGTGCACCAGCGCGGGCTTTGTGGGATCGTCCTTTAGTTTGACTAGCCCTTTTAACCTGAGCAATTCCTCTCCTTTTTGTTCGGCAAGCATTTGCATAAAACCGCTCAGAGCACCCCGACTTACGGGCGACTTGCGCCTTATTACAAAGGTAGAAATATCAGC
>CAZOHS010000003.1:0-36590 GCA_964579285.1 uncultured Rhodospirillaceae bacterium | reverse complement strand
ACTTGCTTTACCGCTTCGGGATAGTCATGCAGCGTTGACATGCCATTTGCGGCGTCGAGTACCGTGACGATCCGAGCCAACCTGAACGACCGAAATATTGTGGGTTCTTGCATTATCGTGTGGATGATTGGCGCGGGGTCTGCCAGGCCAGTCGTTTCTATCACGACACGTTGAAACGGACGGAGCGTTCCGGCGGCGCGGCGATCGTAGAGATCGGTTAACGTTGACATCAAATCACCGCGAATGGTGCAGCATATGCAGCCACAGGACAGATCAATAATAGTCTCCTCACTCGCCTCAAGCAGGGTATGGTCGATACCGACCTCACCAAATTCATTGACTATGATGGCCGTATCTACAAAACCCGGTTCTCGGACTAATCTCGATAAAATTGTGGTTTTTCCACTGCCCAGAAAACCAGTAAGAATGGTAACAGGTATCAGGTGGCCGTTCATTGATCAGTGAACCAGTTGGCCGCTAGGCCAGTCGAGCAGGCGCGTCGTCGGGTGGCGTAGCGTCTATGGCATTCGCCGTCGTCGCGACCATGCCGAAAAAGCCTATGACGCTTACCAAAGAAACTAGGTCATTCTCACCGAAAAGCTGCTCCGCTTCTTGATACGTCGCATCGGAAAGGCGGTGATCCCGGACAAGTTGTGTGGCCATATTGTATGCCATTTTTTCGCGGGGCTCTGTTAAACCGGGGTCCCGACGTGCGTTGATAGCGTCTATAACATCCTGATCCACGCCTGCGGCAAGCGACGCGCGCACTTGAACGGCCCAGGGGTAATGGGCATCCCAGAACCTTACGACGGTCAGGACCGCAATTTGGCGCTCACGGCCACTGAGACCCGAGCCACGAAACCAATTGCCGAGATCCTGGCATAGTCGCATGAGTTTTGGGTGCCTGATATATGCCCAGTAGGGTCCCGCCCTCGGCCCGCCCTCTTCGCCAATTTGATCGTACACCGATCCTTGGTCCTCGTTCATTTCCTCGCGCGGTAAAATTTTGATTCGTGTCATATCACAGTCTCCATTTTATTCAGCGGCGTGTGCTTTCAGTCCGAGCATGGGCAAAACTTCGTCAGATATCCGGGTTACAGTTGTCATCGTTTGATCGTGGGTTAACCCGGCATATCGAGCTATAAAAGAAATCTCGGTAAAGCCTAGGTCTAAATATTTCTGAATTCGTTCCGCCGCTTGCTGAGGAGTGCAGATCAGTGTCCGGCGCCGAAAAACATCTCTCCAATCTTCATTTTCGCACATCTGTAGCAAGATCGATATATCACCTTCATAATCTGTATCCCATTGCTTGCCGCGCAGCACTTTCCCATACGCGCCAGCGTGTTCTTGGAGCGCCGCCTTCGCCTCTTCTATGGCTTGTTCTTCGGTGTCCGCCAAATGGGTCATAAAAGCCACCATGGCTTTCCGGTCTGATGTTTTGTGGCCCGATTTCTCCCAACTGTCACAATACCAACCGAACTTTTCTTCAAGGGACGCCGCATTCATGGGATAGTGGTTCATCATCAAGTGATAGCCGCGTGACGCAGCATTTACGAAACTTTCTCTAGTATGCGAAGCCGCGTTCCATATGGGTAGACCGCCGTTAACGGCAGGTGGCCATGGTTGTAACTTGTCGAAGGTGAAGAACGTGCCACTGTGAGCGAAAGGTTCACCCCGCCAAAATTTCTGACAGATAGAGAGCCCCTCGGCAATTCGCGCGGGCACCTCCGCGGGATCCACGTGAAAGGCGCTGAATTCATGGGGAACGAAGCCCTTAGCAACTCCCATATCGACCCGCCCGTTAGAGAGCTGATCCACCAAGGCATAATCCTCCGCTACTTTTAGCGGATCTCTTAACTGCATTAATGAGACGGCCGGTGCGAGCCGTATCTGCGAAGTTTCGCGTGCCCAAGCCGCGAGAAGAACCGCAGGATTGGGGACCGCGCCGCCGTAATAATGAAAATGATGTTCCGTTGTGAGGGCTCGTTTCCAGCCGAGCCTGTCCACCAGCTTAACGCACTCGGTCATTTCCTCATAATATTGCGTGAGAGTTTGTCCGTAGCCTTCACGCCACGTAGGCAGAAAGAAAAGGGAGAGATCCATGGTTCTACGCCGCTTCACACAAGGCGCACATTTTCATCGTCACTCCTGTTAAAAAACACATCTCACGTCATATATTCTACGGTGTCAATTGTGAGACCCGTAGGTTCCTTTTTCTGTTTATAATAACCTACTTAGCAGCGGAGTGGGACAAATGGAAACAGGAATTAGACGCGTCGTCACAGGACACGACGAAGCCGGAATTGCTGTCGTAAAACTTGATGGCCTCGCAGAAAATGTAAAGGTTCGCCAAGCAAACGGCATTCGGTCAACTTTGCTTTGGGTCGAGGAGACGACCCCCGCCGACAACGCTGGGTCAGGTGACAGAGCAAACAAGGAAATTGGCGTTGCTCCTCCCGACAGCGGCTCTATTTTTCGCATAGTTGATTTCACGCCCGACGACGACACGGTCAGCAATGAAGAAATGAAGAAAGAATTGGGTTTGGACACGAAAAACGATGAACCCGCCCGGCATCCAGGTATGCACCGAACGAGAAGCGTTGACTACGCGATCGTCCTGAGCGGCGAGATAGACATGCTGCTTGACGAAGCCGATGTCCACCTCAAGACAGGCGACGTTGTTGTTCAAAGAGGAACCAATCACGCCTGGGCAAATCGCGGTTCGGAGATCTGCCGGGTAGCATTTGTGTTAATTGACGCCAAGGAATTATAGCTATTCGGAACCGGTGGTTTTCCGCCGTTGTCCGGCCAATTTCTCGCCGGTTTCAAAATATCTACCCGTAATAGCTTTTTCCGCTTCCTCCCGATTTTCTTCGGTCCAAAGACTTAAAGGATAACCATGCCAGGGCGCATCTAGGTCCAATGGTGGCAGCGACAGTGACTGCCATTTCGTCATTGCTGCCTCCATAAAATCCTTGCGGGGCAAAGAAACCGGTAAATAGGGGTGTTCCCTCACCGCATTTATCAATATCGCGGAAGAGCCTTGGCCATCTGGGTATTCATATTGCCGCGAATTATCGGATGGTGTGACTGATGGATCCAACCTCGGAACTTTGCCCCGGATAATCTCGGCGTCTCGGTGAGGTTGCATGCTGTAACTTAACGCCCAAACCACGGAGCCGAGTGAGTCGGGGTCTATATCGGAATCAACCGCAACGAACATCTTACCAAGGGAGGCGTCAAACGCGGCGGCGGCTCGCAACGCCTGCCACGGCTGTCCCAGTTCCGGCCGGTCAAGTTGAATAACGAACAACATATTACAACTCGCCAGTTCGTGGCACGAAACCTTAGTGACAGAAGGAATGTTGCACGCGTCTCGTAAATGGCGAAGGTAAATAGCGTCGAATGCGGCTTTCCGCATCACGGAACTTTCACTGGGGGGAAATTCGCTGATGATGCCCTGATATATCGGATTCGCGCGTTGAGTAATTGTTTTTACCTCAAACACCTTCTCCATCTTGCGTGGACCTAAATAGCCGCTGGCCTCACCAAAGGGTGCTTCAGGTTCCAGAACATCCGTGCGAATTATCCCCTCTAATACAATCTCTGCCTCAGCGGGGACCAGACAATCGAATGTCTCTGCGGCAACGACAGCAATAGGCTCCCCATTTAACGCTCCAGCCACCCCAAATTCATCGACGCCGTAGGGCACCTTGCTGGCCGCAGCTAGCAAAAGGGCGGGCGGGCCACCTAAAAATACGGCACACTCGAGAGGCCGTCCCAACCGCCGCGCTTTTTCCCATTGTATTGCAAGGTGCTGAGTAGATACGTCGGTGGCGCATCCAACGCGGTCAGGGGCTTTTATCATGCCCCGGTAAATACCCAAATTATAGGCACCATTTTCGGGGTCCCGGGTAATCCAAACACCTGCTGTAATAAATGGAGCGGGGTCAAAGCCGGGCGTTGAAATCAAATGGGGGTATCGATCTATACCCTCATTAAAATTATTTCCCTCAAATACAAATTCTTTAACAGGCGCACTATCTCGAGGAATTTCCGCAGGTTGTATTGGGTTTCCGTGGGTACTCGCCCATTTAGCTCCAATGTCTTCTGGATCCACGCCGAGGGCTGCGCCATATATTTCCCGTGAAGAGCCGAGCGAGCCCAGAACCACGGACGAGGAAAAATCACGGCCATGCCAATCAGTAACGTTTTTGAACCAAAATGCTTTTCGATCTGCCTCACTCAAACCACGAAACTGCAATCGTACAAGCGGAACCAGTTCAGTGTCTTTGCTTATTCGATCTTCCACGACGCAAAGAAGTTCACGTTTCTGGAGAAAGTCTAAATATTCGCGAAGATTACGATAGGCCATTGCCACCCCGTTTTTATGGGTATTCTCTAGCCTTTAAGGCTTTGCAGGACGCCGTCAACACTTTCCTTGGCATCTCCAAAAAGCATACGCGTATTTTCTTTATAGAAAAGCGGGTTATCGACACCAGCATAACCTGTGGCCATTGATCGTTTTAGTACGACCGAGGTCCTGGCTTTCCACACTTCGAGGACTGGCATACCGGCGATAGGACTGTTGGGATCCTCTTGCGCACCGGGATTTACAATATCGTTGGCGCCAATGACGAGCACGACGTCTGTTTCAGGAAAGTCACCATTCAGTTCATCCATTTCGAGCACAATGTCATAGGGGACATTCGCCTCGGCAAGCAGCACATTCATGTGGCCGGGCAGTCGCCCTGCCACCGGGTGAATACCAAAACGAACGTTTGTTCCCTTATCTCGAAGTGTTTTCGTGATCTCGCTAACGGAACTTTGGGCTTGCGCGACGGCCATTCCATAACCCGGCACAATAATTACTTCTTTTGCGGCGGATAACATGGCGGCCGTTTCCTCCACGGCAGTCGCCACGACATCACCCGTGTCAGCGGCTTCAGTACTAAACCCGTTAGACGTGCCAAAACCTCCAAGTATAACGCTAACAAAACGTCTGTTCATGGCCCGACACATAATGTAACTAAGAATTGCGCCCGATGACCCCACAAGCGCTCCAACGACAATCAGCAAGTCGTTTGAAAGCATAAAACCCGTCGCCGCCGCCGCCCACCCGGAATAGCTATTAAGCATTGACACGACAACCGGCATATCTGCCCCGCCAATCGCCATTACAAGGTGAATCCCAACAAGACACGCTATGCCGGTCACAATCAAAAGCGGGGTAAGGCCCGCGTCATGGTCAACGGCATTAATAAACGTATATCCAAACCACAATGATATCAGTACCGCTGCGAGGTTCAGCCAATGGCGCGCCGGCAATAACATTGGCTTACCGGAAATAAGGCCCTGAAGTTTGCCGAATGCTATGACTGAGCCCGTAAACGTTATTGCGCCAATAAACACGCCGAGAAAGATTTCGACTTCATGTATTGTTTTTTCGACACCGACAAAGGTGAGGCTCGGGTCCAAATAGCTTGCAACACCCACTAAAACCGCAGCCAAGCCGACAAAACTGTGTAAGATTGCTATAAGCTGCGGCATTTGGGTCATCTCAACGCGCGCCGCCACAAGGAAACCAACGAGGCCGCCAATAATTACGGCGCCCAGGAGAATAGTGTAATCGTCAATTGTGGTGGCGAGGATTGTCGCGAGAATGGCAATCGCCATTCCGATTATACCGTAGATATTACCGCGACGCGCAGTTTCTTGGTGGCTTAAGCCACCAAGGCTTAAGATAAAAAGAATACTAGCTCCGATGTAGGCGACTGTGGTGATACCTGCACTCATCAAACGTTCCCGCCTTTAACTCTTCTGAAACATCCGGAGCATGCGATGCGTAACCAAAAAACCACCCGCAATATTTATTGTCGCGATAAGCACAGATATTCCAGCGAGCACAACGACCACACTGGAGGAATTTGACACCTGAAGGAGCGCGCCAATGACAATGATACCACTAATCGCGTTGGTCACGCTCATCAGTGGGGTGTGGAGAGCAGGTGTTACGTTCCAAATTACCTGGTAGCCGACAAAGCAGCTGAGAACAAAGACGGTCAAATGTCCCATAAACGCGGGCGGAGCGACAGTTCCAAGCGCCAGAAGCACGAGCGCTCCAATAACTAGTGTAAGCGCTGACTTCCATCCCACTTTGCGGGCCTTTAATACAGGCACACTAGGGTTTTTACTTTCGACTGGTTCAACGTCAGCCACCGCCGGTTTTGTGGGTGCAGGGGGCGGCCATATTATTTCGCCTTTATTTATCACAGTCGAACCACGCAACACCTCATCGTCGAGGTTGACACCAATTACACCGTCTTTATGCGGCGTGAGGTCCTCAAGCATGTGCAACAAATTTGTTCCGTACAGCTGACTCGATTGTGCCGCCATGCGGCTCGGTAGATCGGTATACCCAATAATTGTGACGCCATGTTTTAGAATGCAATTACCCGGTTCCGTTAATTCGCAGTTGCCGCCTTGTTCGGCGGCGAGGTCGACTACGACCGATCCCGGCTTCATCGATTTAACCATTTCGGTCGTAATAAGCTTGGGCGATGGTTTCCCCGGGATTAAGGCGGTTGTGATTATTATGTCCACGTCTTTCGCTTGCTCCGCGAACAATTCCATCTCCGCCTTGAGAAATTCTTCGCTCATCACCTTCGCGTAACCGCCCGCTCCAGAACCGGATTCTTCAAAATCAAGTTCGAGGAACTCCGCCCCCATACTCATGACCTGCTGTCTCACCTCTGCCCGCGTGTCAAATGCTCGAACAATGGCGCCCATCCGACGCGCCGCACCTATCGCCGCCAGACCGGCTACACCGGCACCAATAACCATCACCTTTGCTGGCGGTATCTTTCCGGCAGCTGTTATTTGGCCCGTAAAAAATCTCCCAAAGTTATTAGCAGCCTCTACTACAGCGCGATAACCGGCTATGTTTGCCATAGAAGACAGGGCATCTAGCTTCTGAGCTCTGCTTATTCTGGGTATCGTGTCCATTCCGATGACGGTTGCACCACGGTCGGCCAATTGATCAAGTATTTCTTTGTTCTGTGCTGGCCATATGAAACTTATGAGGGTAGCTCCCTCGCGCAAAAGATCACACTCGTGGATCCCTAACGTTGGGTGGTTTTCTGGTTCCCGAACTTTCAAAATGATATCGCTGGTAGTCCAAAGACGCTCAACGTCATCTACAACCTCTGCGCCCACAACACGATAGCTGTCATCGCTAAATTGAGCTGCAATGCCTGCTCCGGTCTCAATACACACGTCGAAACCAAGCGTTTGAATTTGAGTAGCAGTCTCCGGGGTGAGGGCCACGCGTTGTTCATCCGCGTGCACTTCCTTCGGAACGCCTATCTTCATCGTCAGTTTTCCCTCGTCGGAACGGGTACGATCGAAATGACCGCAAGACTACTTGGGCGCGCACCGTCACTTCGGAGGACACCACAGAATAGGGTGCTAAAGTAATTGTTTAGGTGTTGCAATGACAAGATGATACGACGCCGCGTAGAAATATTTTTACAAGATAGTAACAAGTCTTTGACTAGCCCAATTGATATGTGGAAATCAACCCTTCAAAGGGTGCGGGTCACCCTCAGGAGCCTCTACATCGAAGACGTTCAGAACGATGGACACAGTATGATAAAACCCAACCAATGCCGCGAGTTCCACCATCCCCTCATCGCCAAAGCGTTTGTGCGCACGCCGGTAATTGACGTCTGCCAAGTGCCGGGTTTGAGCAAGCTCCCTCGCGACATCATAGACCAATGCTTCATCCTCATCGGTAAAACTCGGCGGCGAATTCTGACGAATCGATTCTATAACTTCAGTATCAATACCGAATTCAGCAGCGCGCTTGGCATGTATAAACCACTCATAATCCGATCCGAACACCCGACCGACTGTTATGATCGCCAATTCCTTCAGGCGCATCGGGATCCTGGAAAGATTTTCGTCTAAAGAAAGATCTACAAAATTAGCAAAAATCTCACAAATTTCTGGCGCATGTAGCAGCACACCGAATGGACCACGTACGGGCGCATTACGTTGCGCTGAAATCATGTCCGCGACACGTTTTTGTTCGGATGAGTAATCTACAGAAGCGACAGGATTAAGACGGGCCATCTAATGTGTTCCTCCTTTTTGCTCAAAAGAAAAGGCCGAAACCAACGAAACGACCTTTTCTAATAAAATCGGCGTTTAGAAACCCTACTCAGCTGCAGTCCCCTGGCCGGCGGTCTCCTCTATCATCTTTTCTTTGAGGGCCTTTAACACCTTCGGTGGTGACATTGGGTGATCCCGCATCCGAATTCCTACAGCATCGTGTATAGCATTCGCTATTGCTGGGAGGGGTGGAATGATTGGCACTTCACCAATACCGCGGATACCATACGGATGATCGGGGTTGGGCACTTCAACAATTTCCGTATTTATAAACGGAACATCGGACGCGACGGGAACCCGGTAATCTAGAAACCCCGGGTTTTCGAGCACGCCTTTCTCATTGTAGATATACTCCTCGTTTAATGCCGTTCCGATACCCTGGACCGCGCCACCTTGAAACTGGCCTTCAATAAATTCGGGATAAACAGCCTTGCCAGCATCTTGGATCAAAGTATAGCGAAGCACTTTTACCCCGCCCGTTCTTCTGTCAACCTCGACATCCACAACGTGGGTCCCAAACCCTGGCCCGCCTTGGGCGACATTAATCTCGGCATGACCGGCGATGGTCCCGCCGAACCAGGACGCCTCTTTCGCAAGCTCTGCGACGGTCATCGGCTCGAAATCGCCGACATTGGCGCCAGCTGGGCGGGCGCGGCCATCCTCCCAAACTACTTGATCGGGCTCGACTTCCCACTTGCGCGCAGCTATTTCACACATCCTGGCAACAGCCTTTCGCGTCGCTGTAACCGCCGCCATAGATCCCGCAGCGGTGCCACGGCTACCTGCTGTCATGAAGTTAAATCCAAGAGCACTTGTATCTCCGGACATCGTGCGAACTTTCTCGTACGGGATCCCTAATTCCTCGGCGACAATCATCGCAAACGCGCTGCGCGAGCCGCCGGTTACGTCCACTGTACCGAAGATCAGAGTGGCAGTGCCGTCCTCTCCAATGTTAACTGTGGCAGAGGTCTCAGCTCCAAGGGTAAACCAAAAGCCAGTAGCAACCCCGCGACCCTGGTTTGGGCCTAATTTTTCTTGCAAGTGGGAATGGGCTTTCGCTCTTTCCAATGTCTGTATGTATCCAATGGGTCCTAACTTTGGACCAAAATGTGTTTGGGTTCCCTCCTTGGCCGCATTCTTCAAGCGGAACTCTATTGGGTCGAGACCACACGCGTGTGCGAGCTCGTCAACCACCGTCTCAACCCCGAATGCGACCATGGGAGCGCCCGGCGCTCTGTAAGCGGCCACCTTTGGTCGGTTGGTGGTCACGTCGTGACCAACCACAGAGACGTTTTCTAGGTCATATCGCGTGAAAACCGTTATGGTCGCCAGTGGCAATGATGAACCTGCGTAAGCCCCTGACTGATAATTTAACTCGGCTTGTGCCGCAGTGATTTTGCCGTCCTTTGTACAGCCCATCTTTACTTTGACGTTTGTGCCGGAGGTGGGGCCGGTCGCCCGGAAGACTTCGTCCCGGTTCATAACCAATTTCACTGGTCTTTTGGATTTTTTTGACAACACGACAGCTAACGGCTCAAGGTAAACATTGTTTTTGCCGCCAAACCCTCCGCCAAGTTCAGCGGGAACAACCTTGATTTTGGACATGTCCATCTTGAGCAATTTTGCTATCTGAGCACGAAACACGAAATGTCCCTGAGTGCTTGTGTAAACTTCGGTGGTTCCCCCCTCAGTATAATTCGCAATACTCGCCTGGGGCTCTATGTATCCCTGATGAACAGGCTTGGTATTGAATTCGCGTTCAACGGTTATTTCCGCTTCTTCAAAACCTTTTGCTATATCACCCAGTTTACTTTCCATCCGAGCGGCGATGTTAGATGGTTTTTCCGGTTTGGGTTCCACACCCTTGGTAAACTGATCGTCATGAAGAACCGGAGCGTCGGGTTTCATTGCCTCAACCACGTCGATTACATGGGGTAGCACCTCATATTCAACCTTTATAAGCTTCAGTGCTTTGCGGGCGATTGCCTCACTGGTTGCCGCAACGGCAGCTACCGGGTGCCCGTCATATAAAACGTTTTCACGCGCCATCATATTGCGTGTCACGTCGCGGAAGTTGACCATGAGTTCGCCCGAGGCCGCGTGTTCAACTTCCATGTCTGGAAAATCGTCGCGCGTTACGACCGCTTTTACTCCTGGTAATGCTTCCGCTTCTCCGGTGTCGACAGAAACAATATTTGCGCGCGCGTGTGGGCTGCGTAACACCTTCCCAATTAACTGACCGGGCAGGCTGATATCCGCGGCATAGCGGGCCCGGCCCGTTACTTTATCAACAGCATCGCTGCGTATCGTCGGATTGGACCCGACGATCTTCAAATCTTTTTCTTCGTAGGGGATCTTCGTAGCAAAGGGTGATGGTGCTCTTCCCATGTAACTAACCTCTCATTTCGCGGGCGGCATCTTGTACCGCCTCTACAACTTTGTGATAACCGGTACACCGGCAAAGGTTGCCGGCAAGCCAATAACGAATTTCCTCCTCAGTAGGATCCGGGTTTTCTTCAAGTAACGCCTTAGACGCCACCAATAACCCAGGAGTACAAATCCCGCACTGAAGCGCAACATGGTCGATAAACTTTTGCTGTAAAGGGTGTAGGTCTTCACCGGTGGCCATGCCTTCGATGGTTTCGATCGACTTGCCATGCGCCTCAACTCCGAGCATCAGACAAGAGCAAACCAACACGCCGTCGACTGTAACACTGCAAGCGCCGCAATCCCCGGTGCCACAGCCTTCCTTCGTTCCAGTCAAGTCCAACTCATCGCGCAAGACATCCAAAAGCGTTTGCGTCGCGTCGCAAAGAAGCTCCGTTTCGTCTCCGTTTACTGTCGCATTTACATATTGCTTAGACATTACGACTTTGCCCTTTCAAGTGCTATCGCCGCAGCGCGTTGTGCCAATACGCCTGCAACTTCAGTTCTGTATTCGATGGTCCCTCTTTTATCATCAATGGGCGCACACGCCGCACTCGCGGCAGCGGCGAGCGCTTCCATTGCAGCTTCATCAACTGAGGTACCTATAAGAGCGCTGGCGGCGTCGGCGACCAAGAGGGGCCGGGCCGCAACGGCGCCCAGCGACACTCTCGCGTCAATACAAAGACCATCACTATCCAGGGTTAAGTTAACGCCGCAACCCACCACCGCGATGTCCATCTCTGTCCTCGGTGTAAACCTTAGGTACGCGTCTCCCGAGCGAGGGGGGCGTTTGGGAAGCACGAATGAAACAACGATCTCCCCATCCTTCAAACAGGTCTGCCCAGGACCGGTAATTACATCTTCGACGGGTACTTCTCTCTTTCCGTCGGGCCCGAATAGAATGGCTACGGCTCCCGCCGCGATCATAGGAGGCACGCTGTCAGCCGCCGGAGACGCATTGCAAAGATTGCCGCCAACCGTCGCTCGCCCGCGCACCTGCACGGAACCTATAAGCCGGACACCATCCATAACACCAGGCCAAGCAGCGTTGAATGCTTCATGGTCCATGAGTTCTTTACCTGTTACGGCGGCACCAAAGCGCCAACTTCCGTCATCAGACGTAACTTGGCGCAACTCCGCAATTTTTTTTATGTCGACAATTACTTCGGGTTCCAGGACATCCGAATGCATTTGAACTAAGACGTCCGTTCCACCTGCCAGTACCTTTGAAAGCCCCGTATCGGTGGCCAAAAAGCCAATCGCCGCCTCCAGAGTGTCAGGTGCTTCATACCTCATGTCAGTCAAGATAACCTCGTCTCTATGTGTTTGCTTCCGTTTTAGGAATTGTATACCACGGCAACAATACTCAGGCCATCGGCGTATATTTAATTTTCGTGTTTTATTTAATGGGTTTCCATTGTCCCTTTAGCCTCTCTGGTTCAGAATGACATACTTTACGCTGGCTCAAACAATATAGAATTAGAGATAGTCCAGTACTATTGTATTGCAATTGAAGAGAAAGATTTACACACACTTCCAAAGGCTCTCTCGATGAAATCTGAAATGAAGCTCGGTATGTTCTACTGGCCATGCGGCCACCATATTGCAGCTTGGCGTCACCCGGACGGTGTGCCTGATTCAGGCAGTAACATTGACCACCTCATTGAACTCGCAAAACTCTCTGAGGAGGGGCTATTCGATATGTTTTTTATGGCCGATTCTCTCACTTTTTGGCGAGCTGATCTCGATGCCATGAGCCGCGATTCACACTGCGCCTGGATCGAGCCTTTCAGCACCATGGTAGCCCTGGGACAGCATACGAACAATTTGGGTCTTGTTTGCACGTCAACGACCACGTACGACCAGCCGTATATGATCGCTCGCCGCTTTGCGTCATTAGACATAGCAACTGGGGGAAGGGGCGGCTGGAACCTGATTACTTCTGGTAATCCCAAGGAAGCTGCGAGTTTTGGCGCAGACGAGCACTTAGAAAAAGGAGCACGCTATCGGCGGGCTCGGGAATTCGCCCATGTGGTCAGGGGATTATGGAATTCCTGGGGTGACGATGTTTGGGTTCACGATAAAAAATCTGGGCAATTTTTTGATAAAAACGAACTTAGTGCCTTCGAACATGAAGGTGAATTCCTGCGCTGTCTTGGTCCTTTAAATGTTCCCGACTCGCCACAAGGTGAGCCAGTATTAGTTCAAGCAGGCGCATCCGAAGACGGGCGGCAGTTAGCCGCTGAAACGGCAGAAGTTGTCTTTGGCGCTCAGCAAACCCTGGAAGGGGCACAGGAATTCTACGGCGACGTTAAAGGCCGTATGGCGCGAATTGGGCGTGATCCAGATACGCTAAAAATTATGCCAGGTCTAACGATCATGGTTGCCGAATCCCATGACGAGGCAGTGGATCGCTTCGAAGAATTACAAGAACTAATCGATCCCGCGGCTGGACTGCAATTATTATCCCAACGCATGGGTCACGACATGTCAGGGTACGACATAAACGAACTAATGCCTTTATTACCGCCCGACCAGCGGGGTGGCAGTCGAAGGGACCTAATAGTCGCCCAGGCTCGGCGAGAAAAACTAACGATCAAGGATATGTATCGGCAATTTGCAGCGTCACGGGGTCATGGGCTAGTGATTGGAAACGTTGAAGAGGTAGCCGACATGATGGAAAAATGGGTGGTTGAAAAAGGCTGCGACGGGTTCAACGTTATGCCGCCGATTTTTCCGTCCGACCTGCAATCCTTTAATCGTTTAATCATCCCCGAATTGCAGCGGCGCGGCGTTTACCGTACCCAATATGAGGGAACAACGTTGCGGTCTAATTTGGGTCTACCCCGACCACCTTGGTCCAAAGATGACTACAAACACCCGGCCAACTAATATTTAAATATGTTGGCGCCTACGCGGTCGGATCGCCCTTGCGCGTAAGGTCAATTTGCTCTTCGTAAGAACGATAGCCACCCTCCGACGCCGCGCGGCCCTGGTCTTTTTCTGGAAGATCTGCCTGTATACCTTCTGATCGCTTCCAACCCGCCAAAGGAGTGGCCGCTCCTTCACGCGGGATGTACCGAGATTCTTCCGACTTTTCATATCGATGGACATACCTTGGACAATTTCGAAACACATCTGTCACGGTCACGCGAACGATGAGCTGGCTCTCATATACTTCTTTGAGCAATGGGTCATCTGGATCTATTGATGCCGCGCCCTGGACCCTCAATCTGTAGGGTCTCTCAAAGTCCGTGAAAAGCATTCCAATTTGCTCGTTGGTTTTGATGTTCCCCATTGAATAGAACATCCCGTTACCATCATAACTGGGAAAAGCGATGGTAGTCTGGTCGACAACCCTCACAAAACCAGGGGCCCCTCCTTTGTATGAAACGGTTGGCCGGCCCTGATGATCTACCGTCGCAAGCCAGAACATATCTCGAGCCTCTATAAAGTCTCGGTGGAATTTATTGATAGATTTTTCAACGACCCGTCGCTCTACGTTGTCGGCTAATCGTCGGCTGTCAAACCTGTCTTGAAGGATACGGTGTTCAGGACCATAAATTGAACTCATGACAACCTCATTTCAAAGAATGGTTTCTCTCAATAAATTGCGGCGACTAGGGGCTAATCACCCTACGATTTAAATTCTATTTAACTGTGGTTAATAAATACAGGACTACTCCAGGCCATGTGACCATTCTTTTGTTTGACCCTTAAATAAACATTTGATCGCTTCTCAGGAACCCTAAGGGTGCATTTATCTTCAAGCCTCGTCGCGGCCGCCGGAAGCAATCTGTGTAATAAATAGCTCTCCGCAGGGTATTCACCAGTGTGATGGGCTTTTGAGCCGAGAAACAAATCAGCGGCATTTGAAGAGGTAGTCATCGACGCAGGTTTTGATACCTGTATTTCCAAGGACGTCATCGCCCCTCCCTCTAATTGAAGAACGACACTCTGGTTGGGGTTCTCCCGGTAGGCTTGTTTCCGCGAGGTATATGACTGGATCTTGAGACTATTCTCGCTGAACCGCCGAAACACGTGACGACGATCTTCGTCAAACGGCCCAGATGATAGGCACGGCTGATATTGTATTAGTCGGCCGTCTATTATAGTTACAGACAAATCCCAATCAGCAATTCGATCAATTCCAAGAGATCCCCAGGGGCCCCAGCCCCACTCCAAACGCATTTGAAAGGGTTCGCTGAACGCGTCGGCCATGTTAGTGCCTTCTGTCGCAAAGGATCGGTGAGCCACGCGCCCGTCGTGAACTATCTCCACAACTTCGATCTCGTCCCTGGCAATAACTTCGTATTCTATATCGACCGTATCTCCGGCACGTATATCACTGCCCATAATGGACCCATTGACCGTAAAACACAGCTCAATCCGGTCTCCGGTCAACGCATATGTGCGCCTCTTACGGACCGCACTTATTATTTCGGATCGGGTCAGTTCGGTGACCAAGGCGCCCATTAGTCCTTCGCCATAGGCGCCGGGGAAGGCCGAATGGTTGTCACTGGAAGCCACGAAACCAAATTTCTTACCGTCGGAAAGCGCTTCTCGCACAGTATTTGCGGTCTCTCTTCCACCCGGAGAGCCTTTAATCATCGGGTAGGCCCCCCGGTCGTCCTCCGAGTTCCCATGCCACGAATAAATTTCGACCACGGGCGTGCAGCTAGTATCAAACGCTTCCCAATTTACTCCTCGGCGCCCTTTTGGGTAGGCAAGATGATGCGGTATCATGAGGGCCGATTTAGAGAGACAAAATTCTCTAAGTTCGGAAACAGATTTTGCATAGTGTATCGGCTGAAAATCGTCAGGGAATACCACACACTGATCGCCATAATAGTTAGAGTGCCATTCAAAGCCGAGAAAAGAGCAAAAGTCTCCGTCTATGTTTGACCCAGCAATAACCTTCTGAACGTGGGGCCATGTTTCAGCTAGTCGCTCAAATCCGCTATTAAAATGTGCTTCAGCGCCATTTTCTATTGTCCCTAGGTCGTGCCAGCTCGAGTGTCCAGTGAAAGCGAAAAAATCTAAATGAGTGCGAGCAACATCAACACTCCGCTCAATAGACCCCACTCCATAGCCATGCGCATTGTGGTTGTGTATGTCACCGTATACGATTTTGAAATCTTCGCTCACTTACTGGGCACCCCTGCCAATCGTTATTGAACTTAGGTCAATTGGCGAAAACTTTCGGCTTTTGTATTCATTCATTGATAGTTGCAACTGCCTCAATTTCGATCAAAGCATCGGGCTCGTTCAAAACAACCTGAACCGTTGAGCTCGCGAAGTCTATTTGGCCAAGCGTTTCTTCGCGGACTTCATTCATGCCCCGGTAATTTTCTTTATCGGTTATATAAACAGTCATTTTTACCAGATCGTTAATTGTGCCGCCGCCACCCGCTATAATCCCCGAAATATTCCGGATACATTGACGTGTTTGCTCTCGAATATCTCCTCTTCCTACCATATTTCCTTGGGGATCTCGTGCCACAACCCCGGAAGTGAATAGAAGTGGCCCCGACGTTACCTTAATACCCTGTGAGTAGGGTTTTTTGGTTTTTGCAACACTATCGGTCTGTATGCGGTATTTTGTCATATTTTTACCTCGGGCGAAAAGTTACGCTGTAAGAGAGTTTAGGGCTTATGGTGTGTTTTAGGCGGTCCGTAGCCACCCCCGCCTGCGGTTTCGATTAATAGTTCAGAACCCGGCGCTAACACGTTAGCTTGTTTAGGATCTATGGCCTTACCATCAAGTTCAAGGCGGGTAGGTGAACCATTTTTTCCTCCGAACAATCCCCTCGGGGGAAACTGGGCCCGCTCAAACATTGTTGAGATTGTGGCAGGGGTAGTGGAGCGGACCTTTAAACCGATCCGCTGGCCCAACCCTCCGCGATACTCACCGTCCCCGTCGGATCCCTCGATTAGTGCGCGTTGGGTCACTAAAAACGGCGCTGCTTGCTCCATGACTTCAACGGGTGCATTGGCAACATTGCTTGGAAACGCCGTAGCATCCAAGCCATCCTTGCCCGGTCGTCCGCCCATTCCACCGCTACAAAACATTGTAAAAACATACGGATTGTGATGCTCGTCCGCACCACTCAGGGTTACGGCGCCTAAAATCGAACTTTCCGCCATAATTTGGTCCGGTATGACCTGCGAAAGTGCGCCAAACACAGAAAACGGCACGAAAAGGCCCACAAGGTGACGGCCACCGACTGGCGCGGGATAGGTAGCGTTCAAAATTGAAGAACGCGGAGCCGTCACTTTTATGGGCCTCAAACTGCCGTCATTATTCGGCGCATCCGGACTAAGAGCGCACTTCAACGCATAGAAAACAAATGCCTTCGTATAGTTAAGAACACAATTCACCCCCATACTAATCTGCGGTGACGTACCCTCAAAGTCGACCTCAATTTCGTTCTTATCGACCTTAATGGCAGTTGAAATAGTGAGCGGCTCGCCAAATCCATCTAGTTGTACAGTCTCTTTATAAACCCCATCCGGCACATCCTGGATTGCTTCACGCATCATTATTTCCGTGCGCTTAGTGATCTCAGTAGAGATTGCCGTGAGGTCCTCTAGATTGTGGTCGGTCATTACAGTCAACAACCTTTCCCCAGCCACCTGGTTCGCAGAAACCTGGGCCATGAGGTCACCTATTACCAACTCAGGTGAACGGACGTTATCATCAATAATGGTAAACAATGTTTCGTTGCGCCTACCAGCCTCAAAAAGTTTCATGACCGGGATGTGGAGACCTTCTTCATAAACCGACTGCCCGGCAGCCGAAAATATTCGGCCCCCAATGTCGACCACGTGACAGTTGCTGGCGGTAAATCCTGCGATACGGTCGCCAAAAAACACTGGAAAGACCACCGTCACGTCGTGTTTATGACCGGACACCAGCCAGGGATCGTTGGTGATCAAAATATCCCCGGGTTGTATATCTCCTTCATCAAATTTCGCGATTATGTCTTTTACTCCGATACCGAGGCTGCCTAGGTGACCAGGAGCGCCCTGTACGGACTGCGCCAGCATTGTTCCCTCATGGTCAAATACTGCTGCTGAGAGATCCTCCATCTCACCCAGAACGACCGAAAATGCCGCGTTAACCATTGTCGCCGCTTGTTCATTTGCGATTGAAATTAAGCGATTCCAACACACCTCCAATTCAACGGGGCCAAGCACACGAGGTTTACGAGCCAATGCCGTCTCCTTTAGTCGCTATGGTAATTTGGACGTTGCCATGCTGATCGATGAACGCGCGGGCTTCCGGCCCAAAGATTATCGTTGATTCCGTCTCTTCGATTGCGGCCGGGCCACGCAAACTGCGCCCTGGGGCGAGACGTTCACGTCTGTAGACAGGGCACTCACGTGGTTCTTCCCAATCTCCGAAAAGCATCGGGCGACGTCCGGTAAGTGCGCGCGCACCTTTTAAATTAACCGGCTTTGGCAAAGCTTCCGGTTCCACTATCGGCGGCCCACTCGCGATCAAGCGCCACGTTAAAACCTCGACCTCGTTAGTTTCGTGTATTCGCCGATACACGCGCCTGTATTGTACTTCGAACGCTTCTCGAATTAAGTCCTCTATTCCTTTCCGCCGCGTGTACTCAGGCAACGCCACGGGTATCTCTTTTCGTTGTCCGCGATAACGCATGTCAGCGGTCCGGTAAAACGTAATATCAGAAATGTTGATATCGACACGTCTTGCAAGTTCCACCGCTTCTTGTGTCATTTCCTCGTAGATCCGCTCGACCTTTTGCACATCGAGTTTGTTTAAGGGGCTCACATAGGTGCGTGCCAAATGGTAGGTCCGGGGAGCGAGGTGCAGGCCCAGCGCGGACCCCACACCCGCCGATTGTGGAACGACAATACGACTAATACCGAGCCTTCGCGCGACCCCGTAGGCATGTACGGGACCCGCACCCCCGAACGCGACGAGGGTATATGCGGTAGGGTCGTGCCCCCGCTCTACGGTGTGTATGCGCGCGGCGTTTGCCATGTTTTCATTAACAATATCATAAACACCGAGTGCGGCTTGTACTGTCGACAGGCCCAACGGTTTGGCCACATGATCCGCAATTGCTTGGGTTGCTTTAAGGAGGTCAAGGGACATTTGCCCACCAAGAAATGAATCGGCACCCAAATAACCCAGCACCAGGTCCGCATCCGTCACTGTCGGGGCATAGCCTCCTCGACCGTAACACGCGGGCCCCGGCTCTGAACCAGCACTGTCTGGTCCAATTTTAAGCAGTTTCAGCTTATCGACGCGCGCGATGCTGCCCCCTCCGGCACCAATTTCAATCAAATCAACAGACGGCACGTGGAGCGGCAACCCGCTTCCTTTTTTAAAGCGATACATACGGGCAACCTCAAAGTCGGAGGCTACTGTGGGCACAAAGTCGTTGACGAGACATGCCTTTGCCGTCGTACCCCCCATGTCGAGAGAGAGCACCCGCGGTTCGTCAATCAAACGTCCAATGCTGGAAGCTGTAACCGCTCCCGCAGCAGGCCCCGACTCGCAGATTCGAATAGGGAATCTGCGAACCAAGTCGGCGGAGGAAATTCCCCCACTCGAAAGCATAATGAATAGTGGTGCCGTTACATTCTGCTCACTCAAACGGTCTCTAAGTTCCTCCAAATACTGATTTATCATTGGTAATACGTAAGCATTTGCTGTGGTGCTCGTCGCCCTCTCATACTCTCGCATCTCTGGCACCAAATCCGACGAGGTCGAGACCTCCACGCCGGGAAGATGTTCACGCAGGACTTCTGCCACCCTCCTTTCGTGCGCGGAATTTGCGTAAGAATGCAGCAGGCATATTGCAACGGCTTCGGCATTGCTATTGGAAATATCGTCCACGACTTTCATGAGCGATGCGTCTTCAATTGGTGTGATCACGCTGCCGTCTGCGGCAATACGCTCGATTACCTCAAAGCACCGGCCTGGCGGAACTAACGGCGGAGGCTTCTCGATAGACAAGTCGTAGATGTCATATTTTTTTTCGCGGCCAATGTTAAGTAAGTCGCGGAAGCCGCTCGTCGTAACCAAGGCCGTCACCGCCCCCTGACGTTCGATAATAGAATTTGCGACAAGCGTAGTTGCGTGCAGAAAAACCTTGACCTGAGCGAGTGAAGCTCCCGCCCTCTCAATCGCTCCTATTAATGCGGCCATCGCGCCCCTTGCAGGATGGGCGCGCGTCGTCAACGATTTATAACGAATTGTCCGTCCGCTATCCGGTTCGAGCATAAATACGTCTGTAAACGTCCCGCCGATATCCAGGCCAACAATCCAATTGTCCCGCGCCAACATGTCAGCCAACAACGCTGACGCGCGGTAGCTTGTGTCTCTTGACAACTCTTCGGCCTCGCGGGCAAATCATACGATACACGACATTCACACCCGGCTCTGTGATACAACTTCAGTTGGAGTGAGTGTATTAGCGGCTGTAATAGGTGTCCACATATCGAAGTCAGCTCAATGCGAGAGAATGCCCGTTCAACAAGTCGAATACGAGCGGCCAAGGACCGACTTCTTGGATTTTTTGTCTGTCAACACTAGTCTCTTCAATTTCTTACGACCGTGCAGTAATTTTTAAGCGGCACTCTATTTATGTGGGCGTTCCCCACCGTCGACCTCAATAATTTTTGGATAGAGAAACATAAAATTATGACCAGACAAGACACCGCAATATTTAATGATAATAAATTCAAGTTGGGCTTTTTTGCCCCCAATTGCTCTTGCGGCCTGGCGATGACAACGGTACCCGAACGCTGGGACGCTTCATGGGAGAACAACGTAGCGCTTGCAAGGAAGTCTGAGGCGGCGGGTTTTGAGTTTATTTTGCCAATAGCGCGCTGGCATGGCTATGACGGCGAAGAGGTGACAGCGCAAGAGGAAACATTGGAAACGATTACTTGGGCTGGCGGATTACTGGCCCTCACCGAGAAAATTTGTGTATTCGGCACCGTTCACGCACCCCTGATTAACCCCGTCTTCGCGGCGAAACAAATCGTCACCACCGACCATATAGGAGCCGGCCGATTTGGATTGAATGTTGTGTCTGGGTGGAACCCCGTTGAATTTGAAATGTTTGGTGTCGGCCTTCGTGAGCACGAACAACGATACAAATACACACAGGAATGGATCGAGGTCGTGCAGCGCATATGGTCTGAAGACCAACCATTCGACTATGACGGAACCTTTTTTCAGCTAAAGGGAGTGGTGGGCCGGCCTAAGCCCTTTGGCGCCGATCGACCAATGATCATGAGCGCGGGCTCGTCGCCGGCTGGGCGAGCCTTCGCCATCCGGCACGCCGACTGCCTCTTCATGCTAATTGTCGACCAAAACAAACTCGCCACTGAAATAGAAAGTTTGAGAACGGAAACCGCAAAATTGGATCGGGACACTGGAGTGTTTGCGAGTGGACACATGGTATGCAGGGCAACGGACAAGGAAGCGGAGGACTACTACAACTATTACGCAGTCGAAAAGGCAGACGACAAAGGAGTAGAATTTCTTATGGACGTCCGACGTGAGGTCCGCTCTCTGCCGCCAGAACTTATGCCCAAAATGCGAAAACGGCTGGCTGGGGGCATTGGCACTGTGCCCATTGTCGGAAGCCCTGACACGATCGCGGAGACGTTCCGCCGATTTGCGGATGCCGGGCTGGAGGGAATGGCCTTAGGAGTAGTCAATTATCTCGACGAACTACCATTTCTAGTTGAAGAGTTATTACCGAGGATGGAACGCCTCGGTCTGCGCAAACCTGTCACTTAGAAAAGAACGATCTATTCCCGTGCTCGGACAAACTCGCCGATCGTTTTAAGCGCCTTGCGACTGTCACGCAGGCGCTCCGCGAATAGATGCCAAACATGGAACATGTTGGGCCACTCCTCAAAAGTAACATCGACACCCGCCGCGGCAGCCTTCTGGGCGAGACGATAACCGTCGTCCCGCAGCATTTCGTCTGAACCGACCTGAATTAGTATCGGCGGCAAACCGCGCAAGTTTGCGTATAACGGCGAAGCTAAAGGCGAATGCGGGTCAGCTTGGTCCAGATAGGCTCGGGCGCATTTTTTTAGTGACGCGAGCGAAATACAGGGGTCACGTTCGGCTCGGGTTGTGATGCTGTCACCACTGAGAGACAGATCAAACACAGGTGATAAGCATACGGCGGCGCCGGGCAAAGAGTGACCCTCATCGCGGAGCCGGATTAAAAGGGCGGCAACGAGATTTCCGCCAGCCGAATCTCCCACCAAGACAACGTTTTCGGTACTAATACCTTTGTTTTTTGTGAGCCACTTGTATACCGAGAAACAATCGTTAAGTGCCGCCGGATAGGGATACTCCGGCGCGAGTCTATAATTAATATTGAGGGTGGGCCTGCCGGTCACGCAACTAAGCTGCGCCGCGAGCCCACGATACGCCTTTGCGGTTCCGGCCGTAAATCCGCCGCCGTGTATATATAAAACGGCGTGGTCAGAAGCTTGTTTGGCATTCGGGGCGCAGACCCACTCACCGGACGGTCCGTCACTTGGGATTGTTTCAATCGAGATTTCATCGGCCGTGGGACAAAATTCCGTGTACAGCGCCTCCCAACGCTCGCGGCGATCAGCAAACGACCCGGACGTCGGCGCTAATTGCGTGAACATCGCGCGTATTCTTTTTAGTTCGAGTTCCTGTTCCTGCTTGATTTCCATCAAACGAGGACCTCAGCGTTCACGCAGTCCAAGCCGCACAAGTCGCGGCAGTAACGCCTCCCGGATAAATGGCAGCTCATCAACAAAATTAACCAAGCCAAATGCCATTCCCGACAAGCCAGCCTCAGTCATCTGGCGCAATGTTTCCGCCACTGTGTCGGGGCTCCCAATAACCGGAAAGGTCGCGAGCCCGCTAATCAATCTCTCCTTAATTTGAGGCAGCCGGTCCTTGGGCACGGAGTGGGATTGCTGGCGGATCTCCATCATATGTTCAACGGCGTCCCAATCACCCATTTCGTGAACGTAATACCGGTAGTATTCCTCTGCCTCCTTTTGGGTGGGGCGGCAAACGATATGCCCGCTGCAGAAAACACGGGCACGGCTCTTGTCGTCGACCATCTTCACGACCCGCGCGACATCCCCCGCGAGTTTGTCCAAATCTACTACGATCATAAAAAGACAATCTGCGTGGCGCGCGGCAAATGCGCGGCCAGCATCAGACGAGCCCGCACTCATGACCAATGGCCGCCCTCCGCCGTGGGGCTTAGGGTTACTGACAACCCCGGACAGTTTAAAAAAGTTGCCTTCAAAATCGAAGGGATCCCCGTCTGACCATATTTTGTTGACGATGGTGAGCCATTCCTCACTGTAATCATAGCGGGCGTCATGTTCCAACAGGTCAACGCCAAACATGTCAAACTCACCTTGGTTCCAACCCGACACGATGTTTAGGCCAAACCTTCCCTTTCCGACGTGATCCGCGGTAACGATTTGCTTGGCGGCGAGCACCGGATTGATAAAGGGAACGTGAACGGTGCCGAATACCGTGATCTCTTCCGTGGCGGCTAAAAGGCCAGAGGCCCACGTGAGGGTTTCATATGAACTTCCCGAGGTGTTGGTTTGGCCCTGATAACCATGCCAGCGAGCGATGGGCAGTATAAACTCGATACCCGCCTCTGCCGCCATGCGGGCAGCTGTCACGTTGTTATCCCAGGAGGCATCCCATCGCTCCGGTACTTTAGTCATGGCAAGCGCGCCGGAACAGTTTGTACAAAACAAACCTAGCTTGAAGCGGTTGGCATTATCCATTCTTGTCGGAGGACGCATTTACTGTGGCTCCATCAATTATTTTCTACCTGTTTAAACGTGTCGCAAACAAGTGGGCCCGCGACGCACAAGCCCACACTTCACCGAAAACGAAATTTTTACCCGTGGTTCTTTACTACAAAAATTTTAGTTAGTACGCTAATGATTAATTCGCACTTATCGACACGGGAGGAAGTTTATGAGACGGATCGGTCAACTTACATTTATATTATTCTTAGCGGCAGCACTGCCGTTTGGTGCCTCTGCAAAAGAAAAAATCAAATATTTGTTTGCGTGGGACGACCGTCACCCCGCGACGCCCGTAATGGGACACGGCTTTGCTAAACGTATTACAAAGGCGTCAAACGGAGAAATTACTTTTTCGTTTAGCGGACCAGAGGTCATCCGGTCACGCCAACAGTTTCAGCCGATGTCACAGGGTGTGTTCGACATGAATTTTAGCACGCCGGCCTACCATATGGGAACGACGGCAGTCCTGTTTGCGTATTATGCTCTGCCCGCCCAGCCCGCTAAGATCCGGTCTTCCGGCCTGTGGGATTACGCCGACAAGGATCTCAGCCGCTTTAACCAAAAGCTTATCTCTATTCCAATCAGCGGCACCGAATGCAATCAGTTTCAATTCCTAATAAAACGTCCTTTCGACAATAAAACCGAGTTCAAGGGCATGAAAATAAGAGCCAACGCCTTCTACAAACATATTGTGGAGCCACTTGGAGGCGCGATGGTCAATCTCGATTCCTCAGAAATATACGCCGCCTTGCAGCGGGGCGTTGTCGACGGAGTAGCGTGGCCAGTGGTTGGGATGGTGAATTTCAAGTGGTATGAAGTTGCTAAGTATCGCGTTAAGCCACGTTTTGGTTGCGCGGTCTACTCCGTCACAATGAACCTCAAACGCTTCAACAAACTAAGCAAGACGCACCAGGGCGTTATTCTGGATCAAGGGCAAAAAATGGAAATTTGGGTTGCAAAACGGTTTGACAAGATGAATGACGATGAAAATGCTCAACTTGCTAAGTTCGGTGTAAAAGAAACCACAATCGACAAAAAACGTTTTGATGCCTTGATCCGTTCCCGTAACAAGGGCCTGTGGGATCTCGCCCAAAGCTTCAAAGGCTCCACCAAACACGTCAAAGGAGCCCGAGCAATCGCGCGCAAAGCGGGACTAGCCGACTAGTCCCGCCGGCTGACCGTAGTGGACTCGAGGTTCGAGTGATGCGCCCCGTGACGGCGCTCTGCCGGATACATGATTGTGTGAGTGATGCTGGCTATATAGTCAGCATGCTCGGTCTCGGTTCCATGACCGCGATATATTGTTATGAAGTATTGACGCGATACTTCCTCGGCGTCGCAACCGACTGGGCCAACGACACGTTTTCTAATCTCCTTTGTGTGACAATTTTTTCCATGTTGCCGCACGTCACGAGAATTGGCCAACACGTATCCATCACGATCGTCACCGAAATTGCTCCGTCACTGCGCCCCCCGCTTCATGTGTTTTCGTATTTTCTGGGCTTTGTGATGTGCCTCTTCGCCGCGTGGATGTCCTACGAGGAAAACGTTCGCCAAATCGTCCAGCAGGTGGTCATGGAGCAAAACCACCCAATACCAAAGTGGTGGATGTCTGTTTGGATAACCTTTGGGTTTGTCGGCGCGGCACTTTATTTCCTCCGTGGTATCGTCGCGCGCGATTCTCTCAAGCCGGTGTCATGGATAACTCCGTGGGCTAAAAATTCAGACGAGGCCGCCTAATGGAATGGTGGGCCATACTCACAATTGGACTGACTTTGCTGGTCGCGTTGTTCTTGACCACGGCACCCATTTTTTTGGCGTTCCTCATTATCATTATCTCTGGGGTCGTCTTTATGCTTGGCGACGCCGCGTTCGGGATGGTGGTCAATAGTATGTTTCAAACAGGGACGACGGCGTCCCTGGGAACGGTTCCGTTATTTATTTTATTGGGTGAAATTTTATTCCGGTCCGGAACAATGGAAGTGTTGCTGGATTCGATAGACCGCCTGGTTGGACGTGTTCGTGGCCGCCAATATGTTCTGTCGATCTCCCTGTCTACAATTCTCGGGGCGTTATCTGGATCAGGCATCGCCGTCGCCGCAATGTTGGGACGCTCACTTTTGCCAATGATGCGATCGCGCGGTTATGACACGCGCCTCTCCGTAGGCACGATTTTAGCGGGAGCGTGCCTCGCGCCGATAATACCACCGTCAATTCTCGCTATTATCGTGGGTACATTAGCCGACGTCTCCATCGCGGCCCTCCTCGTGGCCGGTATTCTGCCTGGATTGTTACTCGCGGTGCTTTATATGGGTGCGTGCCTGGTGCGGGTCCGGTTAAACCCCGCACTCGCGCCCGTCGAAAAAGACGTCGTGGCCGTAGATGTGTGGGGTAAAGTAGTGGCCGCTGCGAGAATGCTGCCATTTACAATTATTATTTTTATGGTCATGGGCCTGATAATGCTGGGGGTCGCGACGCCGTCCGAATCCGCGGCGACCGGCGTTCTCGGCGCCCTCCTCACCGCAGCTTATTACGGCAGGCTTAATTGGCGCATGCTCTACGAGTCGATTGGCGAAGCGGCGATGCTCGCGACAGTCATTCTCGTTATATTTTGTAGCGCGGTAATGTTTACCCAACTTCTGTCCTTTACGGGAGCGACGCGCGCGCTAACGGAGACCGTAACCACGCTCAACGCGCCTCCGGCGTTAATGTTCTTCCTTCTTATGCTTTTGCCTTTCGTGCTGTGCATGTTTATCGACCAGCTGGGCTTGATGCTGGTGTTGGTGCCGATCTACTTGCCCATTCTCAAGGCCTTCGATTTCGACCCAGTGTGGTTTTGGTTGATCTTCTTGATAAACCTTACGCTTGGCGCTATAACGCCGCCCTTTGGCTACATAATGTTTGCCCTAAAGGGAGCGGCACCCGACATCTCGATGAGCGATATCTTTAGCGCGTCCTGGCTATTCGTGGGGCTCACGCTTGTCGGAATGGTGCTGATGGCAGTATTTCCACAGATTGTGACATTCCTTCCAAACCTGCTCCTATGAGTATCTACGCTGCCCACACCCTGACCTAACAACCAACACTCAGGCCACCTCTGCTAAGATGATGGGATTGGCGTCATTCCGGATAGGATTTTCTATTCAGTTTAGGGCAACCAGTCATTTGGAATTGGCTGGGCTCGAAACACCCAATTCGTCTGCTCTCCACCAAAGTCAATCATATTCATCGCATGCTGGGACCACTTGCCGTAACGCGGGTTGACGAATTCCCAGACGATTTCACCCTCCATTGTCACTTGAAAAATCCGCCCGTACATCCCTTCGCAGATCAGCGTGTTTCCGTTAGGCAGTCGCCGAGCACTGGAGATAAAGGAACTGTAGAACCCCCAAAACGGAACACCAGATTTGGTGGCGTCATATTGCCAAACAATCTGTTCAGTGACCGGATCAATCTCAAGAATACGTGAGCCTGGGAACGTCTTACCAGGAACCATGGGAAGTCCCGCCGGTCCGTCATTGTCAAATACCAAGACGTTGCCTGCACCTGGGAGATCCGGGGCGATCATGTGAGCATCGTGTTGACCGGAAATAGTATCAATAGGCTTCGGACACGGGCCATTGAAATCGCGTTTAGTAAAATCATACGCAGCCGGGTAGTCCGGACCCAGCCGCCACACCACTTTACCGGTAGACTTTTCAATCAACGCGATGAAATTAGCGTCGCGAGAATCAATCATGATGTTATCTGGATGAAAACGGTTGTCCCCATCATCAAACCACTTGTTGGGACCTAGTGGTTGCAGGTTGTTGATGACGAAAATATAGGCCCTGGGCCGCACCAAGGTGGAACTAAATAGGAGCTTCGTGCGCTCCTCGTCAATACCTAGTTCGGCTAGGTGTTCGTGGGCAACCCATTCCCATACAATTTCGCCACTCGGCTTCACCTCATAGAGTGGTTGATCGGTGAAGGTGGCGGAATGAAGGGCCTCCACATCATAATCTCGCTTACTTATTAACAAAGTGTTTCCATTGGCGAGGCGACAAAGATCATGGTTTTGCCGCGCGAGTCCTTCGGGCGCCATCTCACCCCATTGCCAGACAATATTTGCATCCCAATCCATTTCCAGAAGCACTTTGTTAAAAAATACTTCCGGTTCCCTGTGGAGCAGAACATGACCGCGTTTTCCGCCATTTATTGTCGGGTCAATCATTTCGACCGGGAACCCCGTGTGAGGCCAAGTCCGTACCTCCTCACCTAGGGTGTTAATCAAATACGATGACCCATCGCGACCGTCATAGAACACGTGACAGTCAAAGGCTTTACTACGATCATTAATCGTTAATCCTTTAGGAAATTTTGTTGGTGGCATATCGGTCCTCCTCTCTTTAATGCTTGGGTAGCGGACCACCGCACCTCGTCGTGTCGGTGAAGCCATTGGCGCTCGGCAATCGTAGATTACCGCATACAGCTTATGGCAAAAACTACGATGAGACCTTTTTTCTCGAGAGAAATCGGGTCACGGCACAAACAGACAGCGTACCTTATTGGGTGTTCACCACAACAAGTGATTTTGCTTCACCCTTTCCATGTGATTTTTGGGATCAAATAGCTGAAAAACACGACGATCAAAACACCAGTCAGAACATCGTCGACGGCAGCCACAGCACTAATCCGGGTATCAGTATTAAGAGTGCCAGCTTAATAAATGCTGAAAATACGAAGGGCATTACCCCGCGGAAGACTGTCGTCAGGGGTACATCGGCCCCTGCCATCGATTTTAGTACAAACACGTTGACGCCGAAGGGCGGCGTAATAACCCCGATTTCCACGACGGCCACCATCACGATACCCCACCAGATAAGGTCGAAGCCCAGGTCCATGATAAGACCAGCAAGGATTGGCACCGTTATAATGAGTATAGCAAATGCCTCCATCACCGCACCAAGCAACACAAAAACCACCATAAAAATGCCAATGATTGCTTTTGGCGCGAGATCAAGGTTTCCAATAGTGCCTACAAGCAACTCTGGGAGGCCGGTAATACCAACAAAAAAGGAAAATGTTAGGCCGCCAATTATGAGAGCGTAGATCATGGCCGTAATGGACGCCGTTTCACCCATGACATTCCAGAAGGCCGCCCCTTTAAGCTTCCCGCGATACACAGCAATTACAAACGCCGCCACCGCGCCGACAGAAGCCGCTTCGGTAGCAGTAAATATGCCCGTGTAGATACCCCCCATAACCAAGATAAACAGGGCGATTACCGTGATGCCGCGACGCCCTGCGCGCGCCATCTCGCCCCAGTCGACTTTCTGCGTTCGCGGCGCGGAGCTCGGAAATACGCGGACATAAACACTCACTGTCATCATGTAGAGGATAGCCGCCAGAAGTCCCGGTATCATGGCCGCAACAAACAACTGTCCGATGGAGACTTCCGTCAAAAACGAATACATCACGAGGATGCCCGAGGGCGGCACTAAGGCTCCGAGGGTGCCGCCCGCGGCCACGCATCCCGTCGACAAGCCGGTTGCATAACCGCGACGGTTCATCTCGGGTAAGGCCACCCTGCCAATCGTCGCCGCGGTCGCAATAGAGGATCCCGTGACCGCCCCAAAACCGGCACAACCTCCAATCGTCGCTAACGCGAGGCCACCACGCAAACCGCCGAGAACAGCGTGGGCCAGGTTATAGATATCCTCAGCCAATCCAGCGGCAGCCGCCAATACCCCCATCATCAAAAATAACGGTAATACCGAAATCTGGCTGTTGGTTATAAATTCGTGGGTCCCTGTTCCGAAAACACTCATGGATTGCCCTGGGCCCAATAGTACGGCAATGCCGATGACGCCCAGCAAGCCAACTGAAGCTGCGATTGGGATAATCAAGAGAAGCAGAACCCAAACCAGACCAAAAATCACAAAGGCGACGACGGACGGGGATGCCTTTGCGGCGACGGAGATCCACGAGACAAATTCAGGAAAAACCCACAGTAGGCCCAAAGACCCTGCGAATGCGGCCAGCAATATGAGTGTCAGGGAACGATTGATATCGCTCGGCGTCCCTGTCTTGCTTTCTCCCACCCTGAGTGCATTTATGGCTTCGACGCCAAGCACCACGAATTGGAAAATTGTTCCGAGCCCAGCAAACACGGCGACCAACCAAATAAACGGCCACGTCGGGATTTGCAAAATAATCGTCGTCTCGCTGGTTTCCGTGAGATTGGCGGCAATGTCGCCCAGCCGCCACGTAATCAACGCAAACAGCCACAGCAATAGAAGCGCGCCAACAACCTTCAGCCACGCGGTAAGACGAGGACCATATCGTGTCGCGAGAAGGTCAACCGTCACGTGGATACGCTGGGTGAGGCCCGCCGGGAAACAAGCCGCGATTGCCACCGCGAAAAACACCTCGGTTATCTCGTTCATCGCGACAATCGGGGCGTTGGCAATGGTTCGGAGCATTACGTCGGCGATCGTTACCATCGCGATTATAAGCATCGCCAACACGCCGCCAAAGGCAATACGCCGCGTTAATGCGATACCCCAACGGTCGAGATTGGTTATAAGATTTTCCATACGCCCGACCGGTTTTTAATGACCTATTTTTTACTCCTAATGGCCGCCAACTCCCCGCGGTACGCTTTTAGGACGGCCGCGCCGTCGACGGTTTCCTTTTTCCATTTCTCCACGACACCCTGCATGCTGGCCCGCCAACTGGCGACCTCGGCGGCTGGCATTTTTTCAAACGTGTGTCCCGGCATACGGCCGATCGCACTCCGGCTGCCGCGATTTAGCCCATCCATAAATTTACCAAATCGTTGGCTGAACTTAATGCCTGAATTAGCATCAACCGCGCGCCTTCCCGCCGCGGGCAGGCTGCCGTAGCCCTTTTTTGTCATAAAGACCATTCCCGTCGTCGCCCCGAATGGTACGTCATAGTGATGCTTCGTCACCTCAAATAATTTAAAGGGCATAAAAGCTGTCCACACCATGATGACGCCGTCAATCATCCCCCGGTTTAAACCCTGATACATAGCGGGAAGGGGAAGCGAAATTGGTGCGCCGCCCAAGCGCCTCACGACGCCAGCCTGCGTCCGGGTGGCGGCCGCGATTTTCATCCCCTTCAATGCGTCTAGAGATTTAATCGGCGTACTTTTTGTGTGGATACTCGTCGGCGGCATGACGATAAGCGCCAACAACTTGACCTCGGAGTATTCCATTGTCGTGACACCCTTCTCGTAAAGGTTCCACAGCGCGATAGTTGCCTCTTCAGCCGTCGTTGCCTCAAAAGGCAACAACGCTACCGTAGATCGCGGAAACCGCCTCATAAACATCTGCATACCCCACCCGATCTGCGCGACGTCCGCCTTGACTCGGTCGTAGACATTGAACGGCGACGCAAGCGTGCGGCCCGTTTTGGGCTCTACCTTAATCGCGCCAGCGGAATCCGCTGTGACTTTATTGGCCCACGGTATAAAAAATTTCTGAACAATCTTCGCCCGGGGCGGGCTGGGAACCGCAAAATTAATCACCTTTTGCGCTGCAGCCGGCACGGCAACAGCCAAGCAAATTGCGACAACGCTAAGTTTGAAAAAGCATTTCATCTTCGGTCTCCTCCATCCCCTGGCACTCATGTACCAATAGTAACTGAACATTTTTGTTCGCTCCGTGGTCAGCCAAGACCTGACGGGTATCACTAATTTTCAACGCACACGCCTATTAAACCAGTCAAACGCACTCTCTAACAGATAGCAATCTTGCCTAATAAACCGCGTGTCAGCAAACATTCTACCTCGATATTGTATTTCTATATATTTTTCGGGGTACCCGCGCCTTCCTTCTATCCACTAGTCAGACACTCAACGAATTACCTCGTTCTCGCGCTCTATTATTAGGAGACACAGACAGGACACTCTTTGGCGCCAAGTAAAACTTAGAGAAAATTTCAGTCGGCTTGAAACTTTCCGTTTACCCATCCACCCACGGAAACCGTCTTATCCGCGTACGTATAGGTGCCCTTGCCGGAAAACTTTCCACGCACCCAAGAGCCACGGTATGTGTCTCCGTTAGACCAAGAAAAAACTCCCTCACCTTGTCTTTTGTCATTTTTCCAGCTGCCGACGTATTTATTTCCGTTTGCCCAAAAGTACGTGCCTTGCCCGTCTTTTTTTCCGTTCCTCCATTCACCGACATACTTGTCTCCCGCCCACTTGGTTCTTGAGCCATAGGTATAGGTGCCGTGTCCCTCTTTTTTCCCGCCCCTCCACTCGCCAACGTACTTGTCTCCCGCCCATTTTGTTTTTGGGCCAAAGATGTAGGTCCCGCGACCATGTTTTACGCCAAAGTTCCATTCACCAATATATTGTGTGCCGTCCACATAGGTATAGGTCCCTTTTCCGTGTCTCGTTTCGAGTTTATTCCCGACCCACGAAAAATTTAGATAACCGGCGTATTTATCTCCGTTTGGATAGGTATAAACCTGAAATTGAGGGCATCCCCAGTTTAGTGTTTCACATAGAAAACCCTGCGAGGACGCTTTATTCGCTATCAGCGCAGTCAACAACACCGGGATCGCAAGGACCATTCTCATCATCGGACTGCAACCTCCTTAAAGCTCTCCAGAGACAGACATCAAAGTACAACGAAACGCTACGATGTTTACGGTGTATCATCCACCCCCCAGTATCAGCGGGTTCACTGGTGCTTGAGTACGATTTCTCGACGCTCTTGAGCGGATCGCAGGATTGCTAAGACAATCTCTACGCTCGCCATGCCCCATCGCGCGTCGTGATAATTCGGGACGCCGTCGCGCACTGCTCCCCACAAGGCATTGAGCGTAGTGCCGTGCCCGGCCCACGCGCCATCACGCTCCACATCGATGACCTCCATCCCCTCTTGGCGATACACGTACAGTCCATTTGGGGCGAGGCGGATATCGCCGCGTTCGCAAGACACAATAAGCATTCCAAAGTGCGGCTGGTGAGGCTGCTCCTCAGGGAGTGTTCTCCCCCCATAACCCAAATCCAGCTGCCGTTCCGCCTCTGTGGTGTCCCCAGCGTAATACAGCCTCCGCGTTTCCCCGTGTATTCGCGGTGGCTTGAGACTTCCGCCTTCCGCGATCCAGCCGTGCATCTCATCACTGTCAAAAAAATCATACGCGCTGTAGACCAACGTCGCGACAGCCCCCGACTCAAATTCAAGAAAGGCCGCGCAATTGCCCTCGGTGGGCCGATTGGCATCCAACGCGCCGGTATTGGCTCTCACGCTGCGCACTGGGCCGCCAATGCTCCGGGAAATTTCTATTTGGTGCATAACCTGATTAAAGGTGATGCCGCCGCCCCGGGACGTGTCGAGTTCCTCTGGTCGTCTGGGTCGGTACAAGAAGTCTGTGTAATTGAAGTTCAATATCATCGCGACCTGCCCCATAGACCCGTCCCGGACCAGATCCCGGATTTTTTGAACGTTGGGATCGTAGCCATGCGTGTGGCCCACGAGCAGGTGTGGGCCGGAGCGTTCGGCAACCGCTATTATTTCCTGGCAGTCTTTGATGGTGAGGGCGAGTGGCTTTTCGACGAGCACATGCTTGCCGCTTTCGAGGGCGAGGATGGTCTGAGACCGATGATACTCGTGTGGTGACGCGATGTAGATTGCTTCGACGTCGTCATCGGCGCACAGATCTTCAAAGTCTGTGTAGCTGCGCACGCCAAAGTCTCGGGCAAATGTTTCCCGGGGGCGGAGGCGGGGGTCGGCGCCAGCCTTTAATGCAAAGCGTGCGTCTTTGCGTGCCGCTCGAATAAGCATTGACCCGGCAAGCCCGAGGCCGGCTATACCCAGGCCTAAGGGCGGGATATTGGTCACAAAATTGTACTCAAGGTGCCATCAACCAGAACGGACTGATCCAGATAGACGTGGCGTTTTTCAATCCTCAATTGGCGGCCATCTCGTTTTAATACGTCGCGGCGCTCCGCGGAATACAGGGCCACCTGCGCGTTAGACGTCCGGTTTTTATACATAAGCAGGTATGTTTGGACCAAAAACCGATCGCTGTGGTCGTGGTGAGACGCCCTCACGTTTGATACAAATCGACGGTACAACGACGCGGGATTTTCGGCGCGCGTCAGTTTGGGGTTGGCAAGCTGAGCAACGCGCAATTTCAAGTGTTCATAATCTTCGTCGACAATCTCAAAGTTCTGCACGCGGTCTTCGCGGTCGCGAACTAAGCGGGTCGATATCCGGTAGCTAATATCTTGCGTCAGAAGTGCGAACCACTCCTCATACTCAAGGCTGTCCAGCAACACCGCTTCGTCGGTCAGGAACCGTTGGATTTCAACAAAAAGCTCTGTATTGACTGATCGCCCGTCCCGCTTATGGCCCATGGCCGTCAGCCTCGCTCGCCCCCCCTACCGTGGAACAGATTTTTTCATCCCAAAATTTCATGAAGGCAAATTGCGCGACTTCCGTGTCCTGCGGACGATAGGCTCGTCCGGGCCAATCGTAATCAGCGACCGGGTTGTCTAGGTACGGCAAACTCGTGTGAAAGCTATACGGATATTGTGCGGCTATCGGATTGTTACCGGCGGCTGTCGCGGAAATCCAGAGTTCCATATCGTCTTGCTCAAATACGCCCGCAGCACCAAAATTATGAAAGCCATTCCGCAGCACGCTGTCCCGATACTCATTTGACGCTTCGCGTTCAGCAAACACCCAGCTCAACACTTCCATCCCGGTTCCGCTCGTCGGCTGCCAGAGACGGATAATTACGGCCTTTTGTCCCCGCTTTACCTGGGTCTCGATGAATGACATATGGGGAAATACGTTGCCGACACAAACGCGGAGATTATGAAGCATGTCAATTTGGTCAGATTGTAACGTCTTTTTATAAAGCTGCTCCAGGGTCGCGTCGTGCGTTTCATAGTTTGCTTTAGGCATACCGGGTGCCAAATACGTCAACGTGCACCCGTGACCCTGGTCGGTGAGCACCTGAAAACTGTCCTGCCCGGCGTTGATAAAGCCCTCTTTTGCGGCTCGCACACGGTCGAGCGCGATGGGACCAGCGTGGGTCGTGGGCACATGCTGACTGTCACCGATAAAATTAAGGGCGCCAACTTTCCAGTTTGCGGCGACCTGCCACCGGTGTGCCGGACCGAGGACTTCCATGCCTCCGGGAGTTCTGTCAAAGAATGCCTCAAGATACCAGCCGACGTCGCCAATGTGGTCATCAAGAGGCATTACGTTAGCGTCCCAGCAGCCAAATATTAGTCCGTACCGTGTCTCGAGGCGGGGGACCGGTATCAAATTAAACTGCGAAAAATTCGTATCGGCAGGAAAATGTTGGTCAAAAGTGGTTGTTATCAGTCCGCCGTCTATTCGATAACTCCAGCCGTGATAGGGACACACAAAGTTTTCGGCGTGCCCCGCCTCGCCCCTACACAGCTTCGTGCCGCGGTGTCGACAACTATTTAAAAAACCACGTATTGTATCCTGTTCTGTCCGGACGACAATAACAGGCGCACTTCCCAATTGGCGGACTACATAATCGCCGAGACCTGAGATTTCACTTTCATGGCCCAAAAAGATCCAGCACCGGTCAAATATTTGAGTTAATTCGCGGCGAAACACATCGTCGCTGGTAAAGGCCGCGCGCTTAACGAACCCGCCGTTAACGTCCACGAAACTTTCGGGTGCCGTTGGACCCATCGTATCCCCCACGAGCGCTTGAAGGTTACCAGGCAACAACAGGAGCCGGTTTTCACGCGCATTTTTCTGGCCCCATACAACCACTATCCCGGGCAGTGCACAATGCTTTAGGGTTGCTGTTTGTATACCGTACGGTAGAGTAATTTCTGGAGGACTGGCACCCGTGACAATCGAAAAGAGTGGCTAAAACGGCAATGACAAACGTCAACATTTCTATCGCGTGTGGGGATTACGACAGGGTACGCGCAATCAAGGACAAAAGGGTCACAGTGGATGGCGCGGACGTGACTTTTATAGCCATGGGTCCCGAAGAACTCTTTTTTCGGGCCCTGCGTTATGCGGAGTTTGAGGTGGCCGAACTCTCATTTAACAGTTACATGATGCTCACCTCTCGCGACGCGTGTCCCTACATAGCAATTCCCGTATTCCCATCGCGGATGTTTCGCCACTCAGCACTATACATCCGCACAGACAGAGGGATAAAAAGCCCGACTGACCTCAAAAATCGAATTGTAGGAGTGCCAGAATACCAGCAAACGGCCAACGTTTGGATGCGCGGGATCCTCTCCGACGAGTATGGGATAAACGACACAGATATTCGCTGGCGGACCGGCGGGCAAGAGGAACCCGGAAGAGACGAACGAACGCCCCTTTCCCTCACCAAAGACGTGGAAATCGAAGCCATACCCGGCGACCGCTATCTCTCAGAAATGTTGATTAGCGGCGACATCGACGCCTTCATGACCGCGCGCGCACCCTCCGCTTGGTTAGACCGGCATCCAAATATAGGACGACTGTGGACGAACTACATGGAAGTCGAGCGCGACTATTACAACCGTACCTCTATCTTCCCCATCATGCACCTCGTCGGAGTCCGCCGCGACGTAGTCGAGCAACATAATTGGCTGCCCGGAAGTTTGTTGAAGGCATTTACCGCCGCGAAGGACCTCGCGATGAGCGAACTTCCGGAAGTTGCCGCGCTTAACGTCACACTTCCATGGGTCGACGTATACCAAGAAGAAATTCAGAAGTTTATGGGCACAGATTACTGGCGCTACGGTATTGACCCGTGCCGGCACGAAATCGAGACGCTTATCGGCTATGCATGGGAGCAGGGGTTACTCGCCCGACGCGTGACCATGGAGGATATATTTCACCCGGCGACGTTTTCCGTCTCGAAAACCTGAGAAAGCAAATGCAACGAAACCCAGAAGCTAGTGTCTCAACTTTAGGGGCCTCCGTTAGTCGTCGAGAGGACGGCCGGTTTCTTACGGGTCGGGGTACGTTTGTCGACGATCTCGCGCCACGCGGCGTCGCGCACGCCGTCGTCGTGCGATCCCCATACGCCCACGCTGTATTATCCTTGGTGGATCCGACGCGCGCGCGCCAGATGCCGGGCGTTCTCGCCGTCCTGACCGGTATGGACGCGGCGCACGATGGCCTGTGCAGTCTCGGCATCCG
>CAZOHS010000002.1:65852-79515 GCA_964579285.1 uncultured Rhodospirillaceae bacterium | reverse complement strand
GCTTTATCTCAACCCGGACGGGCGTAGTGCCGGCATCCAAGTTCGCTTGCTGAAGCTCAATAATCCATACATCTTCTGAGAAAGCCTCGTGAGTGGCATCGACAAATAAGTCCGACACCCAGTCTTCTTCCACCCGAAAATCGCGCGCCTGGGCCCAAAAATAGTGTGTGGTTTTTTCGGTTTCCGGTGTAATGGCATTCAAGTTGCGATAGCCAAAACCTTGCGAGCGATCACCCTTGATTGCACCCGTTCCTGCCCGCGCGGCCCCCACATCGAGCCGTACGAACGCGGGGGGCGTCCATGTTACCAACTGCCAGCGATCGACGTGTTCTCCCTCATCGAAGCCGCCGATTAAACGGAACATATTGGAAACCGGTGAGTCCATGACCCACCGCGTGAGTGTCACGTCGCGCTCGCCACGCTCATACTTCATTTGCACCTCCGCAACGGCTTCCGTGCCGAGTGTGTTTTTATGAACATACGATAAGTGAGACAGTTCCAGTAAATTTTCTATTAGCAGTTGATAGTTAGCCTTAAGGTGGAATAACTCGCCTTTTGCCCGCCAGCCGGGGGCGTCCATCCAGTGGAAGTCTTCTATGGCTTCAGGGTCAGCCAACGCAGGGTCGCCCATCCAGATCCAGATCCATTGGTAACGCTCTACTACGGGATAAGAATCGACGCGACATCCAGGCGGAATAGTTGACTGGCCGGGGGCACGCACGCACGTTCCATCTGGATCATATGTAAGACCATGATAGGGGCATTGGATGTTGTCACCTGTTAACTTTCCCTCTGAGAGCGGCGCGTGGCGGTGGGCGCATTTATCTGCCAAGGCAACCGGCGTACCGTCTTCCCTACGGTAAAATACTACCGGTTCATCGAGAAGGGTGCGTCGGAGAAGCTTTTGGCGACCCACTTCTGTCGCCCAAGCGCCTACATACCAGGCATTTCGTAGGAACATTGCTGTTCTCCATTAGGTGGCAAGGCCTTATTACACAAGATAGGCTCCTCCGCGAATTACAGCAATCCTCTTTGGCGCTATCGGGAAATAAGCATTATTGAGTTTGTGTCTCAACGGCGAGCATATTCTCTACAATACCCCGCATAGCGCGCAGAGGTCCGTCACTCGGGATTGTTTGCATCGGTATATCCGGTTCCGCGCAGAGGGCCGTTTGTTGATGTTCTATCGCCCATACGTCTTCATCGATTACGTTGTTTAAAAACGTCCACGAGTCGGAGGTAGGTACCCATTCGTGTCCGACGACTTGAAAATAATGGACAGTGTCCTCTGTCTCGGGAGTAATAAAATGGTGGGGCAAGATATCCCACCGCCCGCATCCGACTGGTAGGTCACTATCGGGACCGCCGCTTCCAATTTCAGCGACGCCCGTGTGTACCCGGTAGAATGAAGGGCCCTGATAATCAAGAAGGTGCCAACGGTCGATATTTTGTTGAGCGTTTGACAGGCGTCCATACCCGGCTGGCGCCGGGATATCATTAGTTTTCCGCTCAAAATGAAATCCGTCTCCCTGGATCTTTAAATCCATCTCTGCGGCTCCCATGTCCTCACTCCCACCACCCGAGGGAATATGGAGGTACGCGACGTGCAATAGATCAGCGAGGTTGTCATTAAGGAGGAGATAATTTGCTTTGGCGTGTCGATACAGGCGCGTCGTATGCCAGCCTGGGCGTTCGAGCCAGCTACAATCGAACATTTTGTCTATTTCTGCTTTATTTGGTGGTCCCATCCAGAGCCATACCATACCCGCTCGTTCTTCCACTGGATAACTGCGAATTCTAATTTCGCCGGGGGCATCCTGACCGGGCACGTGTACACATTTCCCAGAAGAATTGTACGTCAAGCCATGGTAGGGGCATATGAGTGTGTCCTTGTCTGTAATTCGCCCAAGAGAAAGCGGCATTCGCCTGTGCGCGCAGCGATCTTCCAACGCTGCAACACTTCCGTCGGTTTTTCGGAAGAGCACGACGTGTTCTCCAAGCATTATCCGTGCTAACGGTTTTTGTTGACCCACTTCGTCGGACCAACCCGCGACGTACCAGCTATTTCTGACAAACATTAGGAGATACTCCGCATTGTATTTTTACCTTTGGAAGCAAGTACAATTTATTTTGTCTCTCTAAAGGGGAAACCTTAACCTATTTGTGTGACCACATTCAAAGTTACTAATCGAAATTTTTATCGATAATTGTTCGGCGAACACTATGATCGTTAATGTATGATTACCGTATTCTAAGTGGGAATATAAGAGCGGAAAATGGTTGAAAATCGATGGGACATTGAGACGGATTTGCTCGTCGTCGGTGCGGGCCCTGCGGGCATGACGGCGGCCCTTGTCGCCGCTAATGAGGGCCTGGACGTCGTTGTGTGTGAGAAGGCGAGCCAGGTGGGCGGTACTGGAGCGACTTCTGCGGGAACCCTGTGGATCCCCGGTAACAGCCAGAATCGTGACGTGGGATTTGAGGATTCACCCCAAGACGCGGCAAAATATCTTGATAGCCTCATAGGGGCGGATAGGACCAGTGAGCATCGGCGCGTCTACTTAAGGGACGGCCCTTCGGTGATTGATTATCTGGTTCAACATACCGACGTGCAGTTTGACCCCTGCGGTATGCACCCCGATTACCGCAATAATGTCACGGGTGCAGCATTGTCAGGGCGCGCAATCGTTCCCAAAACATTCGACGGTAGGAAGCTTGGAAAGGATTTTGATCGCGTCAAACCGCCAATCCGCGAATTCCTGCTAATGGGGGGGATGATGGTTGGGAAAGTTGATATCGTAAATCTATTAAACCGATACAAGTCACTGTCTAGCTTCTACCATTCGGCGTCCATTGTTTTTCGTTTTTTGATTGACCGGCTGCGTTTTAAACGGGGTACACGTTTGGTTATGGGGAACGCGTTGGTCGCACGCCTATTTCACAGCTTAAAAAAGCGAAACGTTTCCATTTTGTTTGAGACGCCAATTCAAGACTTTGTGAGAGACGGTGACGCAGTAATCGGTGCCTTACTCGGACCAGAAGAAGGGAGTTGCCGTATTCACGCTAGAAAAGGCGTCGTTCTTGCGACGGGTGGTTTTGCGCATAATCCTGTCTACAGAGAAAAATTCATGCCGAGCCCGACACCGCCATACTCTCTTGCGGCTGACACTAACACGGGCGAGGGAATTTTATTGGCGGAGAAACTTGGTGCAGTTTTTAATTCTGAAAGCCACCAAAGTGCGGGCTTTTGGACCCCGGTTTCTGTGACCAAAAGAGATGATGGGTCAGAGGGGTTGTTTCCGCACCTAGCGATGGATCGAGCAAAACCTGGATTAATTGCGGTCAATGCCGCGGGACGACGCTTCGTTAATGAGGCGGTTTCCTATCATGATTAAGTCGAGGCAATTTACCGCTCAAATGATACCGTCGATACAATGCCCGCGTGGTTGATATGCGAAACCTCCTTCATAACTAAATACGGTCTCGGCGCTATACATCCTGAAACTAGAGACTTACAACGATATGTGACGACTGATTACGTTAAAGTAGCCGATACTCTAGAAGGTTTAGCCCTTCAGATTGGAGTGGATCCCGCGGGTCTCGCTGATAGCGTGTCCCGAAACAACCGTTTTGCTAAAGCCGGCACAGATGAGGATTTTGGCAAAGGAGATTTAGACTTAAATCGGTTTAATGGCGATCCAGCGCACAAACCGAATCCCTGTGTAGGTCCACTCGAGGTGGGACCGTTCGCGGCGATGGCTGTGTGGCCAGCGGAAATCGGTTGCAGTGTCGGTATTTCAACAGACACAGCTTGTCGCGTTTTAGGCGCCGATGATCAGCCAATTCAGGGACTTTACGCGTGTGGAAACGATATGGCTTCAATTATGTCCGGCGCGTACCCTGGACCAGGAACGACGCTGGGGCCAGCCATCGTGTTCGGTTATCGGGCGGCAATGCACGCTGCCGGAAAGCTTGTCTTATAGGAGGCAGCATGACCACAGGACTTCGAGAGCGTTTAGAATGGGATCCAATTCAAGGGACGCTGCGTGATCGTGACATTCCTTATGTAATGATACGCCCCGATAGTTTGATGGGTATTTTCCGGTTTCTGGAAAAGGAAGCCCAACCGGCTGCGTTGGCGGCATTTATTGAGTCTGTTTCGTTCCACGGCGCACAATCAGCTGAAAGCTATCAGGCCTTAGGCGCGAATGCGCCCGGAACTTTACTAAAAACCTTTGAGGAAACGGCGTCACAGTTAGGCTGGGGGAAATGGGAATTCTCCCGCCAGGGCGTCAATATGTTGAAACTCGGCGTGTGGAACAGTCCATTTGCAGCGGGCTTCGGTGAAAGTGAGGTGCCCGTGTGTGCTGCCATTACTGGAATCATAAATGCGGTGGGGTCGCTCGTTTTGGATGGTCCGGTGGAAGCGAGGGAAATAGAGTGTGTTTCTGTCGGCGCCACGCATTGTTCTTTTGAAGTTTCCGGTACAACCCCATGAAACTCCTCGGGTCGTAGCCATGCACTCCGTCAGCAAATTCTGATGAGCCAAACTCTCACGCAGAAAATCATTGCGAATGCGGCCGGCAGACAAATGGTTAATACCGGTGAGATAGTCACGTGCCGTGTTGATTTGGCGATGATTCATGATTCCGGCGGACCTCGCAGGGTGCAACCCATACTAGAGCGCCTTGGTGTAGGTGTTTGGGATCCACAAAAGGTTGTACTCGTTTCCGACCATTATGTGCCTGCCGTTGACGCTGAAACTGCAGAAATACTCGACTGGACGCGGAAATTTGCGGCGGAACAGAAGATAGCCAATTTTTATGATATGCAGGGAATATGCCATGTGGTGTTACCCGAACGCGGGCACCTGAAACCCGGGATGTTCGTTGTCGGTGGGGATAGTCACTCGCCAACAGGCGGCGCATTTGGTTGTTTTATGTTTGGTATTGGGGCTACCGACATGGCCGGCGTTTTGGCTACAGGAGAGACCTGGGTGCGTGTGCCCGAAACCATACGTATTGAGCTTACAGGCCAAATACCAATAGGGGTCAGTGCAAAAGATATTATGCTCGTGCTTTGTGCACGGCTTGGCATGGATGGCGGCGATTATCAGGTGATAGAGTATGCTGGCGATACCATAGGGCAAATTTCGATGTCAGAGCGCATGACCTTGTGTAACATGGCTGCCGAGTTGGGCGCTCAGACCGGGCTTGTTTCTGCAGATAAAACCACGGAAAAATATATCCGAGATGCCGGAGGTAACCCGGGTGACATTGAGATGTGGCAGAATGATGAAGGTGCGCCCGTACGAGTGAACCACCACATTGATGTAGCGGCGTTGCCCCCACAAGTAGCATTACCGCACAGTCCCGCTAACTCGGTACCCGTAACGGATGCGGTGAGAACAAAAATCAACCAAGCCTATATTGGCGCGTGCACGGGAGCCAAGTTAGTCGACCTGCATATGGCGGCTTCCGTTCTGAAGGATCGCAAGGGTGCTGCCGGTGTTCGTTTGATGGTTGCCCCCGCTTCTCAGCGAGTGACCGAGGATGCGGCCGCTGACGGGACGCTGGCTATCCTTACGGCGGCCGGTGCGATAATGCTGGCGTCGGGTTGCGGAGCCTGTGCAGGATACGGCGCGGGTGTGTTGGCAGACCGCGAGGTGTGTATCGCTTCGACGGCACGAAATTTCAAAGGGCGGATGGGTGCGACCTCCGCCGAAGTTTACCTCGGAAATCCATACACTGTGGCGGCCTCGGCTCTCAAAGGAGAAATTTGTGACCCAAGGGAATACCTGTCGTGAACTCCGGGTCGCACATTCACGGTGCTAAAGTATGGTCGTTTGGCGATTTTATCGATACGGATGTATTGGCGCCGGGGCTCTATATGAAAAGCTCTCTCAAGGTAATGGCATCACATTGTCTCGAAACTATTGACCCAGATTTCACTTCAAAAGTGCGGGCTGGAGATGTGATCTGTGCGGGACGTAATTTTGGCATGGGATCGTCACGCGAACAAGCCGCTCAATCGCTTAACTATCACGGCGTGGCGGCTGTCTTAGCGGTGTCCTTTGGGGGAATTTTTTATCGGAATGCTATAAACCATGGGTTGATGGCTCTAGTATGCGCTGATGCGCATTTGATCCCCACCGGACACGCCGTTTCTATCAATCCCGTAGAAGGGATCGTTCGTGATTTAGATAACGATACCAAATATACGTGCGATCCCATGCCGGCGCATTTGCTCAAGATGCTCAGTGACGGCGGGTTGGTGTCCCACCTAGAAAAACGCTTTGCAAAAGGAACCAAGGCATGACAATTGATCCGGTGACGCTTGCCGTAATAAAGGGTCGGCTGGAACAAATTGCTGACGAAATGGATGTGACGTTGTTTCGGGCAGCCTTTAGTCCGGTAATAGCGGAGGCGCGTGACGCCTCGCATGGTATATATGAGGCTGGGACTGGCGATACCTTAATCCAAGGCAAGGAAGGTCTCCCTATATTTGTCGGGGTCATGTCTTTTGCAGTAAAGGCGGGGATAGAGAAGGCAGCAGCAGACGGCGGAGCTGAAGATGGTGACCTTTGGATTTTCAACGATCCGTACGTAGGGGGAACCCCCCTCTCCGATTTCAAAATTGTACGACCATATTTCCATGATGGAGAATTATTTTGTTGGCTTGCGTCCGTTGCACATTGGCACGACGTGGGGGGAGGGGTGCCCGGGAATTATAATCCATCTGCAACGGATTGCTTTCAGGAGGGTTTTGTCCTGCCACCCTCAAAGTTGATGGATAAAGGGGTGCTGCGGGAGGACGTTGTGTCTGTTGTGACCGCTAACAGTCGATTGCCAGGTAGCTCATACGGGGACCTGATGGGGCAAATAAATTCCTTAGACCTTGGCATTCGCCGCATGGACGATTTGGTCGATGACTACGGAGCCGTGACGGTACAGAGTGTTTTTGTAGAGCTAAAGGAACGGTCGCGCCAACAAATGCGCAGCTTGATTGGGGAATTGCCCGACGGGACATACTCCTCGGAAGATTTTCTTGATAATGACGGGATTGAAGATAAGCCCCTAAAAGTTGCCCTTGATATGACGATTACCGGTGAGACGTTAAAATTTGATTTTTCACGATCCGCAGCCGCGTGCGCTGGCCCTTTAAACATCTCCTACACTACCACGGTGGCGGCAACTTATGTCGCGTTAAAACACGTTTTTCGGGAAGTACCAGCAAATGGGGGCGTTCTGGAACCGATTGCTTTTGTCGTTCCTGACGGGAAAATTTTGTCGGCTGTCGCACCTCGGCCGGTCGGGGGATATACGGAAACAATACAACGCTTGATCGATGTTGTGTTCAGTGCGTTCGCTAAAGCAGATCCAGACATCGCACCCGCGAACGGTTACGGCACAATAAATGCGGTATCGATTAATGGTCGGCGGCCCGGAGAGGCACGACCGTGGGTGTTTTTTACATTTTTTGGTGGTGGCCTCGGGGCACACTCCGAAGGTGATGGTTTAACGCACGGAAACGCTTCAATTTCGATGGCTACAATTCCACCAGCGGAAATTCTGGAGGCAGCACTTCCGGTCATTTTTACACAATGGAGTGTACGACCTAATTCCGCGGGTCCTGGAAAGTATCGTGGCGGTTTCGGAGCAATATACGAGATGGAGTTGATCGACGAACGTGGCACGGGGTTTGTATTTGGGGAGCGGGGCCGATTTGCCCCTAAGGGCATTGCTGGCGGCGGCGAAGCCGCGCTAGATTTTGTGGCATATGACGAGGACGATGAACGTTGTATTCCCACGATGACGTCGAAAGCGGTAGGAATACGCCTTAAAAGAGGTCACCGTATTAGGATAGAATCTCCCGGTGGCGGAGGTTACGGACCCGCGGTTGAGAGAGAACCTGGGCTAGTCGCGCGGGATGTTCGTCTTGAGTTATTGAGCCGTGAAAACGCTGAACTGCAATACGGCGTCGTTTTGACTTCCGCCGGGGAGGTTGATGAGGCTGCAACCACCGCAACTCGGCAGACAATGGAAGCGGCTGAATGAGTATCGGCCGCTCCGCAATCGTCGGCGTTGACGTCGGCGGAACCTTCACAGACGTTTTCTGGGTGGACGAGGCAACCGGTGAATGCCGCACCGCCAAGGTGCCTTCCACACCCACCGATCAGTCTCGCGGCTTTATCGAGGGCGTGGTTGCCGGTGCGGGAGAAAATGGGGTCGCGGAGGTCGCGACCGTAGTTCACGGGACAACCGTTGGCACAAACGCGTTGCTGGAAAGAAAAAGTGCGAAATGTGGACTCATTACGACGCATGGGTTTCGCGACGTACTAGAAATGCGCCGTCGCGATCGTCCAGAAATTTGGGGTTTAAGGGGGTCATATAACCCAATAATCCCTCGCGATCTTCGTTTTGAGGTTGAAGAACGTACGCTTGCCGATGGCTCTATAAGGCTCCCTGTCGACACAGAGGGGGTGGTTAGATCTGCCAGAAAGTTAATCGACTCAGGTGCTGAGGCTTTGGCAATAATGTTTGTTAACTCTTATGCTAATCCCGAAAATGAGCGCGCCGCGCGGGATGCCGTGCGTAAGATTTGGCCTAACGACCATATCACCCTGTCGAGTGACATTCTTCCGGAACTTCGGGAATTTGAGAGGACGTCGACTACGGCGCTTAACGCTACTCTGCAACCCGTTATTGGGCATTATCTAGAGAACCTTCAATCTTCTTTAAAGGAAACCGACTTTGAGGGTGATATCCTGATCGTCCAATCTAATGGCGGCGTGATGAGTGTCAAAACCGCTCAGGAAATTCCGGTGAAAACCACATTATCGGGACCAGCCGCGGGAGTTATCGCTGGTGCTCATATAGCGACCTCCGCGGGTTATCCCAACGTCGTGACCTGTGATATGGGCGGGACCAGTTTTGACGTTGCACTCGTCGCAGATGGTGAAAGCGAATTGGCAGCGCAATCCGCCATTGATTTCGGCCTTGTTGTGCGAACGCCAATGATTCAAATCACGACGATTGGGGCCGGTGGAGGTTCAATTGCTTATGTTGATCGAGGAGGTATTCTCCAAGTAGGACCTGAGAGTGCGGGCGCCGATCCAGGTCCCGCCTGCTATGGGAATGGAAACGAACGACCCACTGTTACGGATGCAAATGTCCTCCTTGGGCGTATAAATGTGGAACGGCCCATCGGCGGAAAATTAAAAGCACTGGATCTAGAGGCTGCACGCCAGGCCATATTTCAACACGTTGGAAACCCGCTAGGTTTAGCTGATTTGGATGCTGCCGAGGCTATAATTCGGGTTGCTAACTCGCGTATGGCCGGGGCAATTCGATTGGTCTCCATAGAACGCGGCCATGATCCTCGTAAGTTTACGGCTATGCCATTCGGCGGTGGTGGCGCCCTTCATGCCGGGGCTATCGTGAAGGATGTCGGTCTCGCTGGTGCCTTAATACCAAGATACCCAGGGGTTACGAGCGCTCTTGGGTGTGTGATTGCAGATATGCGGCACGATTTTGTTCAGACCATCAATAGGTTGTTGGATGATCTCGATCTTAAACAGATTCACCAGGAGATCGAAGTAAGAGCACGCGAAGGTGGACGCCGTCTGGAGGAAGCCGGTATTCGGCTGGAGGCGACCGACGTCATTGTAGAACTAGATATTCTCTATGTGGGCCAGACGCATACCGTTTCGACACCCTTTCCTGGTGATGCAACAGACATAGACATGGTAAAGGCAGCGTTTGAGGCAAGTTACAAACGTGCATATGGTCGAATTTTAGAAGGGATACCGTGCAGAATTGTAAACCTTCGAGTTTCTGTTGTCGGGAGAAGACCGCGGATTGATCTCTCTGTACTTGCCCCGCCAAGCAATACGTCAATCGAAAAAGCCGAGTGCCCTAGCCGTGATGTTTACATTGAGGGTGAGTGGCATCAATCGAGGATATTTGATCGGCTCGCGTTGCCTATAGGTGCGGTAATCTATGGACCTGCGTTGTTAGAGCAGTCCGATGCGACCACCTTTATTGATCCGGATTTTGTCGGGCGAGTTGATGAGTTCGGAAATGTGGTTGTAACATTAGATCGATCTTGACCCACTCCATACGGCGACGTATGGAGTGGGTCTTTACTCGGACCGCTAATGCGACTGAAAAATGATGGTATATGAAAAGATTGGGCAGCCTTTTCGACGGCGGGAAGATGCACGCCTTCTTTCTGGAAAGGGCAGTTTTAGTGACGACTGGTCCCTAGAGGGGCAAACTTATATGACTGTGGTGAGGTCTACTCACGCGCATGCCGTTCTAAAAGGTTTTGACCTAGAATACGCGAATAAAATGCCGGGTATCTTAGGGATTTTTACTGGCCATGACTGTGTGGCCGATGGATTAGCGCCCATCCCCCACAGCGCTTTGCCGTCGACGAAACATGACATGAAGTTGCACGGGCCGGGTGGCAAAGATGTATTTGTTGGTGATCACAGTTTGCTGCCGAAAGACCGGGCACGCTATGTGGGCGAAGCACTGGCAGTGGTTGTAGCGGAAACAAAAAATCAAGCTTTCGAAGCGGGCGAGGCCGTGCAGATTGACTATCAGCCATTACCGAGTGTCACAGCCACCGAAAAAGCGGATAACGACGACACGCCTAATGTTTGGGAACAATTAGGAAATAATGTTTGTGTAGAAACATTTTTTGGTGACGCCGTGGGTACCGAACGAGCATTCGACGCTGCGGAGCACATTGTGGATATGCAGATTCATGTGGATCGGGTCACCGGCGTACCGTTAGAGCCAAGGGCCGCCCTCGCATTTTACGATAAAACGACCAAGCGTTACACGATCTACGCTGGCTCCGGAGGTTCAGTGCGTCAAAAAAGGGAGATTGCAGAAATTCTCAAGGTGGATCCCAAAGATGTCCGTGTAATATCAAAAGATGTCGGCGGTAATTTCGGGACACGAAATAGGCTCTACATTGAGTTTCCACTTGTTGCTTGGGCTGCACGGAAAATTGGTCGTCCTGTTAAATACACATGCGAGCGTAGCGAGGCTTTTATAAGCGATTATCAGGGAAGGGACTTGGTCACGCGAGTTACACTGGCAATAGATAAAGACGGTTCTTTTCTTGCGCTCCGCGCTGATAACTTAAGCAACGTCGGCGCGCGGATGGTCTCGCTTTCACCTCTAAGTAAGGGCTCTGGATTGATTACAGGCTCGTACGACATTCCCGTCGCCCACCTTCGTTCTCGGGCTGTCTTTACCAACACACCGCCAACAAATGCGTACCGCAGTTCTGGACGGCCTGAGGTCACATTTGCGATAGAACGTTTGATTGAGACCGCTGCTAATGAGTGCGGCTTTGATCCTATAGAGCTTCGTCGAAAGAATGTTGTGACCTCTCAACAAATGCCATACCGGAATGCAGTTGGTATGACCTACGACAGTGGCGAGTATTCAAAAAGTATGGATTTAGCCATGACACTGTCGGACTGGAATGGCTTCGAGGAGCGGCGCCAGCAGGCAACGGCACAAGGTAAGCTATTAGGTCGGGGTTTTGCGAACTACGTCGAATCATCTATAGGGACACCACGTGAGCAAGCGGAACTTCGTGTCCAATTGAATGACACAGTTGATCTTGTTATCGGGACGCAGCCCAGCGGCCAGGGCCACGAGACCAGTTTTGCTCAGGTGGCGGCGGAATGGCTTGGTATTTCAGTAAGCTCCATAAACGTCATTATCGGTGACACCGACGTCGTCAAGGTCGGCGGGGGTTCACATAGTGGTAGATCAATGCGTATGGCGGGTACTGTAATCATTAAGGCGGCCGACGCCTTAATAGATAAGGGCAGAAAGATTGCTGCCTTAGCACTGGAAACCGCTGCGGCGGACATCGAGTTCCGCGAGGGCCGGTTTGTCGTTACGGGGACCGACCGGACTATCACGCTATTCGAACTCGCAAGAAGTATACAAACGATCAGGGGTGTGTCTGAGGTGCACCCCGAAGGACTTTCTGTCTCTGAAGACAACGTGATGGAGGTTCCGGTATTTCCCAACGGCTGTCATGTTTGCGAAATCGAGATTGACCCTGAAACGGGTGGGTACGACGTCGCGCGATATTTTGCTGTTGACGACGTGGGTCGTGCCATAAACCCACTTATTGTTGATGGCCAAACCCATGGTGGTATTGTCCAGGGCGCTGGCGAAGCGCTCGGTGAATTATGCGCAATGGATCATAGTTCTGGGCAACCTTTGGCCGGGTCATTTATGGATTACCATTTGCCACGGGCGGATGAATTTCCATTTTTTGAAACGGCCTTGAACGAAGTGCCGTCGCCGACTAATCCGCTAGGTGTTAAAGCTGGCGGTGAGGGTGGCACAACTCCAGCACTCGCGGTACTGGTTAATGCCTTTGTTGACGCTCTACGCCCTTACGGTGTTCGAGATATAAGAATGCCTGTTACCCCATATAAAATATGGTCCATCATTCAGGGGTCTTCGCAGTAAAAAGAAATGATACCTTTGGAGGCACCCCGCTACCCCGTTATTTTATATCCTAAGGGGTACCATACGCTTGCGAATGGCGATAAGTTGCGGTTTCAGCATATATGAAAGTATAAGCAGTATAACGATTTTTTCTCCACAGGACTGAAGGACGTGCGATGAAAGCCGCCCCTTTCGACTACGTTCGGGCCGCTGACGTAAATGAGGTTTGCAAGCTCTTGGCGGAAGCGGGCCAAGACGAGCGCAAAGTCATCGCCGGCGGGCAAACGCTTGTGCCTCTCATGGCAATGCGCATGGCGCGCCCAGACATGTTAATAGATATCAACGACGTGGTTGAATTGGCTGGAATCCATGATCACGGTGATCATATTGCAATCGGCGGTTGTACTCGCCAACGCGTAATTGAGCGATCCGATTTAATTGTTGAACGGCTGCCACTGATTTCTAAGGCAATCCGAAATGTTGGCCACAGCCAAACCAGAAACCGGGGAACCATCGGTGGAAGTATTGTCCACGGGGACCCCTCAGCCGAACTGGCTTTAGCCGCACTAGCACTCGACGCAAGAATTATTTTAAAAAGTATCCGCGGAGAGGAGGAACTCTCGTTAGACGGTTTTTTTGAGGCGGCTATGGTGACCAATATACAGCCCGATCAGCTTCTTACGGAGATCCGAATACCGGTTTGGGCCGGCAAAAAGGTCGGAACAGGTTTTCATGAGACAGCCAGCCGCCAAGGTGACTTTGCAATTGTGGCAGCCGCCGCACAACTTGAGCTTGGAACGGACGACGTGATTGTCCGCGCGGCGATAACGGTCGGCGGTGTTGCTCCGTCGCCAGTCAGGCTGCGGTCAGTAGAAAAACTACTCACCGGGCGTTCCCCGGAGGCTATTGATCAGGCCTTGTTCCAGTTAGACGATGAAATTGATCCAGACACCGACGTTCACGCGACCGCCGATTATCGACGACGAGTTGCACGTGCACTGATTTCGAGGGCGGTGGAAGACGCGGTTGACGAGGCACAAGAATGAAAGAACTTCAAATTACGCTATCCGTGAACGGAGAAAACAGGCATGCCCAGGTCTCAACGAGAATGACGTTAGTCGATTGCCTGCGGGATGTCTTAAGACTTACTGGTACACACGTTGGCTGCG
>CAZOHS010000002.1:30087-65842 GCA_964579285.1 uncultured Rhodospirillaceae bacterium | reverse complement strand
CGGTATTGGCGGAGCGTGTTTTATTCTTTTGGACTGAGAGCCGGTTCGCTCGTGCCTGATGTTTGCTGTTCAGGCAGAGGGACATCAAATAACAACCGTGGAGGGCCTCTCAACAAAAGACGGCGAGCTGAGCGACCTGCAGGACTCGTTTTGGGAATGCCATGCGATGCAGTGCGGATATTGTACGCCCGGAATGTTGATCGCGGGCCATGCGTTGTTGGAAGACAATCCGGAACCTGATGATGAGGAGGTTCGAGAGGCAATTAGTGGGAATCTGTGCCGTTGTACGGGTTATCAACAAATTATAGAGGCAGTTAAATTAACAGCGAAACGGCGCAGCGGGACTGCGGCATGAGTACCGCACCCGCATTGCCCAACTATCGATATGTGTCTCGTAAGCGCCGGACAAAGGAGGATCGGCGGTTTATAACAGGTCGAGGTAAGTACGTTGCCGACGTAGACGTCCCGGGAATGAAACATGTTGCTGTTTTGGCGAGCCCTCATGCACGGGCAAATATTGTCGCCATAGACATAGATGCGGCGATGGCGGTTCCCGGTGTGCATTATGTGCTGACAGGAGAAGAGATCGCACGCGAAACAATTTCACTTTTCCACGGTTTGGATCTGCCCAACGTAATATGGTACCCGCTTGCTGTTAATATGACGCGTTACGCTGGCGAATGGGGAGCCGCGGTTGTGGCTGACTCGCGGCACGTGGCCGAGGACGCCGCTGAATTGATCCAGGTTGACTACGAAGCCCTCCCCGCAGCCGTTGATTCCGAAAAAATGCTTGAGGAAGATCAACCCTTGGTTCATCCGGATCATGGTAGCAATGTATTATTTCAGAATACTTGGACGTGGGGCCCAGTAGAACAAGATTTTGGTGAGACCCCCCATAAAATCAGTTATCGCGCTCGATGGGGACGATCTTCGACCGTGCCAATAGAAACGTTCGGCGTCGTCGCAAAATGGGATGGTATTACAGACATACTTGACGTCTGGGCGTCGATCCAGATGCCTCAATACCAGGATCAAATCGCCAACGCGATGCGCATGCCCATGAATAATGTACGGGTTCATAATGACGTCGATGTCGGCGGCTCCTACGGGGTTAAGCGTGGAATAAAGCACACGGTTCTCGTCAGTTATTTGACAAAGAAATTTGGATTTCCGGTGCGCTTTATTGAGGACCGGCTGGATAATATGTCTGGAGGTGACGCGCACGGGCCCGACCGGATCTTCGACGTTACGATGGCATTCGATAATGACGGCGTCATCAAGTCCCTTAAGATGCGGGCACTGGACGATGTAGGCGCGTACCCTGGTCGTGCGCCTTTGCAACTTGGCAAACCGATTACGGCTTTGTGCGGGCCTTACCGTGTAAATTCGATTGAATATGAAGCAATTTCGGTGACATCAAACAAGACCGGCCAAGTCCCGGTCCGGGGCTTTGGCCAGTCGCCTACAAATTTTGCAATTGAGTGCGGCGTTGAGCGTGTCGCTAAGTTTTTAGGGTTAGACCGGATCGAGGTTCGTTCTCGTAATCTTGTTCGTAAGGAAGAATTTCCTTGGAAAATTCCTCCTGGATCTCTTTATGATTCCGGTGATTTCCACGCGGTACTTGAGAGCGCCCTTGAAACTTCGAATTGGGATAAATTGGTTGAGCGGCGTGATGCCCTGCGTGCGGAAGGTAAGCTTGCCGGGATTGGTCTGGCAACTTGCTTGGAACCAGGCGGGGGTAACAACATCTTCGAGTATCTTTTCAACCCCAAGCTTCAAATCACTACGTTTGTGGAATCGATCTTGATAAAGGTTGAGCCGACAGGCGCAATTACGGCTGTGATGTGCACAACTTCCTCCGGACAGGGCCATGAGACAATGGTTTCCACCATTGCGGGAGAAGAGTTGGAACGAGACCCCGACACAATCCGCGTTTTGCATGGAGATTCCCTGGAAGCTCTGCCTACACGTAGTCCTGTCGCAAGCCGTATGACTATTGTGCTGGGAACTGCGACGTCGAATGCAGCTCGCGAGATTAAACAAAAAATGATTGCAATCGCCGCCCACGATCTCAGGGTCGAAAAAGATCAGATCGAATATTCAGATGGTGAATTCAATGTACGCGGTTCACCATCACGCAAGTTGGATTGGGGTGAAATTTGTCACATAGCACATAAGCAGTTTCACAGAATGCCGCCTGGCCACGAACTAGGGCTGCAGGCTTATTCCGTGCAGCAGGTTCCGGGCGCAGGGTCCCTGCCAAACGAAAAAAACGAGGTGCCGCTGTATCCGTGTTTTTCCTTTCAAGCTCACGTTCCTTTGATCGAAATAGATAGTGCTACTGGTAAGGTAAAAATACTCGAATACTATATTGCTCATGACTGTGGTACGCCGATAAATCCCGATATTGTTCGGGGAATGATAATAGGCGGTGTGGCGCACGGTGTGGGTGCGGCACTTTACGAGAAATTTGAATATGACCCAACTGGCCAATTATTGGCCGGGTCCTTCGTCGATTATTTACTGCCCTCGGCACACGAAATACCTCCAGTGACTGACATCGAACATTGTACGCCGTCACCCATGACTTCTCTTGGCCAAAAGGGTTCGGGTGAGGGGGGCTATCTGGGGGCGCCGGCCGCAGTGGCGTCCGCGGTAAACGACGCGCTGGCACCCCGGGGCATAGAAATAAATGAGTTGCCTATCCGGGCTCGGGATATCGAAGAGGCACTTCATCAAAGTAACTTGAACCGTAATTGAAGGTTTCCCAATGATAATCGACACACACGCCCATTTTGTACCGCAAACTATGCTTGATGATGTGGTTAGCGCTAAGGCACACTTTGATAATATTGAGGTGCTGCGCGAAGACAAAGTGTTCAAGTTGGCATTTATGGGGGGTGCTCCCACGAGGCCCATCATGCCAAAACTTCGTGAGCTTGAGACCCGTGAAGCATGGGTCACAGAAAATGGCATAGACATTCAGGTGTCAGGCGGATGGTTGGACAGTTTTGCCTATAATGTTCCGGCTGACGAGGGCGCCGCGTGGAGCCGTTTTATGAACGAACATTTGCTTGAGCAAATGCGGGCCAAGCCTTTTATGGAACCACTTGCGACCGTTCCTATGCAAGATGGGAAACTCGCAGCCGATGTGCTTGGGGAGGCGATAAATGCGGGCTTTTCTGGCGCTATGATCGGCACGCAACCAAAGGGGCTCTCCGGAAATCTTGATGATCCTGACCTAGATCCTTTTTGGCAGACCGCGTCAGACCTGGAAGCGACAATCTATCTTCACCCGATGTTTGGTTGCGGCGATGATCGGTTGCTTGATTACGACATGATTAACGCGGTTGGCCGGGGAGTAGACACCACGACGGCGGTTGCGCGGATGATCTTTGCAGGACATTTTACCAAATACAGTGGGATGAAGATGATCTTGTCGCATGGCGGCGGGGCCTTGCCCTATATTTTGGGCCGAATGGAGCGCAACTATCTGATGCACAAGGACGATGGCTACGCCGATCCTGCCGAACAAATGCAAAAGCTTTGGTATGACACTGTACTGTTTGATCCGAGGACGTTGAGGTTTCTTGCAGAATGCTTTGGTGCCGACAGGATTGTATTGGGCTCCGATTATCCATTTCCAATAGGTGATTTAACGCCCTGTAACGTTGTACGACAGGCAAATTTTTCTGAAATCGACACCAGTGCTATTCTCGGTGACAATGCAGTAAGGCTTTTCCGGTTGGAGGGACGTTGCGGCACCTGTTGAGATGCCGTGCACATTTACGAATTCCTTCTACGATATTCTTCCGCGTAATCCGCGAGGGCTTCTTCCAACGTAAAGGATGGCTGCCAGCCCAGTTCGTTTTGCGCACGGCTAATGTCCAGGGGTGTAACACGGTCGTCTGGCGGTGTGCCCGGCGTTACTTCGACTTCGAGACCTGGTAAGGATTGTTTTACTGCAGCGACGAGTTCTTCAAAGCTAATGGCCCGCCCCCAAGAAATATTATATACGGCTTCATCCGGAAGCCCTGTTTTCGTGGCGGCCAGGTCCAGTGCACGACCCATATCAGCGGCATAGACATATTCAAATGCCATCGTTTGTTCTTCGGGGATCACAGCTTTTTCGCCCCTGACACCGGCCTCAATTAAAGAATGCACTTTTTCGCCCCCGCCGGACCCTCCCCAAAAGTGTCCCATACCAAAAACGTTGCCAGGTCGCAGCACCACAGCTTCAAAGCCACAATGTATACGATACGCCTCCAGAATCATTTCTTGGGCGGCTTTTGAATTTGAATAGGCAGCTCCAGACCCCCGCGCAAAACTTTCATCCATTGCATCAACTTCACCCGTTCGGCGCCAGTCGTAGACACCAAAGGTCGATAGGTGCAGGACCCGCTTAATCCCGGATAACCGGACCGCTTCGACTACCGCCATCATTCCATTGATATTCAGGTCGTAGCCAAAATGAATCGGGTCCGCGACGCGTTTTCCGATCAATCCCGCCGTATGCAGAAAAGTTTCAGGTGAGTAGGTTTTAATTGCCGACAATAACCCGGGGAGGCTCCGTACATCCTCCACCACTACCTCGTAATCGATATCTCCCAGACGCATGGCAAGATAATCCTCACGGGGGATAGGGTCTAAAAACACTACTTTTTCCCCGCGCTTTGCAGCTTCTATCGCGTAGGATGTTCCTACTAGTCCTGCGCCCGTTATCATTGTCGTCATCGAGTGTTACCCTTTCTGCTCAGCGTTTCTATTCAAAATACTGTCCCTCCAGAAACTCGATCGGCACGGTTTTGTTTTTCTTAGAGTCTCCCCGCATAGGGTTACCATCCGAATCGATACGATCTACGTTCGGCAATTTTTGGTAATTTGGTGAGCCAATTCGCAGCATAACGAGTGGTTCGCCAGGGATGGCGTCGAACCAGTACATATTGCCCTTTGGCAGCATGATCCCCTGATTTACCCCCAACACCGTTTCCTCTCCCTCCGGCCCGTGAAACCGGACTTGTCCTTTCAGAACGATAAAACTGTGATCTTCTCCCGTATGTGCATGGAGTTCGTTCTCACCACCTTCAGCATAAATCTTGAGGCGAATAGACATATCCTCTGTCGCCGCAAGGGGTGTGTCGGTACGACCCCTTTTCAACAGTTGCCCAGCGACATTAAAAACCGTTGGCTTTTCGTTTTCAGCCAGTTCTGACTGCCGGCGTCTAAGTTCATCCGAACCTATCGCGGGTGGAATTATCTCTCTAGTTTGCCCAGTCATTAGCTATCTCCGGTTGGTAGAACTAATTTCTATATGACCGAATTTAGATCCCCGCTCTTCAGGGGACAATCCATCCGGTGAGATTTCCAGAAACACCAAGAGAGAATTTAGCTTCCCTCCATCGGGTTGCCGTCGGCGACCACCGCCTGCGCGCCCAGGCCGGGCCATGCTGCGGGCCAGGATGCTTTTTGAGCTGCCTCTGCCTCTGGAATTTGTTCATCCCATAAAGTTGCAACAATTCGACGGCCATTAAACCCGTCAGATTCCTCTGCGGCTAGCCAGGTAATTGGTTTTTTCATCACGGAGGGTTGGAGCAGAGCATTTCGGTCGCCGGCGGATGCCGCGGGGACCATTCCGGTATTAGCGGGACCACCCGGAACCAGCACGTTCACGCTGATTGGACTGTCATGTAAATCTTTTGCCCATACGGCTGAACACGCCTCGAGGGCGGCTTTGGAAGGGCCATATGGTGTCCATCCACGACGTATCATTGTGTCTAGGCTCGTGGTCACGTTTATAATGCGCCCCCAGCCCGCACTCAGCATATGAGGGACCGCCGCCTTGGACATTATAAAGGCGCCTTTGACATTCGTTTCAATGATCACATCCCAATTCTCGTCAGGGACTTCCCAAAACTTGATATTCTTTTTGTAATAATTCTCTCGGATGCTGGAGAGACCCACACCCGCATTATTTACCAGGATATGCAAAGCGCCGAAGTGTTCTATAGTTTTGTTTATTGCGGACCGGCAGCTATTAGCCGATCGCACGTCACCACTGATTGGGAGGATTCGGTTTTTTAACTCAGGTCGTTCCGTGCATATTCGTCCTGCAATTAGTTCATCAACGTCAAAGGCCGCGACGCAGTACCCTGCGTCCACTAGTGCTTCCGTTATTGCACCCCCAAGGCCTCCCCCGGCGCCTGTTACACAGGCTACCCTGTTGCCGCCCATTTCAATGTCCTGCTATTGTGACTACTGAATTCAACATAGCGTGAACCGCTAGATCCCGGCAAATCGACGCAAGCCCCTAGGAAGGAACTGGAACATGGACCGTAAACAAATGCTGCCATCCGTTGAGAAGTTTGTTTCGGAATTCCGGACCGTTTGCGAGACGACCAACGGGGATGAGCGCTGGCAGGACTGCAAAGTTTTACTGACAGAGTTGCTTAACGATCCAATATTACAAGAACATGCGCGAGATTGGCCAGTAGGCGGTTTTGACGGCAAGAAAGTGGATAACCTCCTCTTTTACGAGGATCCTGATCACGGATTTGTAATCAACGGCTTAATTAAAAATGCTGGCGGTCGGGCGATGATACACGATCACGGGAAGGCTTGGACGATATACGGTGTTCTGGCTGGAGAGGAGCGTGTTGTTCGCTATAAAGAAGTTACCAAAGAAGACGGACAGGTGGGGTTCAAAGAAAAATCCGCCGTTAGATGCAGTCCGGGAGATGTTGATGTTGTCGGCCCATGGGAAATCCATTCCGAATACGCGGGGAATGAAAAATCCATCGCCGTTATCGTGCGAAGCCAAAAATCGGGTACTTTTGACCAGTACCGATATTTGGATGATGGCGGTAAATCGAAATTTGGGGGTCCCAACCAAGTGCCCTATGACTTGGGCTAGGCAAAGGATCAGCGTGGCCCTCTAATTTCTTCCGGTAAAAATGGAAAAGCGGATAGTTCATTAGAAGCATCCACCGCTACTGCTTCCTTCACAAAGCTCGAATCAAGTTCATCAATTGATGTAACGCCGACAAGTCCCATCGCGTTTTTAATTTCTGCTTCCATGATCTCTAAGGCACGTACGAGTGTTGCTTGGCCACCCGCCGCTAACGCCCAACCTTGAAAACGCCCAAGGGCGACGGCGGTCGCTCCCATTGCAATAGCCTTTAATACGTCAGTCCCGCGAACAAACCCACCGTCGACGACTATTTCAGCCTGGTCGCCTACGACTGTTGCCACCTCTTTAAGGATTGAGATAGTGCCGTCGCCGTGATCCATTTGGCGCCCGCCGTGATTTGATACATAGATAACGTCCACACCGTGTTCCAGGGCGATTTCGGCATCTTCGGCTGTTTGAACCCCCTTGAGAATAAAAGGTAGTCCCCCCCGCTCTCGCATGCGCTCCATCCAATCCCAGGTTAATCCTGCCTGGTGGATACGCAGTTCTTCGCTATAACGTTTAATGCTTGGCGGCCGCCAGCCGGTAATAAGTTGCCGTTCACGGCGCCCGTAATAGGCAGAGTCGACGGTTAAACACAGGGCGCTAAAACCGGCATTGACGGCTCGGTCAATGAGGTCATCAACCCATCTCTCATCACCCCGAATGTATATTTGGAATATCTTGGGATGATTTGTCGACGCCGCTATTTCCTCCAAAGAGGGTTCGGTCACCGTGCTAACGAGGTTTATTATCCCGAATTCTGCTGCTGCTTTTGCTACAGCTATCCCGCCTTCGGGGGTGAGTGTCTGCAGTGATCCAATCGGCGCGAGTAGGCAAGGAATACGGAGTTTGTGGCCTAAAAACGCAGTTCCGGGGTTTATTTCACGCACGTCCCGCAGAATTCGCGGACGTAGAGCGAGGGCATCCAGGCAATTTCGGTTGCGCCTGAGCGTTGTCTCGGTTTCTGCTGCTCCCGTGACGTAGTTCCAGACGGATCTTGGTACGTTATTGCGCGCGGCAACAATGATTTCGTGCATCGTCGCGTATGTTTCAGTCATTCTTTTGTTCGTTTTCCAACAGGACAAATCTTAAAAGAATTAAGTATTTAAGTTTGCTCAACATTTTGTGTGCTGATCAAACGCGAATTATTCAAATAGCCTTATAGCACAGACCTCATCGATTTCAGCTTCATTCAGGCGGAAAAACGGCGAAACATTTATTGGACTGAAATATGAACGTTTCTGCGTAGTCGATGATTTCCGGTTTGCGGTCTAGAGCATCCATGGCTCCCGTAAGCACGTGCCAATTTAGAAGTTCATGGTGACCAGCGCCTTCCACCTCATCCATCGTGCGCCGCTTCCAGAAGTCGTAGTCCCCTTCTTCAAGCGCTTCCAGCATACGACGGTCAGATTCAAAATCGGGGACAACATAGCCCGTATTGGAAGAGAGGAAGCAATGAGACCAGCTCGACGAAGCCATAATCACGCTTTTGTAGGGACTGTCTGCGAGAACGCGGGCGAGATTGGCGCCTACCTGGTGGCAAAGTGCCGGATTGGGGGCGGGCGGGTCAGGCAGCCCATCATGTTCAGGCTCTTTGAAAAGATGAGCAAATGCTCCTTCCGCGCTGATCACGGAACTTCCATAACAATTGACGTGTAGAGGAATTATAGGATGGTCAAAACCCTGTCGGTCATAGTCCATGTACAGCACTGTGTAATTAAATCCATGAGCAAGTACCGGGGAATTCGATAATTTATACGCGTAGGGCATTGCGACGCCGCGCTCTAGCAAGCCAGACGTAATGTACTTAGCGCCCTCACGGTGCCCATAAAATTTAATCTTTTGGTCGTGGGGTTCGCCCCAGTAGTTTTCTTTATTTGCCTGAAACCCATGGTTCCAAGGCTCTTGCTCAAACTCGTCATCCATTCCAAAAATACAAAACGGCGGAATAATGTCTTCTTTGAAATTCTCGTACTGGTCGTCTGCAATAATGACAATAAAATCAGGATCAAAATCATCAATGATTTTGCGTTGTTTTTGGAAGCTGTCCCACATACGCTGGCGATATTCACCAGCGGACGATAGTCCCTTATCTGCGCCTATTTCCTCACTCATACCGTCCGGCCAATTGACCTCATCTTTCCAACTGGGGTCAATACGGGGCGCATTAATAATCCTTTGCCATATCGAGCAGAGCCCTTCATCGGTTCCGGTTAGGCCCGGATAGTGGGTTGTTCCAATTCCCAGAATTTCACCCAAAACATTTTCTCCTCGCTTTATGAGTTACAAATATTGCCTGTAATAAAATTTTGTTGCAACGCGTTGTCACGGGTTGAATGCTAATGGTACCATCAAATCAATAAATGAGAATTTAGGGGAGGACATCAAAATGGGAAAACGACTCGGCGTAGGACTGACGGCAGCAACCATCGCGCTGGCCCTGGCGGGGACAGCACCCGCTTACGGGAAAACCTATAAGATTACAATGGCCGCTGCTCCGCCACCAATGGTGACCTTTGTCGCCGCATTTAAAAATATACTCTCAAAGAAGATCAATGCACGCTTAAAAGCAGCGGGTAAGGGTGATCAAATCAAATGGACACATGCGTACACGCAATCTCTTGCAAAATTTCATGAGCTCTTTGAAGCAGTGGAAGAGGGGATTGCGGGTGGAGGCTTAATATTGAAAAATTTTGAGCCGTCAAATCTGCCCATGGAAGCGTTTGCGGTTTATACGCCCTTTGTTGAATCGACACGGGAGCAACTGACAGCAATAGACATGAAGTTACGCGCTGTAATTCCAGAATTGAACGAGGCGTACACAAAGCACAACCAGATTTACATCCAAAGTGGAATTAATGATTCTATGCAGATGATGACGAAGTTTCCTCTTACCAAAGTATCGGACTTAAAGGGTCGGAAAATTGGAACAAGCGGTTCGTTTGGGCAATGGATCAGAGGGACGGGGTCTATTTCCGTTACTTCGTCGATGAACCAATCATATACCAATATAAAGAATGGAGTTTATGAAGGGTATCCTATCGGGTGGATCCTTGGTTTTATATATAAAACCTACTCTGTTGCGCCCCATTTAACAGAGGTCAATTTTGGTCCGACGACTAGTTCCGCTCTAACATTTAACATCTCAACATGGAAAAGCTTACCTTCATATATTCAGAACATCATTAAAGAAGAATCTGTGAAGTGGCCTGCGTATCAAAACATGATTGATAACAAGAAGCGGGCAAAGTTTAAGTCCATAATGAAAAAAAAGGGCGCGAAGTTTAGCGTTTTGTCAAATTCCGAGAGAGAAAAATGGGCCGCGGCCATGCCAAACATTGCAAAGGAGTGGGCAGCCCGGTTGGAGAAGAAAGGGCTCCCAGGAAATAAGCTGTTAAAGACCTATATGGACGAGTTGAGGGCGCGAAATGTCGTGATCTCAAGGCAGTGGGACAAAAGCTGAGTTGGGTGTCCCGAAGCACAGATCTTGGCTGTTTAGATTCTTATTGGCAGGCGGCATAGTTTGATATGAGCGCTGCGGTTCGCTTGTTCGACAAACTCGTGGCTGCCTTTAATGCAGCCGGTAGCGGTTGGATCTTCGTTATGATGGTCCTGCTCACGACGGATGTCGTGTGCAGGGCCGCATTTAACGCGCCTATCAAAGGTATTCCACTGCTCATTGAAATGTCGATGTTGGTGATTGTTTTTATGCAGTTGCCCTCCGCAATTCGCGCGGAGCGTTTAACCCGATCGGATGTTTTGCTAGCACGTTTGTTAAAAAACCGTGCCTCTATCGGTGTTCCACTCAAGGCTATCTATGATTGTTTGGGTGTATTCCTGATGGTCATTGTATTTTGGTATACCTTGCCTGTGTTCGTTAAGGTTTGGGAGCGAAATACCCACGAGGGACTGGAGGGCGACTTCGCTTTACCAACTTGGCCGTTCAAGTTGCTGGTTATAGTGGGGGCGGCTCTGTGCGGCATCCAGTTTTGGCGGGCCTTTCTGGACGGTATTCGACACATAGCGAAACTGCGATCGGAAAATAAATTCGAGTTTCGGGGTATATCAGTAGTTTCAGTCCTTTTCGCGATTGGTTGCTTCATCGTCTGGGCATTAGCTGCTTACTCGGAAATCGAAGCAGCCGGGATCGGCGTAATTTCCATATTTTTTGTTTTGTTTTTTGTCTATATCGGTGTTCACGTTGGCGTTGCGTTGGCGTTGATATCTTTTGTGTGCATGTGGGGCATCAGGGATATTGATATAGGTGGCCGCTTGCTTGCTCTTTCGGCCGGCGAAAGCATGCAACAATACGAGTTCGGTGTTATTCCGCTTTTTGTATTGATGGGGCTATTGGTGAGTATTTCGGGCATTGGTCGAGATACTTATGACGTCGCAAATAATCTCTTTCGGAAGTTTAAGGGCGGGCTTGGAACTGCGACTGTGGGGGCTAATGCCGTGTTTGCCGCCGTCACCGGCACAAGCATTGCTTCGGCGTCCGTCTTTACACGTGTTGCGGTGCCGGAAATGCTTCGGCTGGGTTATAAGCCAAGGTTCTCCGTGGGGGTCGTTGCGGGAAGCTCGGTCCTCGGCATGTTGATACCGCCCAGTCTGCTTCTAATTATTTTCGGTATTATAGCAGAGCAATCCATCGGCGATCTTTTTATGGCGGGAATAGTGCCCGGCTTGGTGTTGGCGGGCGCTTATTGTGTGCTGATATGGCTTTTGGCTAACAAATTTCCAGAAAAAGTCGGATCTCCCGAAGCTCTTAAAACAGACAGACCTAAAATGATGGGATCTTTGGAGGCTGCCCAGAAGAGTGTGCCTATTGTACTGCTTATTATTCTTGTTCTAGGCGGTATTTATGGTGGAATTTTTACGGCTACCGAGGCTGGTGGGATCGGTGCGTTCGGTGCGTTGATACTGACCCTTGTCAAAGGGAAGCTTACAAGAGCGGCATTATGGGAGGCGCTTACGGATACAGGCCATGTTACAGCCTCAATCTGTTTTTTGCTTTTATCAGCCCACATCTATTCCCGGATGATTGCCCTTACTGGAATTCCGGATCTTATGGAAGGTTGGGTGATGGCGTCTGGGCTCGGGGTTTCTGGCCTGATCGCTATTTATGTTGTGGCCATTATCCTAATGGGCACGATTCTCGACGCGGGTTCGATAATGCTAATCACGGTGCCCCTCGCAATCCCAGCCCTAGCACCGTTTGATGTTGATCTGATTTGGTTTGGTATTGTGACGATAATTGCGGTCGAAATAGGACTGCTCACCCCACCACTTGGGTTGGCGTGTTTTGTTATCCATAACAATCTCCAGGATGATCGAATTGGAATAGAAGACGTATTCTGGGGTGCCGTGCCATTTGCGATTACGATGCTCGTTGTTTTGCTGCTCGTGATTGCGATACCCGAACTTGCTACTTCGCTTAACTAACCGCTCGGGAGGGACAAATGAAGCTGTTGACCATAGACCAGGGGACCGGTGCTCCCGGTGTTATCGTGGGCGATCAGGAAGTTCTCAACCTGGCCACGGCGCCGGACAGTGTCATCGTTGGTGGGTGGCGGCCCGGTTCAGTGCGCGAGGTTCTTGAGAGGGGCGACGAGGGGCTTGATAGCATCCGGCGCATAATAGGGGCAGCGGAGGACGCACGTGACGAATGTGCCTCTTCAATTACACCTTTTTCGGATGTGGAATTAGCCCCGCCCGTTCCCGACCCATGGTTAATATTTTCTGTCGGCATGAACTATGGTCGACACCTCGCGGAAATGAGTAATACCCCGCCACCTCCCAACCCTGCTGGCTTTATAAAAATTAGAGAGACCTTGCTGGGATCGGGTAAACCAATTTCCGTACCCCCTCAATGCCCAGACATGATTGATTACGAGGGTGAATTTTGTTTTGTTTTCGGGCGCGAATGTCACCGTGTGAGTAAAGAGGACGCAATGGACTACGTTGTTGGCTACACCATTGCCAATGACGTGTCAGCGCGTGACTGGATCCCAGATATTAAGTCGGGGGAGCCGCCATTTGGACCAATACACGGATGGGAACGCAACATTCTGGGCAAAAACCTGCCAGGTTTCACGCCATGTGGCCCTGTAATTGTAACCAAAGACGAAATATCAGATCCATATGATCTGCACCTGCAAACCCGCCTAAATGGAAAAGTTATGCAGGACACGAAAACCGACGACCTGATATTCAAATTACCTGAAATCATTGAATATTATTCACAGTGGTATCGTTTTCACCCCGGTGACATCGTCACCACCGGATCTCCGTCAGGTGTCGGGGTGGGTCGCGATCCACAGGTCTTCATGCATGCGGGTGACACGGTTGAAGTAGAGTTGGAAGGTGTAGGGACACTTATAAATACTTTGATATAACCAAACTTTTGGGGGCAGAAAATGGCGAACAAAACCGCGTCCAGAACGCGTTACCAAATGAAAGTAGAATCGCCTGTTTTTGTGACCATGAGGGATGGCGTCAGGGTTGCTGTTAGGATTTATCGCCCCGATGCGCCTGGAAAATTTCCGGCACTCTTTGCTGCTTCACCTTACCAGTATGAAACCGATGACTTGCCGCACTCGACGCTATTTCTTTGGCGAGAAGTCGGTCCTGTAGAATGGTATGTACGCGATCAGGGTTACGTATACGTTCATATGGACGTACGTGGATCTGGGCAGTCAGGCGGAACCTACAATCTTCTCGATAAGGAAGAACAGCAGGACTACTACGAATGTATTGAATGGGTCGCTCGGCAAGAGTGGTGTACGGGTAAAGTTGGCGGACTCGGCCAGTCCTATTATGCGTGGTCTCAATGGTTCATGGGAATTGTGAACCCACCCAGTCTCAAGTGTATTGCCCCATACGATGGTTCCGTCGATATGTACCGCGGGACGGCCTATCACGGCGGCATTTATTGTGAGTTTATGCCTTGGTGGTATCAAATGGTGCGGGTGAATAACCTGCAACGGGCGGCTAACGGACCGGGAGGTCAATATATGCCCTTAGATCTTGCCGGTGAAATGGCCAGGCATCAGACCTACGATGACTGGTGGCGTGAGCGTTGTGCGTGGGAACGTCTTGATGAGATTAAAGTGCCGGTATTATCTATCGGACATTGGGGAAAGATGGGGTTGCATCTGCGCGGAAATATCCTCGGTTACGAGGATGTGCGGTCGGAGAAAAACTTGGTTGTTACCGGGGCAAAAGATGTCTTTGAGGCTCACGACCAGTTTGATCATATATGGTATCACGAAGCGGAACTCCTGCCGTTCTATGATTATCATTTAAAAGGTAAGAAAAACGGCTGGGAAAAACGCCCACCCGTTCGTTTGCATGTAGGTGGACGAGATGAATGGCGCGAAGATGAAGTTTGGCCGCCGGCCAACATGCGATATAGGTCGCTTTACCTTAAGAAGAAAAAGTCAAACAGCTTAACATCTCTAAATGACGGTTCCCTAAGCGCGGAAAAACCTCCGGCAAACGGCGGTTCAACTAGCTGGGATTATCCACATGACGGGTGGAAGTTGGGTACGGTAGGGTTTGGCCCTCAGGGTCCCGATCCCATCAGGGGTTGCATAACTTTTACAACGGAACCCTTGTCCAAAGATATGGAAATAGCGGGTCCCATAATTTTAGAGCTGTGTGCTTCTTCGACCAATATCGACACAGATTTTATAATAAAGTTGTCTGATCAGCTTCCTCAGTCAAAAGAGGAACGGGATGCCGGGTTTCAACCCTCGTCCGTTGTTGTCTCTAAGGGTTGGATGCGTGCATCGCACCGGGAGAAAGATATCAACCGCAGCACAAGGTTTAGACCGATTTATAGCCACAACAACCCACAACCAATTGTACCTGGGGAAATACATACGTATGAGATTGAGGTTATGCCCTGTGCGTATCGTTTTAAAGCGGGTCACCGTATTCGCTTGGAGATAGTTAACGGTGATTCCCCCTTAACGGACTCGTTGTTTACGCACCAATATCTCTACTACAAGGTTGGGACCGATACCTTTTGGCATAATGCAAAAAATCCCTCTCGTTTAAAGCTCCCCGTAGTGCCAGCAAAATAGTAGCTGAGAATAATGGAGTGTCTGGGGGATCATCTCACTAGCGGCGCTACGTGAGTAGGAGCAAACCAGCGATGATACACAGGTTGTTTGTCATGAGTAGGAAGTGGTAGGTGCGACGAACCTTATCGTCTATTTCCCAAAATCTGTGAAATAGACAACTGGCGAGAATCGTAAACACGATCAATAGCATCGCGCCATAATGCGTATGCCAGTCAAAAAGCACCATTGTCGCTCCGGTAAATTGGATCGCAAAACCAAAAAAAAGCGTTGGTACGGCCGGCAAGCCTTCGGCTGAAGTTCGATCGACATTCATATTCCACAAGATGACGTTTTTGACGCCCATCCAAATAAAGTAGATGGCGATCCCGATCTGTCCTACGGCATGTATTAATGTGTGTTCTAAATACATTGGTTTGGCTCCAACTTTCAGTGTTTTCTATCCCGATATAGGGAACACTGCTATAGTGGTGTCATGCGTCTCGGATTTTTTACCCAGCCCGTACACCCTCCAAATAAGGATTATCGCCAAGTTTTAAGAGAAGACCGTGAGGCCGTCTTGTTAGCGGATAATCTTGGTTACGCCGAAGCTTTTCTTGGGGAACATATAACGGACCGAGCGGAACCAATAACCTCTAATCTCATGTTCATCGCGTCACTTTGCCACGACGCAAAGAAGATCACGTTTGGGAGCGCCGCTGTGACCCTGCCAAGCTATCATCCGGCTATGGTGGCGGCGCACGTCGCCATGATTGATCATTTGACGGATGGGCGGTTTATTTTTGGCATAGGCCCGGGCGGTCTTCTTTCAGACGCTGAGGTGTTCGAAAATCTCTCAGTTGATCGTAACGCTAAGATGCTCCAGTCAATCGACATGATACTCGATATTTGGTCGAGTGATCCTCCCTATAACCTCGAAAACGACTACTGGGTTACATCTACGGAACAGACTTTAAATGACGCAATTGGACAGGGTATCATTTGCAAACCATTTCAAAAGCCCCATCCTCCAATTGTTGTTACATCAATTACACCCTATTCTGGCGGTATCACTGCTGCTGCCGCCCGAGGCTGGGACCCAATCACGTCCAATTACGTACAGGCACACTGGGTCGCTACGCACTTGCCGAAGTATTTAGAGGGCTTGGAGCAGGGCGGCCGACCCGTTAATGGTTTTGGGTGGCGGGTCGCGAAATCGATTTTCGTTTCGAATGATCACGCAAAGGCCCTCGCGTATGCAAAAACACCTGAAGGTCCGTGCGGCTTTTATTTTCGGAATATTATGACGAAGCTAATTGGTAATGGTCGCCCCGAGTTGTTTCGCGCAACACCCGACCAGCCGGACGATCAAATATCGTTAGAGCAGTCACTGGATACCCAAGTGATTGCCGGTGACGTTAACGCGGTCGTCGACCAGATCCTTGCGTTTCGAGAGGAGATAGGTGAATTCGGTACGCTGCTGTATACAGGCCATGATTGGATGGAACCAACATTAGACCGTCAGTCAATGGAATTGATGGTCAGCGAGGTTATGCCGCGGGTTAACGAGGCTTTGAGTGAACCCCGCCCCCCCCAATAACATATTGTCACGTTATGCCCCGCCCCCTGCGATTGCCGGGGTGCTCGCTATGCTATGCTGGGCGGGTAGCATAATCCTCGTCAAAGATGTCGCGGGCACCGTTCCGCCCGCCGCTTTGTCGTTTCTGCGCTGTGTTACTGCGTTACTCATTCTCTATCCCATTTGCCGTAAGAGCCTGCATTCGCAGTGGCCAATAATGCGGAGACACTGGAAGTTTATAGCACTTCAAGGAGTGTTGCTTTTTATAGGTGGCAACGGATTATTGTTTGTTGGGCTTCAGTTCACAACAGCAATCAACGGCGCGTTATTAAATTCCGCCGAACCGGTCACAATCGTTGCCGTAGCGTGGATCATGTTTAGAGATCGTCTTACGCCTATTCAGTGGCTCGGTGTGGCAATCTCATTGGTGGGTGTTTTATATTTAATTGGACAAGGGAATTTGGAAGTTCTGCTTGGTTTAAAACCAAATATTGGCGATATTTTCATACTGTTTTCAATACTAACGTGGGCCTTGTATGCAGTATTCATGCGTCTCGTACCCCCCGAATTAGACCGGCTTAATCTGCTTTTTGGCATCCTACTCGCTGGAATGGTTGCGTTGTTTCCATTCTGGATATTAGAAAATATTTATTACATGCCCACCCCAATCATCTGGACAACCGCTTGGGCGACAGGTTTTAATGCAACCTTCGCCTCTATATTCGCACTATTTTGGTGGAACCATGCCGTGGAAGGCCTTGGTCCCGCGCGTGCCGGACTTTTGCTCCATTTAATTCCGGTGTTTACGGTGCTACTCGCGATTGGATTAATCGGAGAGGAACTGCATCTTTTTCATGGGATTGGCATCTGTTTAATTGCTGTCGGAATTTATCTAACTACAGTGCTGAAGACTAAAAAGGAAAATACAGTATGAGCAAAAAAAGGATACGAGCGCAGGATGTGGGTGAACCACCGGAAGGAACCTGGTCCAACTGCCTCGTCATTGATAATCATGTTTATATCGCGGGAATGACATCGCGAAGTGCGGAATTTGATACGGTTATCGGTGAAAATGCCTATGAACAATCAATTGTGATTTTCGATAAAATAAAAGCGCTTATACAGGCATCGGGTGGCGCGATGGCGGATATTGTGAAGGTTAATATTTTCTTAACGGACATAAATGATCGTGATCAGGTGTGGCGCGCCCGGAGAGAATATTTTTCGGGTGATTTTCCTGTCTCTACGTTGCTCGAGGTTTCAAAGTTAGTTCACCCAGATATGTCAGTTGAAATTGAGGCGGTTGCTATTCTCGGTGCTGGTGTTGAATGATGGGTTTTTTATATAACAAGATGGACCTATGTTTCTCATGCGAATAGGCCGAACGGAGTAAAAACGATGCTCACCCTGCGGTCGGCACTGGAGCGGGCGGAACGCCTATACGGTGCTAACACTGCAATTATTGACCGAGATGTGCGGTTCACTTGGTCTGAACACATTGAGCGCGTGCAACGACTTGCCTCGGTCCTAGAACAAAATGGTATTTCCAAGGGCGACCGTTTTGCGATCATCAGTCGTAATTCGTGGCGCCAATTCGAGCTGCTCCACGCCGCGTATTGGAGTGGTGTTGTGCCGGTGCCAGTGAACTATCGTCTCGCTCCTCCAGAAATTCAATACATATTGGATGATGCTGAAGTCAAAAAGGTTTTTGTCGAAGACATATTTACAAAATTTATGGAGACGAAACCCCTCAATGCGCGGAAAAATAGTGTGATCTGCATCCCCAGTGGGGCTGGAGATGTAGATTTTCCTAATATCGAGGACTTGTTCGCAAACGCCGAATTTTCTCAAGGGAGCGAAAGCGACGAAAGTGATGATGCCATCATTCTCTACACCGGCGGCACAACTGGTCGGTCTAAGGGCGTGCGCCTGACCCATAAAAACGTTTTCACAAATGGACAACAGAATACCGGGCCAATGAAGATGCAATCGAAAGATATTTATCTTCACGTGGCTCCAATGTTTCACTCTGCGGACCTCCTTGGCACGGGATACACTCTCGCCGGCGCAGCGCATGCTTTTCTCCCTACATTTACCCCGGTTGATATTTTGCAAGCCATTCAAGAATACGGTGTTACCTCTGTAATGATGGCACCAACGATGATTATTTTAACGTTGCAGGAGCCAAATTTTTCAAATTATAACCTATCGTCCCTTGATCGTGTTTATTACGGCTCCTCGCCGATGGCCGTTGAGTGGATCCGGCGGACAATGGACGCGTTTCCTAACGCCAAAATACAACAGGGCTACGGACTGACCGAAACCTCTCCCATACTCACAACGCTCGATGAGGATCTTCACGTCCGCGCAATTGAGAGTGAAAACTATGACATATTAAAAGCGGCTGGGAGACCATTGGTTGGTATCGATATGCGGATCGTTGATGAAGAGGGTAATGAAGTTGCTTGCGGCGACCCTGGTGAAGTCGTCGTTCGCGGCCCAAATGTTACAGTCGGATACTTAAATAGACCTCAGGAAAATGCGCACGCTTTTAGAAATGGTTGGTTTCACACAGGTGACGTCGGAAAGATGGATAAACATGGCTTTATGTATCTTCTTGACCGAAAGAAAGATGTGATAATTACGGGCGGAGAAAATGTGTATTCTTCGGAGGTAGAGGCTGTCCTCTATCAACACGAAAATATAAGTGAGTGCGCTGTTGTTGGCGTGCCTGATGATAAATATGGTGAAGCGCTGTTTGCGGCGATCGTTGTCCGGCCCGGTACTGTGTTGACCCAAGAGGCGGTCATTGAGCATTGCCGAGGGCGCATTGGCGGTTACAAAATTCCGAGACGCATGGCCTTTGTCCAGGAATTACCCAAGAGTGCAATGGGTAAAATCTTAAAAACTAAAATTCGAGAAACTTATGGAGAATAAGCATTATGAAAGCGAGCCTTAAGGCGGGTGTTGAGCGGAAGCAGACATTTGAGATCGATAACCAGCGCACGATAGAGTTTATGGGAGACGATATGAGGGTTTATTCCACACCCTCTATGGTTCGTGATATTGAGGAAACTTGTTGGGAGTTGTGTCAGCAACATTTAGAACCTGGGGAGGAGACTGTAGGAGCCCATATAAGTGTTGATCATTTAGGCGCTACGCTTCTTGGCATGACATCAACGGTTACGGCTACGATAGCAACCTTGGATGGCCAACGGATAAATCTAGAGGTGGAAGTTCACGATGGTATGGACACCGTAGGGAAGGGCAAACACGTGCGGTTCGTAATCGATCGCGACCGGCAGAAGGCAAGGTTAGAAAAGAAACGAGCTGCATTAAGCGCAATAGAATAGGTCGGTCAACTAAATCCCGTTAGGAAACACATTCATGATTATCGATTTTCAACACCATTTTACACCGAAAGAATTTTTCCCCGAAGGTTTTGGAGATCAATCCAAGACTTTTTTCGACAAGAACGGTGTCCCTTCATATAGCTTTCACTCGCTGTTGTTCGATCTAGACGCGCACATCGAAATGATGGATACGGCAGGAATTGATGTTGCCGTACTTTCCTGTGCTGAAGGTATGTGCGCGGAAATAGAGAAGAGCAAAAGGATCAACACACGAACAAAGGAAGCAGTTGATAATTATCCTGGGCGTTTCGAGGGCTTCGCCCACGCACATCCGATGGGCGGGGTTGAGGCATTTTCGGAGTTAGCACGGTGCCGTCACGAACTTGGCTTTCAAGGCGTCGTCATTACAACCGAATTTGGTGGGTTGACCCTAGACAACCCCGCTTTGGATCCATTTTGGCAGGAGTGCCAAAAACTTGGTTTGTTCGTCTTTATTCATCCAGCTCTGCAGCTTACGCATCCCCAACAGTTTGATGCGTTTGATTTGGCCCGTTCCGTGGGCCGAGAGTTTTCAATCGTGCAGGCAGTAATACGACTAATTAATGGAGGTGTCCTTGATCGTTTTCCCGAACTTGTTGTCCACGTTGCCCACCTTGGAGGTGGAATAGCGTCGGTGTTAGGTCGTATCAGGTCTTATCAAGATAAAGAATTCTGGGGGACTAAGGGTAGTGACCGGCACGGTGGTTTGCCGGAAAAAGATTTCGACTGGTATATCCGTGAGCGATTAATTTTCGATACTGCTGGGTTTTGTGGGGATGTGCGCTCCGTGAAATCTTCCATAGTTGAATTACCGACAGAGAGAATTGTGTTTGCAAGTGATTACCCTCAAGAAATACGCAAACCAGAAGCTGTAAAAAAGTTTGTGGACGATATTAGAGAGATTGGTCCCGAGGGCGCAGCAATCCTAGAGGGGAATGTATCGCTGTTGCTAAATTCTTAGGCTCGCATAGTTGGCATCGGGCTCGTGTCGATTAGCTCCATTTGTTTGTGTGTGAGTTTCTCAAATAACTCGGCGCGAACATGCGCGTGTTGAGGATCGTCAAATAGGTTTTCCATTTCGTCTGGATCGTTATGACGGTCATACAATTCACCCCATTCTTCACCACGTGAAATCGTGAGGCGGTACCGGTCCGTGATTAGAGATCTGATTCTTGGAGGTTGGCTATACCCGAAATAGACTCTCTGCTGATCGTCCTCGACCATTATTGAATCGACGGCCTCCGGGTCCTCTTCACCCTTGATCGTGTTGAGCAGGCTACGGCCTTGGATTCCGTTGTAGGGTTCAATCTTTGCGCGATCAAGGATAGTCTGAGCGATGTCGAGAGTGCTGCCCAGCGCATCTGTAACTCGGCCTTTTTCATTCGGTTCTGACCAAATGAACGGCACACGTGTCACGCCTTCGAAATGGGCGGGTCCCTTCAGCATAAGGCCATGATCACCAAGAAAATCACCGTGGTCTGCTGTAAAGATCACTATAGTATTGTCCGCGACGCCCGAAGCCTGCAATTGCGCAAGTATTTCACCAACGGCATCATCTATCATTGCTATCATTCCACAGGTTAGAGCGCGTGCTTCCAACACCTCTTGTTCATAAACAGCGAAGGCATTCTGTGAATTTGTTACGGCATCACCCGCGTTTCGTGTCTCTCGTGCCCATTTTACGTGCGGAGGAGGCTCTGCGTTTCCGTAGTTAAAGCTTTTGGGTAATTCCATATCTTCCGGTTTATACATATCCCAGTATTTACCCGGCGGCGTGAAGGGATGGTGTGGATCGGGAAATGAGGCCATTAGAAAAAAAGGTTTTTCCTCTCCAGATGTCGCGTGCTTGTCGATATAGTCGATTGTTTTATTTTTTACGTACGATGTTGGATAGAACTCTTCTGGTATCGCTGTCCGGTATGCCTGTGGGCAGACATACTGATGGTCTAATTGGTTTTCGCGATTGCGCAGTTCGTCGGCGTCCTCCCTCTGTTGTTTGAACCAAACATAATACTGACCCCCTACGCGATCTGAATGTTCGGTGCAGAGATCCACGTGGTCAAAACCGTAGAACGGAAGTTCGAGGTCATAGGGAATACCTGGCTTCCAGGTGTCTGGATGCTCTTGGCCATAGTTACCAGTGCTATCTCCCGCAAATGCCTCCGGAATGGTTTTTCGCAACGACTGGTAACCGTCCCTAATATCCGGCCTCGTGTTCATTGCCGGCATTCCGGTCATATTTTGGATATGGCTTTTGCCTACGAGCGCAGTACGGTATCCACCGGTCCTCAGACCCTCCGTAAAAGTGCTGGCTCTCATGTCAAGGGGAATGCCATTTGACCTCACGCCGTGTAGCGACGGCATTCGGCCAGTGAGGAGCGTGGATCGGTTGGGCTGGCACACTGGGGTTGCTACGTGGAACTTGTTAAATAATGTGCCGCGCGCTGCGATTGAGTCAATATTTGGTGTTTTCAGGACAGGATGGTTCGCACAGCTCAGGTGATCTCCGCGTTGCTGATCGGTGATAATAAATAAAAAGTTTGGTCGGTTGGTCATATCCATCCCCATATAACTTGGTTTTCTTGTCTATAGCTTAAATTTGACGAATGGAACCCTTACCGGTTCTTCTGGTTTTTTTATTCAGGATCATCCGCTGTTAAATAGTCCCACATTCTCTCAAATATCTGTCCCGATGAGACGGCACGCGCATTTGCTTCTTCGTTAGAATATATAATTGAACTTTCTTCTTTGCCGGTTGCCATTACGGCTAACTCCGTCTTCGCAGCTTCTTCCAAATAGAATGCCATTACTATAGCTTCCTCAACAGTATTGCCGGTCAGTATGCAACCGTTGCCGCGCATTACGATTGCCCGTGCGTTATCAAGTGTTTCGGCCAGCTTTGCCGCCATCGAATTATCGCGAAGTAGGAGTGGGTCATCCCATAAGGGCGGTGAAGGCGCAAAGTAGCTTCCAAATCCTATCCGTGGTTTCGGCGTGCGTTTGAAAGTCGACAGGGTCATGACGTCCCGCAGAAAAGTACGCGCTATTCCATTAATATCCGACCGGCGCATGTAGATCTGTTGGTGACAACGAACTTCCCCGAGAACCCCGTCCGGGAGAGGGCCTTCAATGGGCACCACTGTGCCTTCATCCTTGGGGGTAATTAGCCCCATCGGTTTCGGAGCACAAACTAAAAATGAATTGGCGTCAATGCGCGCACTGACATGGCCGTAGGCGTGTCCAAGATTATTTCGGCCCAGAGCCCGCGCAGCTTTTCGAACGCGCACTTGAGTTTGGGTTAATGGTTCTCCCAGCGTTCCAAATTGTGTACCTGTCATTATTTTTTATTCCTGAAATTCAGGCACATCTGGTTTTGAACCCCAAACACAGAAAGAATCGGTCGTGAAGGGAAATTGGCGTGGTCGCCATGCCTCTTCAGGTTCTATCATTCGAACACCACATGAATACTCGTAGACCATACCATCCGGTCCCTCAAAATAAAGAAAACGAGCCCCTGACGTTGCGTGACGTCCGGGACCAAATACAATTCTGACTTGCCGTTCTTTAAAAAAGTATGATGACCTCATCAAATCATCAGTTTCACGCACCTGAAAATTTATATGTTGTACGCCGGCTTCGTCGGTTGGAAATAGTGCAAAACGATGGTGAACCTTGTCAAAAGACATCAGAGGTGCGTCACCAATCCAGTCATTGGGTTTAAAATTAAATAGACTACACCAAAATTTTTCGTCACGTGGCGCATCGGTTGTTTTAAGCCCAATATGGTTGAACCAGTGGACACCCGCGTCTCTACTAGGAAAATAACGTCTACCCGAAGCAAATGGTCTTACAACCAAGTCAAATTTATTACCGGTTGGATCGCTAAAACTGAGATATTTCATGCACCGTCTTATTTCCGCGCCTTTCTCATCGCCCCACACAATGCTTATACCGTTTGCTTCCAAGTGAGACGCGGCTTGATCTAGGGCGGCATAGTCCTCTACCTCCAAACCAACGGTATTATCTTTCGGATCACCATCAAAATAACAGATATTATGGTCGCGATCGTCGCCGCGTAAATATATTCGGCCATCCTGCATTGATACTTCTTCCAGCCCATAAATTTCTTGGGCCCATCTCGACGCGGCGCTGGCGTCTGCCGACCCGAGGTGGACATATCTTAGGTCGATAAGTTCAATCATTGGGGACCTCCTTTGCCGCGTGGCTGCGACCACTCATGATATCTATGGGATTTAAGGAAGCAACCTTTGCTGGTACAAATGCTTTCTAGGCACCTTTATATATTCCCTGCGGGTCAGGTGCTCCGAAAATTATTCGGTACCGCGGTCGCTTCGTTCGTTTCTTAGGTGAGCTACTTATAAATGGCATCTTCTGTGTTAGCGACCCATCTACAATTTGCCTTCGCATTATTTGGTGTGTCGGTATTCTTAGCATATTTGATCCTCAAGCTCGGCATTCTGGACAAACCAAACCATAGATCAAGCCATTCTCGTCCCACGCCATCCATCGGAGGTATATCGATCGTAGGCACTTTCGCAGTTGGACTTTGCGTCATATGGGTAATTAGCGATGACGCCCGCCTATCGACCCCCTACATGTTAAGTTTTAGTGTTGCTGTCGCCATAATTGCGCTCGTCGGTTTAATCGACGACATTGGGTATTTCCGGTCCTTCGTATTCAAGCTCGGCGCGCAAGTTATAGCCGCATTGGTTCTAGTCCTGTTTGGGATCGTTCTTGAGCGATTATCGCTCCCCTTGATCGGACAAATTGAATTGGGCTGGTGGGGCTATTTAGTTACGATCGTCTGGATAGTAGGTCTTACAAATATATTTAATTTTATGGACGGTTTGAACGGCCTCGCCGGGGGTACAGCTGTCATCGCCGCCGCGTTTCTTTGCACAATAACTTATATTGAGGGGTCGTTTTTCGTTTATATCGTTTGCTACGTGATTGCGGCCGGTGCGAGCGGGTTTCTAATTTTTAATTTTCCTCGTGCACGCTTGTTTATGGGTGATGTTGGAAGCCAATTTGTCGGTTTCACCTTTGCTGCGCTTGCTATTATTGCGTCAGAAATCGATATGTCCCGAACATCATTTCTAATTGTGCCGATGCTCTTCTTTAATTTTATTTTCGATACCGTATTTACCTTCTGTCGCCGCGCTTTTCGCCGAGAGAATGTCACCGAGGCTCACCGCGCCCATCTTTATCAGCTATTAAACCAGCTTGGTTGGAGCCACGTTCGTGTGAGTTGTCTCCACTTTGTAATGACAACAATACAAGGCGGAGCCGCTTTGTTATTGATTGGAAACGGGTCTATAGATCCGGCGATGTTTTTTATGCCCTTTCTAATATTATATTCCGTCTATGCGTATGTTGTTGTATCTATCGCCGGGAGGCGGGGATTACTCGCAAAATAGATAGAGGGAAAGTCTCTCTTTCCCAAATTTTAACTTCAGAAACCCTTCTAGTTCGATACGCAAACTATTCTAGAAAGACTATTTCACCAGTTTGAGTCTTACCCTGGCGTCTATAAAAACCGAGTGATCTTAGTGTGGGCTCATCGCTGGCCACGAAAAGGATAGCGTCATCTTTTTTGGAGGCATTCTCATGAGTAAACCACTGTCCACCAGGAATAGCGATAGCGTCAAATGGCTCCCAATCAAAACGCTCTTCCCCGATGGTGGAGTGGCCGCTACCCTGAAATGGAAAAACAACCTGGCTCGCATTCTGTTTTTGGGCTAGCGTTTTCTCTCCTGGACGCAGTAGTTGCCCAAAAAAAGTCATCGTCGGATATGCCGTTCGACCCGTGACCGGGTCTGTGTACTCGACCTGTATCGCGTCCCAGGGACTGCCCTCATGATCCCGAAAACTTTCCAGTAATTCGCACGTTTTGTCCCAACGATAAACGTACATAGGTGAGTGCCGGCCTGTCCCACGGTTGTGGTCAAGGAAACGCGGCCTAAGGCCGCCGTATCCATAGGTCTTGTGGGAGTGATCGTCTGTAAACTTTGTTGACTGTTCGCGGCGCGTGATCAGTTTCCCGTCTTCTTCCTCCCGGTAGTTATGTTCAAAGCTCGCAGCGCTCAGGATCTCCGACAGCGGGAGGTCTAGTATGCTAACATTTACGGCAAAGTCATCCCCGTGATTTCCATGGTTATGCCATGCGTCAGCTGGCGTGAGCACGACATCACCCGGTCCGAAAGTAATGGGTTCTCCCTCGACACCTGTAAAGTTCTGACTTCCCGTTAGACCAATGCGCACTGCATTTATGGAATGTCGATGAGGTGGCATAATTTCCTGAGGGTCATTTAGACGGTATGCGGTGTAAAGAGTGGCGACAGTTGCTCGAACAGGGGCCATTCCAGGATTTACAAGCACGATCGATCGCCGCTCAGAATCGTCCATACTGATCAATTCGGCCGCCTCATACAGAAGTGGTTCGATCTCTGAATATTTCCATATAAATGGGCGCGCTTTTTGAGCTTTGAGGATTTGATCATCCTCGTCATGGTCTTCGCGCGAGTTTTCTACAGCCCAATAGGGAGCCATATCCTGAGTAGAAAGTTTGTCGTAAAGAGAGGCTAGTCGAGCCCCCCGATTTGTACCCTTTGCCGCAGGTTTTGCCGTATTCGTGGCCATTCCACCCTCGCTTTCTTATGGCATTCTAGTTTGTGTCTAATGCCCGTCTGCAGACAATACGTCACAGATATTGTCTGTTATTTCTCTATATTTGTTCTACAATGTGTAGACCCCTCAAGCGGTCAATCAAATATATTAGTCCACGGTCGTCCGTGGTAATGTCGTTCGCGCACACCCTATCGCAACCCGGTTGGGGATCCGGCTGAAAGTGCCCCACCTCTTGGGGTTCATGTGGATTTGAGATGTCGAGCATACGAATGCCGCGAGAAAACCATGCAAAAGGGATGATCGGCCCGGTTACAATCTCGCTGGGTTGGTGGCAACCTGTATAGGGTTGGTCTGGTTCCCCGACAGAATCAAGCCCCTCGGCCTGCCATGAAGAAATAGGGATTGGGTTTGTTTCATCGGTTATATCGAAGATCCACGTAAATGAGGGCGCATGCGGTCGTAATTTTGCGACATCCTCGTCTGCAACAATCATATGGCGATGGCCGCCAATTTCGAATGGAAGAGGTAAAGCTGTGTGTGTGGGATGCGGAAAAGTGGGTCCTGTATTAAATGTGGAGATCATTTCAGGCTTTGACAGATCCTCGATATTCAAAATAAATACACCATGATGCCAATAGCTCATATATAAGCGGTTACCCATGCGGAGTGGATGATGGCAGCGCGGTTCGGGGCCATCTCCCCAAATATATTCTTCGCCGCCAGCCTCCCATTGTCCGGGGATCCACCAGCGACAGACTTCCTTTGGGTTTTCCGGGTCTTTTAGATCAAGCACAACCATAATTGGCCCTCGATACCCTTCGACGGTAGAGGAAAAATACATATAACGCCCGTCAAAATCGAAGCGGTGGACACCGCGACCCACGGTATCCCATGTTGAGATAAGGCGTGGGTTGGTTTTTGTTGACACATCATAGATTCCGACGCCAACGGAGAAGTCTTCGGGCTTGCCTGGCCCTATCAACTCATGGTTGCGAACCATTAAGTCATCAACAGCGTGAACTTTGTGTGAATGTGTCCCTTCGGGCATTTCGGTGTGGGAGAGAAGTTTTGGATTTTTTGGATCTTGCACATCAATGATGCTCGTCCCAAACGGGTTGGCCATGTGCCCGATATACGCGGTTGTTCCATCAACCCGCACCTGCCCGCCACCAGCACAATCAAAAAAGCCTATTTCCTTTAACCCACGAGCACTTGCCATTTGTTCCCCCGTTATACAAATTTATCGTATCGTTCAATACAGGTTTCTATCACCACGTTTGGATCCTGTTTCCACCAATTTTGTTTCGAGAATATCTCAACTTCATTAAACCCGCGATACCCGGATGCTTCGACCCAATTTCTAATCTGAGGAATATCAATTACACCGTCACCCATCATACCCCTATCCCAAACGAGGTCATTGGTGGGCACCAACCAATCGGATAGATGAAACCCTAGAATGCGATCACCTGCTCGTGATATTTGACTTTCGAGTTTCGGATCCCACCAAACGTGGTAGACGTCGACAGCAACGCCTACTCCCTCGCCTAGTATGTCGCATAGGTCCAGCGCGTGTTCCAGTGTATTTATACAAGCGCGGTCGGCAGCAGTCATAGGGTGCAGCGGCTCTATGGCAATAGGTACCCCTACACTGCGTGCATGCGGAAGAATACTAGCGAGCCCATCTTCAATCTGTGTACGCGCTTCTTTTATATTTTTAGATTCGCTCGGCAGGCCGCCGCAAACCATTATGAGACAATTGGCATTAATGGCTGCGGCCTCGTCTAGAGCCCTTTTATTTTCATCGATTGCGAGATCCCGCCTTTGCTGGGTGGATGCAGTAAACATTCCCCCTCGGCACAGCCCCGTAACCGACATATCGTACTCTTTTAACAAAGTAATGGCGTCGTTTAGGCCGCAGTCGGCCAATTTATCGCGCCATATCGAAATACCTTTAATTTGATGTGCCGCATAACCTTCTATCGCCATCCTCAATGACCACTGTTCCATCGTAGTCGCTTGATTGATTGCGAGTTTATCTCTTCTCGGTTTGGTCACCGCTTATGCTCCAATCCCATGGACCGCTAGTACACGCCGCATTCGCTCCGTCGCTAGTTCGGGATTTGTTAATAAACCTGCCTTGTCGGCGAGTTTAAAGATTTCTGAGAGGTGCACAATTGACCGAGCGCTTTGTTGGCCTCCGACCATAATGAAGTGGTCTTGATGGCCGTTAAGGTATGCCATGAATACAACACCCGTTTTATAGAAGCGTGTTGGTGTACTGAAAATATGCCTGGAGAGCGGAACGGTGGAGGCGAAAATTTCGTGGAATTGTTCTATTTTATCTTTGGCGAGAGCCGTTAACGCCGCTGCCGCCGCAGGGGCTATGGCATCGAAAATTCCCAACAAAGCGTCAGAATATCCTTGTTCGTCTCCTGCAATTAACTCGGCGTAATTAAAGTCGTCTCCGGTATACATTCGTATGCCGGCTGGTAACCGGCGGCGTAGTTGAATTTCCTTATTCTTATCGAGTAGCGAGATCTTAATACCCTCAATTTTGTCCGTGTTCTGTTTAAGGACGTCTAGGCAGGATGCCATTGCCTCATCAAGGTGCGTGCTTCCCCAATATCCCTTCAGGGAAGGATCAAACATTTCGCCCAACCAATGAATAATTACAGGTTCGCGCACCTGGCTGAGAACTCGACCGTAAACGTATCCGTAATCTTCAGCTGACGTCGCGCATAGGGCAAGCGCGCGACTCGCCATGAGAATGACCCGACTGCCAGCCTTTTCTACCGCCTCGCATTGTTCTTCGTAAGCGTGAATGACATCGTCTAGTTTAAGTTTTGGATTTGGTTCCAGGTGGTCGGTGCCGGCACCTGATGCAAGTAATGCGTTCGGTGTGTCTCGAGACGCTTCCACGCTTCTTCGCACCAGTTCCATAGAAGTCGCCCAGTCGAGACCCATTCCTCGCTGTGCGGTATCCATCGCCTCGGCGACGCCCAAACCCAAACCCCAAAGATGACGTCGAAAATTGATGGTTTGGTCCCAGTCTATGGCAGTTTTGACCCATGGGTCGTGGTTACCTTTAATGTCTGGAACGACATGTGCAGCTGCGTATGCTACGCGATTGAAAGGAGCATCTGCTCTTTCAGCAAAATTACGTGGCTCACTCGTTTTAAACGTCGTGAGTTTGCGATTTGCAGTTGGTAGCAAGATCGTCGGCATTAAATTGGCACTTCGCCTATATCGATCCAACGCCTTTCCTGCCAACTGGCCATAGCGGCTTCTGCTAACTGAACGCCTTTTGCGCCCTCTCTAAGGTTCCAGTGAAAGGGTGTTTTGTCGTATAAGCTGCGAATAAACATTTCCCATTCAGATTTAAAGCCATTATCGAATTTCATGTCCGAACCGTATTCTTCCCAGTTTTCAAAGAATGGTATTGTTTGTGGTTCGTCTGGGTTCCATACAGGTGAGGGGGTAGCTGGCCGGTCTTGGATGTAACATTTGGTAAGGCCTGCAACAGCAGCGCCGTGTGTACCATCTGCATGAAACGTTACGAGGTCGTCTTTTCGGACCCTAGTACACCAAGATGCAAAGATTTGAGCGACAGCTCCGCCTTCGAGTTCTACTAGTGCGTAGGATGCGTCGTCGGCGTCGCTATCGTAGGCCTTATTATTTTCGTCCCATCGTTCATTAATATTTACCCTACCAACACAACTTATACTTTGGACCTTACCAAAGGTATTATCGAGCACATAACGCCAATGTGGCATCATATCTAGGATTATGCCGCCACCGTCGTGTTTACGGTAGTTCCAACTCGGTCTTTGTGACGGGCGCCAATCTCCCTCGAACACCCAATAGCCGAAATCTATTTTAACGGAGAGGAGGCGGCCAAAAAACCCTTCACCAATCAATTTTTTCATTTTTTGTAGGCCGGGCAGAAATATTTTATCTTGAACCACGCCGTGTCTAATTCCGGCCTCTTCGGCCCGGTGATAGACATCGATGGCGTCTTCGTAGGTGCCTGCCGAAGGTTTTTCACAATATATGTCCTTACCTTTGGCGATCGCTTGTCGAAGAAGCGAGGCCCGCAGGTTTGTGCTTGCTGAATCAAAGAATAAGGTATCGTTTGGATTAGCAATTGCGGCGTCCAAATCTGCGGTCCACCGAGTAATTCCGTGCGTTTTTGCAAGCGCTTCCACTTTTTTTGGATTGCGACCGACAAGAATAGGATCCGGCATGATGGTGTCTCCATTCCCGACACGAACACCGCCCTGAGCCATTATCGCAAGTATTGAACGGATAAGGTGTTGGTTGGTACCCATCCGGCCCGTAACACCATTCATGATAATCCCTAATCTTTCCTGCGCCATTTTATTATGCCCCTTTTGTTTTTCGGGAGTTGCTAAATCCTCGGATATTATCCTCAGTGTGCTCCCGGACTTATTTTTTTACCATAGGAATAGATATTTGGCCTTTAATTCATTAGCCCCCTCATAATCAGCGGGCTTCGCCGGGGAGATGTTAGTCGCTTTACAGTTGCGGAGCTTCTGTCATAGCCTTGGTAATGAGTCACAATAAACCCAGTTATTGTGAAAAAAGGACGATTATGATGACTGATTCACCACGTATTAAGACGACCACGGTAGGCTCTTATCCAGTCCCAACGTGGCTAGGAACGGCGCCATCAGAACAGGATATTGTCGACGCGACTAGAGTGATCCTCCACACGCAAGAAAGAGCGGGGCTTGATGTCGTGTGCGACGGCGAGGTTTATCGATATGATTTAAGCCATCCCGAGACAAACGGTATGATCGAATATTTTACAACCCCAATGGAGGGGATAAGGTCAACGTTAACTTTTGATCTTATTCGCCAGTTTGAGACAGAAATGAATATGGGGTGGCGTCGCTTGCCCGCCGGCGTGGTTGAAGGACCTATAAGTAGCGGCACTTTAAACTTAGCGCTACCGTGCCGGCGAGCGAAGGGGATGGCACAAAAACCGTTCAAGTTTGCTTTAACGGGGCCGCATATGCTTGCCAAAACACTTGTGGACCACCACTACGGGAGCGTTGAGGCTGTAACTGAGGCTATAGCCGAGGTTCTCGCACAACAGGTAGCGCGTTTGGATGCAGATATCGTGCAGATTGATGAGGCTAATCTGCCAGGTCATCCAGAAGAATGGAAATGGGCGGCGAGTGCTATGAACTGCGTCTTGGACGCTGTACCAGGCATTCCGTCAGTCCACCTTTGTTTTGGAAATTATGCTGGACAGCAGCCTCAGAGTGGCTCCTGGGGTTTGTTGATGGATTATTTAAATGCTCTTCATGTCGATCATATAGTAATGGAATGCGCGCATAGACCCGCTGAAGAACTTGGCGCATTTAAGGAACTCAGGCCAGAGATTGGGATGGGTCTTGGAGTGGTTGACGTCAAAAAAACGATGACTGAAACACCCGAACAGATAGCTTCTTTAATCGAGAGCGTGGAGACAATTATGGGGGAAGGAAGGGTAACCTATATCCATCCTGATTGCGGTCTGTGGAACCATAAACGATATGTGGCAGATCGTAAGATTTCAGTGCTTAATGCCGGGCGGGACCTGTATCTTGGCATTTCGCGTGAGGCCGTTTCCTAGGGGCTACAAAATATTAACTTTTTTGACTGTATGTATTCCTGTTCCCAATAAATCGAGGTGCTGCGATTAGCCAGGCAATTAGTTGATTGGAAATAAAAAACATGTCTTTACCTGAACTGCGGTCGGAAGATGCGAAAGGAAATATAAAGTTAATTTACCAGGCCATTGAGAATGCGCTCGGTGTGCGTTTAGTTAACTTGGTCTATCGCCATCTTGCCACTGTACCCGGAACATTGGAGTGGTCTTGGGGCATTGTGAGCGAACCATTTCAGAATGGGGTCTTTGCAGCCCGCGCGAGCGCGTTGACGGCTGATCTTTTCATACCCGAATTTAATAGACTTGCCGCAAGCAAGAATTGTGTACCGGGTAGGTGGCTCGACGGTGACGACCGCAGGCGCATTTGTGAAACGCTTGATGCATACAATCGGGCCAACCCTATGAACGCCATTAGCTTGCGTGTAATTTCTCTAGCTCTACAAAACGGCCGACCCGCACAATTCCGTGCTCCAAAATCTCTGAGAAGCCAAAGCCTTCCCGACTTATTGCCACTCGCAAGTCTTGAGGGTCTGCCGCCAGAAGTTATGAGCGTTCTTAATACCTTAGCGCACCATACTGCTGGGAAAGCCACGCAAATCGTTCCATCACTGTATCGGCATTTTGTTGAGTGGCCTAAATTTTTAGAAGAACTCGGAGTGTGGTTAGAGCTAATGTCTGAGGAGGGAACGATTGATGCAATTTCTTCCCGAGCGCTGACAGGCGCAAACGAGATTGCAGAGAATGTTTATCAGGAGCTTGTTAGTCCGCCGCCGGAGGCAAGTGTGCCCAATAGCGAGATCCGTTCAACGCTGGTCGAAACGATTAAAATTTTTCCTCCGACAATATGTCGTATGATTGTCATAGGGGGTATGTTGCGCGCTGCCCTAAAAAACTCTTGATTGGCCAAGGAAGTTTGATGGGAAAATGGGATGCGTTGTATGGATTTTGGTTTGGCGAACTAAGTGAAGAACGTGGAGAAGTGCGGGAGTTTTGGTTCTCTGGAAGCCCAGAAATTGATCGAAAATTGGCTGCACTTTTTTCGGAGGACTACAATCGAGCATTGGAGGGGAGTTATGATGATTGGAGGTCAAGTGTACGAGGGTGTCTCACACTAATTATCCTGCTTGATCAAATTCCCCGAAATATCTTTCGGGGCCAACCAGAATCTTTCAAGACAGATACAAAGGCCCTAGAAATAGCGCGCGAATTCATAAAAAGCCCATGGCACGAGGGCCTTATCGAGGTGGAGAAATTGTTCGCATATTTGCCCTTTCAGCACAGTGAAAATCGGGGAGACCAAGCGCTTAGCGTTAAATTGTATAGTGAAATTCCAGAACACGATAAAAAAGAGGAATGGCTAGACTTTGCTGTGCAACATAAGACGATTATTGACGCGTTTGGTCGGTTTCCTCACCGCAATGCTATTCTAAAACGTGAAAACACCCCACGTGAGGCTGTTTGGCTTGTAGAAAATGATCAAAGGTTTGGAACGATTGTAGAAGGTCCCGACGATAAATGAGTGAACGCGTCGAGACAGTTGTTATTGGTGCGGGGGTGATCGGCCTCGCAATTGCTCGGGCACTGTCTGCTGCCGGGCGCGAAGTAATCATCCTCGAAAAAGCGGACATGATTGGGACGGAAACCAGTTCGCGTCACAGCGAAGTTATTCACGCTGGAATTTATTATGAACAAAATAGTCTTAAGGCCGAATTTTGTGTGGCGGGCAAGAAAGCAATGTATGCCTTTTGCGACGATCACGGTGTGGAATATGAGCGGTGCGGGAAAATAATTGTAGCCACGGATGAGGACCAATTACCTGAACTTAATCGAATAAAATTGAATGCAGCTGCGAATGGAGTGGATGACCTTGAGTGGATGACCCCATCCCAAGTGGCCACCTTAGAGCCATCTGTTTTTTGCGTGGGTGCCCTTTGGTCGCCTTCTACCGGTATTCTTGATAGCCATTCGTATATGCTTGCCTTGCAAGGGGACGCCGAGGAGAACGGCGCTGTACTAGCATTATTGACCCCAATATGTGGGGGACAAGTTGTAAATGACGGGATTCGACTCGACTGTGGCGGTGAAGTTCCGATGTCAATAACAGCGGATCTTGTAATTAATAGTGCCGGCTTGTGGGCGCAGTCGGTGGCCGGGTCAATCTCTGGGGTGCCTGCTGACGCCATTCCCACTGGCTACTATTGCAAAGGTAATTACTACACTATGACGGGGAGGCCGCCATTTACCCGGCCCATTTATCCTGTTCCGGAAAAGGCGGGCCTCGGTGTACACGTGACCGTGGACCTCGGTGGTCAGGTGCGATTTGGTCCCGACGTCGAGTGGGTCGATCACATAGATTATGACGTCGATCCTTTAAGGGCCGATAAGTTTTATTCCGCTGTCCGAAAGTACTATCCAGATCTTCCCGACGGTTCGATACAGCCCGGATATTCGGGTATACGGCCAAAGATCCAAGCGCCCGGTGAACCCGCGCGTGATTTTGTTATTCAAGGACCTAAGGAGCACGGCGTTCCTGGGCTCGTAAATTTATTTGGTATCGAGTCACCGGGGATGACCTCCTCGCTTGCCATTGCCGATTTCGTGGAAACAATCATTTAAAATCAACCTGTTAGGTGGGGTTGAAATTATCTAGACGGCCCCCACATAAGAGATGTTCGGCGCTTAGATGCGAGACCGAACATAAACTTGGGCTGGCCAAATGGCGGCTTGAAAACATGTTGCTCACAGGAGGATATGTGATATGAGAACTTTTGATTTTACACCCCTTTACCGTACGGCAGTCGGCTTCGACAGACTAATGTCGGTTCTTGATACGGCACAAAAAAATGCCGGGACAGATAGTTACCCACCCTACAACATCGAAAAAGTTAGCGATGATGCTTATCAGATTACCATCGCCGTTGCGGGCTTTAGCCGAGAGGAACTAAATGTTGAGGTTCGCGACAATCAGTTGGTCGTAATCGGCAAGGGAACCAACACCAGAAAAGAGACCGAATACCTGCACCGCGGCATCGGTCGTCGGGCTTTTGAGCGTCGTTTCCAGTTAGCGGACCACGTCGAAGTGCGAGGAGCGGATTTAAAGGATGGCCTGTTAGTTATTAACCTGGTTCGAGAACTTCCAGAAGCCATGAAGCCGCGAAAGATAGAGATTGGTGCATATGATAATGTGCTAGAGGGCAAAAACGCTATGGCGGCATAGCGTTTTATTAGAGAGGAAGTCGGGTCTGAAAGGCCCGACTTCTTATTTTTAAGGAAAAAGAAGTTAATTATGCGCTTATAGTTCCAGTCTGAGATAAAAATCTACTGTTGACGAATGACGCGTAGGGCATTAGTCCCTCGCTTTCCCATTTTTAAAAGGCGTCAAACCCACTTTGGTGAACCGATGGTCTGCCATGGGATATACGGAGGTTGGAAATAAATGAGCAC
>CAZOHS010000002.1:9006-29987 GCA_964579285.1 uncultured Rhodospirillaceae bacterium | reverse complement strand
ATTTCGACACACCTACTAGAAGAGGTTGATGCCGTATGCAGCCGCGCGATCGTTATAGCGCGCGGCAAGAAGGTGGCCGACGGTACTCCAGCTGAACTCGAACGCCGGTCCGCTTATTTCAATGCTGTGTCCGTCCGACTTCCAAATGAACATGTGGGAAGTTTGGAGGGAGCATTAAACGGTATTGATGACGTTGATCGCATCGAAAAGGGGGCGGTTCGCGGGGATATTGCCCATGTCGTTGTTGTATCGAAGGGAGAGTCGACAATCGTGGAAACGGTAAACGCTCGGTTGCGGGAGAAAAATATTCCTGTCGAACAACTTTATGTGGAACGTGGCCGGCTTGACGATGTGTTCCGACAGATAACTGGTGGTGTTGAGGAGGTCGGCAAATGAACGCGGCTATTGCCATTTCCCGACGTGAGTTGACCGCTTATTTTTCAACGCCGTTGGCCTATGTATTTATCGTAATTTTTCTGGCCCTCGCGGGAGCTACAACATTCTATTTTGGCGGTTTTTTCCAACGCGGACAGGCGGACCTCCAAGCTTTCTTTTCTTTTCACCCGTGGTTGTACCTCTTTCTCATCCCTGCTGTTGGGATGCGCCTCTGGGCAGAGGAACGTAAGTCTGGGACGATTGAGTTATTGATGACATTGCCGGTTTCAACGACTGAGGCGGTGATGGGAAAATTCCTGGCGGCCTGGCTCTTTACAGGTATCGCCCTGGCTTTAACATTTCCCATTTGGATTACAGTCAATAACCTAGGCTCACCAGACAATGGAGTTATTTTTGCTGGGTACGTGGGTAGCTTCTTTATGGCGGGCGCGTTTCTTTCTATCGGAAGCTTCGTATCTGCCCTTACCCGCAATCAGGTGATCGCTTTCGTTATAACCGCGGCAGTGTGTTTTTTGTTCATGATGAGCGGTTTGGAGCCAGTTCAATCTGCTTTTCGCGGTTGGACCGCGCCATTTATTGTGGATCTGATCGCGTCGCTTAGTTTTCTGACTCATTTTGACGCAATCACACGTGGGGTTTTCGATTTGAGAGATTTTGTTTACCTCGTGTCGGTCATTGGTGTTTTTCTGTTTGCAAACGTCGTTGTTGTAGATCTTAAGAAAGGTTCGTGAGGCCCTATTATGGTTAATGAACGCGTAAATATTATTCGTAATCCTAATAAATTGGGTGCGGCTGCGCTGATCCTTGCGGTTGTGCTGTTTCTCGCGATTAACATATTTTCAGAGTCCGCCATTAAGGGCGTGCAGGTGGATTTAACCGATAAATCGTTGTTTACACTTTCGGAAGGGACGACGGAAACGCTTGCAGCGGTTAAAGAACCAATTACGCTTAGGTTTTTTTCGACACGAAAACTAATCGAAACGATGCCTGGCCTTACGGGTTACGGCGCACGCGTAAAGGAACTTCTTGAGAGATATGTGACACTGTCCAATGGTGCGATAAAACTGGAGTTGATTAATCCTGAGCCATTCTCTCCCGAAGAAGACAGGGCGGTTGGTTTTGGCCTTAGCGGTGTCCCCATAACCGAGGCGGGAGATCTTGGTTATTTCGGAATTGCTGCGACGAACACCACCGACGATAAAGATGTCATCCCTTTCCTTACACCACAACGCGAGCGGTTTCTTGAGTATGATTTGACAAGGATGATTAATAATCTTGCCAATCCAAAGAAGAAGGTTATTGCCTTGGTGACGGGTCTTCCGGTCGATTCTGATCCCCTAAAAAAATATAAACCCTGGGCAATCGTGAACCAACTGAAACAATTTTTTGAAGTACGAATTCAGGGTCTCACTCCTAAAATATCAGACGATGTCGATCTGGTGATGCTTATTCATCCATTTGGTTTAAGTGACACATCGAAATACATGATCGATCAATATGTTTTGCGCGGCGGAAAGGCGATAATATTTGTCGATCCACACGCAGAAGAAGGCGGTCGAAGTAATCGGGCGCTGCGATTGCCTTCCGGGCTGGGTTCGGACCTGCCAGAATTGTTCAAAGCATGGGGACTGAAATTTGATAGGGACAAAGTCTTAGGTGACCTTAAAGCAGGCCAGCGGGTTCAAGCTGGGGTGGATTCGTTTGGCAGACCTATTATTACGCGCTACGTCGCGTGGACCAGCTATGGTCCTGATAATTTGAATAAAGAAGATGTAACCCTGGCCCAACTTAAATTGGTAAACTTTGGGACGCCCGGTTTTATTGAGGTTGAAAAAAACGCAAAGACGACTGTCACGCCGCTTATAACGTCCACCAAATCATCAGGCCCCTTTGACGCTACCATGGTGCGGCAGAACCCACAGCCGGCAGAAATTTTAAAGGCATTTAAACCTACAAATAAATCGTACGTCATCGCAGCGCGGATAACAGGAAATACCAATTCCGCATATCCAGACGGCCCGCCAAAAGGGGACGCAAAAGATAAGAAAAAGGCGTCGACGGATAACAAAAAACAACAAGCAAAGCCCAAACCACACCTGAAAGCTTCAACGAAGCCGATCAACGTCATCGTTGTCGCGGATACAGATTTTATTGCTGATCTATTTTGGCTTCGTACTCAGGATTTGTTTGGGCAGACGGTCACCGTTCCAAATGCAAATAATGGAGACTTCGTCGTAAATGCGGCAGACAATCTCGCGGGTTCGAGCTCTCTTATCAGTTTACGAAGTAGGGGCCTTTCTGCGAGGCCTTTTGAGCTTGTCCAAAAATTGCAAGATGATGCGGAGAATAAATACAGGGCAAAGGAACGTGCTCTGATGAAAGAGCTTGAGGATGTCCAAAAGAAAATGGGCAAATTGCAAACTCAAGAACGGGCAAAGGGCGCGTCGGTCCTCTCGTCGAAGCAAAAGCAAGCAATTATAAAATTCCGGAAACGCGTTCTCGAAATACGGCGTGAACTGCGTCAGGTTCAGCTCAATCTTCGTCGTGATATTGATAATTTAGATTCACGTTTAAGGCTCATCAATATAGCAGCTATGCCAGCGGCGATTGCTTTGTTTGCCATCGTAATCGCCCTCGTTAGGCGTAATCGCAAGCGTGCCCGGACAGCAGTGTAAAATGGGGAGAAAATAACATGAAACCGGGTACATTTTATTCCCTCGTTGCGATAACCGCTATTGCCGCTGCCGCTGCCGGGGTAGCGGTTTCGATGCAGACCAACCTTACGACGCTTTCGGCGGGGACGGAGCCCGCGTTCCCTACGCTTGAAAAGAACATTAATGATGCAGCAAAGATTGAGGTAAAAAACGCTAAGGCCTCATTTAGTATTACTCGAAACGGCGAAAATTGGGGTCTCGATCAGAAGGACGGTTACCAGGTTGAGTTTGAGAAGGTTAAATCAGCGATCGTAAATATCAGCAATTTTAAATTAATCGAAAAAAAGACGAGTGACCCGGACCGATATTCGAGGCTTGAAGTAGAGGAGCCCAATAGCCCTGAAGCAAAATCGCGTAAGATCGTTATTAAAACAGCTAAAGGCCGCGTCCTGGTAGAAGCGGTCATAGGCAAGCTAAATGCTAATTTATTTGGCACAGGCGGATCGGGGACTTATCTCAGACGAGGCAAGGAAAAAGCATCATGGCTCGTTCGGGGCCGAGTTGAACTTGGAGAGGAGCCCAATAATTGGCTCGCGCGCCAAATTGTAAATTATGGTCAGGAGAAAGTAAGAAACGTTGTAATCACGAATCCGAACGGTAAGAGCTTTATAATTTCTAAAAGCGCTGAAAAGCAAAAGAATTTCCAGCTAAAAAATACGCCTGCGGGACGTAAATTAAAAAATGCCGATGAGCTTAACCCACTCGGCGGTGTTATGTGGCGGATGATGTTCGATGACGTTAAGAAGGCGGAAAAACAAGTTTGGCCAAAAACCCCCTGGGTTGCTTATTACTCAACGTGGTCGGGTATCCGGGTGCAAATAGAGACTGTTAAGTTTGGAGAAGACTACTGGGGTCGTTTTAAAGCTAACGTTGATGAGAAAATAGTAGATGCTAAGAAAAAGGCAGCCGCACAGAAACTTGTGAACGAAATAAATGCACGCGTTCAAGGCTGGACGTATATGCTTACCGCTGGTGATTCTGAAAAATTGACATCAAAGGTTGCCGATTATCTAGCACCTACAGGTAAGAAGGGCTCTTAACAAAAGCTATAAGATAAATATAGCTCGTCGTTTTAGGTATAGGTTCATAGTTTTTTGAGGGTGTGAACTCTCTGTTTTTTTCTTTTCTTAAACGTTTTTAGATTGGTTTGATTGACCTTCACTCTTCCAGGCGCCATGTTCAGAAAAACATTAAGCGGTTGATGAATGGGCGTTTTAATACTTAAACCTAATGATCTCCAGGGCCTCGTTTCTATGAAAGAGGCTATTGACGCTATAGAGCAGGGATATCGTGAATCTACCGAATACCCGGTAATCAATGCGCCACGCAGACGCGTTCACTCGCCCGCCGGCGTACGAGTGTCCAATTTTCCTGGAGGGGTGCATCAGCTCGGCGTGATGGGTGCGCAGGTGCGGGCCGAGCTAGTCGTGCAAGACGGCTCTAATCAGCGATACGATCACCGTGAACGGCCAGTGCATGTCCTGCACGATTCTAATACCGGAAAATTACTTGCTATTTTATTTGGTGAAGTAGATGAGAAAACTATCGGACCGTCGAGCCTGATGGCGTTTCGAACAGCCGCCACAAGCGGTGTGGGGTTTCGGCATCTTGTGCGCCAGGATGTAACGACTGCGGCACTATTTGGTTCGAGCGGTCAAGCGGCAAACCAATTGTTGGCTCTTAAAATTGAGCGACCATCCTTAACGCATGTAAAAGTTTACAGTCGAAGTCCAGAAAATCGTCGAGCATTCGCAAACAAATATAGCGGTCAATTCGAATTAGAGATCGAACCTGTCGACAGCCCCGACCTATTGATTGAAACAGCGGACGTAATTTTGTGTGCCACAAACACTAATGTTGAACTCTTTGATGGTGATCGACTTTCTAGCGGCCAACATGTGACAGGAATTATTGGGAGCAATAAACAGCTTGTTCAAGGCGGGTTTTTGAAGAAACCGCGCCGGGAAATAGATGATAACACCGCGAAAAAAGCCGATGTGATCGTCACGAACTTAAAGGAATCAATGATTTCGGAAGAGCAGGGAGACCTGTTTGGGCCAATACAATCAGGTCTCATAAATGTTGAAGATGTATTTGAGTTGGGTGACCTCGCGACTGGCAGGCATCCGGGCCGTAGTACTGACGCACAGATAACCTATCACAAAAACAATAACGGGACCGGATCCTCGGAAATGGCAGTAGCTATGGTTGCATACCAGCATGCCGTTCAAGAGGGGCGTGGTGTCATGATTGATCTAGACTAGCCGTGGAATGGCTACACCAACAATATGCGTTAACCGCGCTTGAGACGGTTTTGTTGGTTGTCACATCCTTTGCCGCAGGCGTGTTTCGTGGCTATACCGGCTTTGGTTCCGCTCTGGCAATTGCTCCGGTGCTCGCGCTAGCAGTAGGCCCGCGGGCAGCAATTCCTGCTATTCTGTTAGTCATGATGATCTCAAGCGTGCAACTCCTTCCCGGCGCGTTGAGGGATGTCAACTGGCCAGTTGTTAGCTTTCTCTCAATTGGTGGGGCAATCGGCATTCCAATTGGAGCATTGCTATTAATTTGGGTTGATCAAGAACTCGTCAGGCGATCGATATCTGGAATTGTTATTTTTTTCGCGATTTTGCTAATGACGGGGTGGCGGTATCGGGGAAAGATAAGGCCGCTGATGAGTGCTTTGACTGGTGGCCTCGGCGGTTTCATCTCTGGCATAGCGGCTTCTGGTGGTCCCGCAGTAATCATATTCTTATTAGCCGGGACAGACAGTGCAGCGCGCAATAGAGCAGCGATCATATTATATTTTACCTTTACACAAGTGGTAGGCCTGCTTGTTTATTGGTTTGGTAGTTTAATTACTATAAAAACGCTATGGATTTCCTTGCCTATGCTGCCGCCGCTTATTCTGGGGACCTGGATCGGAGAAAAGATGTTTGGCAACACCTCTGATGCGCTTTACCGGAAGGTCGCCCTCAGTTTCTTGCTTGTTATTGGACTGTCCACATTCATCGCATAGCGAAAAGGTTAAGAGTTTTAGTCAACACTCAAGGAAAAGTTTTGTGTTACCGGTGTTTTCAATAGAGCGGCTGGGCCTTTTTGATGAGGAGCCTCAATGATCGTCGATGGCATATTGTCGTGGGAGCTCGTTGTCATGGCGGTTGCTTTTGCGGGGGCGGGTTTTGTTAGAGGGTTCAATGGTGGCGCCGGCGCGAACTTTATAACGGCGCCGGTTGTCGCGTTGTTGATTGGACCCCGGGAGGGCGTTCCAATAATTACCCTTGTTGCTATTCTGAGCAATTTACAGACTATGCCCGGCTCTCTGCCACACACGGAATGGAGGCGGATTACACCCATATGTGCGGCTGCTGCCATGACCGCGCCATTTGGCGTGTGGTTGCTGTTGGCGATAGACGAAAACCTGATGCGACGCGTTGTTGCTATAACGTCAATTGTCCTCGCACTAATTTTGCTGACGGGATGGCGTTACCGCGGTCCGCGGGGCGTGCCTGTGCGGTGCGCGGTCGGAGGGCTCGCAGGGATGATTACGGGTTCTGTATCAATGGGAGGTCCGCCCGTCTTCTTGTATTTACTTTCTGGTAGCGGTAATGCGGTAGTGCAGCGCGCAAATTTTCTCACCTTTAGTTTCTTCGTGCAGGCTGCGGCGGTAGTCACATTTGTAGCAACGGGATTGTTGACGGAAAGGACGTTAATCCTTTCCGCAATCTTTTTTATGCCCTTTTCGTTGGCGACATGGCTTGGCATAAGATTATTTTCCCGTGCATCCGAGACACAGTTTCGTAATTACACCCTTTGGGGTATCGCCGTTCTGTCTCTTTTAATCGCTGTTTTCTAAAACAGGTCTTACCTATGGTGTCTCTCCTGAAGGTAAATTAAATAGTCCATCCTCCAGACTGTCGATGTATTCAATTACTTGGTCCGTACTTATGACATCCGCATACTTTGCGTTCATGTCACAGAGGTTAATAGCGTGACTGGCCTGTGAACGGTCGAAGCAGCCTTCTTCAGCCAGCGTGACGTGGTAGTTTTCACTGAATGCGTCAAGGGCGCTAGCCCGGACGCATCCGGAGGTTGTCGTTCCTACCAAAATAACGGTGTCCACATCTAAGTTGTTAAGGAATGAATTTAGTGGTGTCCCGTGGAATGCACTAGGTTTGAGTTTTTCAATGACGATATCTTGAGGTTGGGGTTCTATTTCGTGGTTGATGGTGTCACCGTCCAGATTTGTTTGTCGAACTTCAGCGTCTACCCGCCAGTCGCCGGTTCGGGCATTCTTCCAATCCCAGGATCCTCGATCCCAACCGTCGGCACGAAAATTTGCTGTCGTATAGACTACTGGTACGCCTTTGGTGCGTGCAGATTCGAGGAGACGTTTGATGTACGGCAAGGCAATCCAAGCATCTTCGCCACACGAGTTGGGCCATTTTTTAATCGAGTCGAGAATTGGCTCATTCTTATCACCTGTAAAATGATAATTCACGTCAATGACAACAACGGCGGGACGCGCTCCCATGCCGGCTGGTTGTGCATAACCCGCAGCTTCAAAAACTTCTTTGTCGCGATCAGTAAGAAAATTATCCCACACCCTGTCTGTCATTATCTTGCCTCCTTGGCTTTCAGGCGTCAGTATTAAACAGAAGGCTAGATGACTGTGAATGGTCGTGCAAGACGTGCGGCAGAGCGGAGGAAAAAATGGGTATCACTGAACTCAATCACATCAATATTCGAACAACTAAGATGGAGGAAACAAAAGATTTTTTCATTGACATTGTTGGTCTAGAAATAGGGTGGCGACCTGATTTTGATTCTCATGGATATTGGTTGTATTGCGGCGACGTACCAATAGTTCACTTGTCAGGGAGCGATCCTGACAGCAAGCCGCGTACTGATCATGCAGGCCGTGGAAATGGCTTGGATCACATTGGGCTTTTCGCGAAAGATCTCTCTGGGATGGAGAAAACACTCGTGGATAAAAATATAACGTATCGGACATGTCTAGCGAGCGGGGGCAAACTCATACAGGTATTTTTTCTTGATCCGAATGGCGTGCAGGTAGAGTTAGGATATGATGCCGATTTTGAGGGTGTCACACCTGACAATTTCAGGGCAGTGGATGCACCCGGACTTGGTATTTGATTGCAGTTTTAGTTGAGAGTTCTGCACGCACAAGGATCAATGAAAATCCCGTGATTTAAACAAATTTTGGGTTTGACTGGTGGGTGTTTCAGACTGATTTTCATCTGTGTAAATAGCGGTTTTATTATAGTGTACACTGGTAGTGCGTTGTTGTTTGAATGACCTAAAGTCTGGTTCGCCTAGTGCTTGTAGAAGGAAAGTCAGGTCTTCCATCTGGTCAACTATTATGTGTGTGACAATCCCTTCGCGTTGTAGCGTACCAGTAACCCTTATAAGCCGTCCTCTCATGACAACTTGACGAAAACGTTCGAATATTTTTGGCCAAATGACTAGGTTAGCGACGCCGGTCTCGTCCTCTAGTGTAATAAAGATAACGCCGCTTGCCGTGCTGGGTCGCTGACGAACGAGTGTAAGTCCGGCAACAATAACGCGCGCGCCATCATTAATTTGAAGAAGGTGCCCAGCGGGGGTAACCCGCGTTGTATTTAATTTTTCACGCAATAGCGCCAGGGGATGACACTTTAACGACAATCGCAAGGTTGCATAATCGTAGGTTACTTCTTCGCCGATTTTCATGAGCGGTAGCGACACATCCTTACCATTTCGGTTTTCTCCCTCTTTGAACAAAGGAAGGGGCGTAGTTGGTATGGCACGTATTGCCCAAATTGCCTGGCGACGATTTAGGTTCATTGATTTGAAGGCATCGGCTCTCGCGAGGCGGGCTAGTGCCGTGGTTTTTAAATGGGCACGGAGATGTAGATTGGTGAGGTTTGTAAAAGGGTGGCTACGTGATTTGATTAGTGTGTCGGCCTCACTTTTCGAGAAGCCCTTTATTTGACGAAAGCCAAGGCGAATTGCCCTGTGCCCCATACCGTTTGGTTCTAACGTGGCATTCCATCTGCTGTGATTTACATCGACCGGCCGAATTTTGACGCCGTGCTCTTTTGCATCACGGATAAGCTGTGCTGGCGCGTAAAAACCCATCGGTTGGCTGTTGAGAAGTGCGGTAGTGAAAACGTCTGGATAGTGTTTTTTCAACCACGATGATACGTATACCAAAAGCGCAAAGCTTGCGGCATGGCTTTCCGGAAAGCCATATTCTCCAAAGCCTTTGATTTGATCAAAACACCGCCCTGCAAAGTCAGGAGAGTAGCCATTGGAAATCATGCCATTCGTTAGCTTTTTCTCGAAGGTATGAATTGTCCCAACATGTCGGAATGTAGCCATCGCGCGTCGCAATTGATCGGCTTCGGACGGAGTAAAGCCACCTGCCACGATAGCAATTTTCATTGCTTGTTCCTGAAATAACGGAACACCGAATGTTTTTCCCAAAACAGCTTTTAGTTCTTGTGATGGATAGTCTATTTTTTCTTCGCCGTTTCGGCGGCGAAGATAAGGATGCACCATGTCGCCCTGTATAGGTCCTGGGCGAACTATAGCCACTTCGATGACAAGGTCGTAAAAATTTCTTGGTTTAAGGCGCGGTAGCATGGTCATCTGTGCGCGACTTTCTACCTGGAACACCCCAACTGAATCTGCCTCACACAACATATCGTATACGCTAGGGTCTTCCGACGGGACAGAAGCAAGGTCAACTTTCTTTTTGTAGTGTTGTTCCAGCAGTTCGAAAGATTTTCGAATACAGCTAAGCATCCCAAGACCAAGAACATCAATTTTTAAAATTCCGAGAGCATCAAGGTCGTCCTTATCCCATTCGATCGTCGTACGGTTTTCCATGGCAGCATTGGCGATTGGAACTAGGTCGGATAAAGGCCCTCTGGTTATTACAAAACCGCCCACATGTTGGGATAGATGTCGGGGAAATCCTATTAACTCACGGGCCAGTCTTATAGTGAGTGATAGACGGAGATCATCTGGATTGAGCCCAGCGTCGCGGATGTGTTCTTTGTTGATTTTGTCCGATCTCCACCCCCAAACTGTGGAAGCAAGGGCTGAGACAGTGTCCTCTTTCAACCCCATGGCCTTGCCTACTTCCCGCACTGCCATGCGGGCACGATAATGAACGACTGTTGCTGCTAGACCGGCACGTTCGCGTCCATATTTCTCGTAAATATATTGGATGATTTCTTCACGACGTTCATGTTCAAAATCGACATCGATATCTGGAGGCTCGTTACGCTCTACGGAAACAAAGCGTTCAAATAACAAATCTATGCGGGTGGGATCTATGGCAGTAATTCCGAGGCAGTAACAGACCGCTGAATTTGCTGCCGATCCACGACCTTGGCATAGTATACCTCTAGACCGAGCATGACGGACGATATCGTGTACTGTTAGGAAGTAGGGAGCATATTTTAATTTGCTTACAAGTTTTAATTCATATTCTAGCTGTTTTCGTACTTTGCAGGGCAAGCCATTTGGGTACCGGATTTTCGCGCCTTCCCAAGTGAGCCGAACTAGTTCTTCCTGTGGGGTTGTGCCGGGTGGAGCTTCGTCGACCGGATATTCGTAGCGCAATTCGTCGATTGAAAATTTGCAGAGGTTGGCAATTTCGAGTGATCTCGCGATTGCTTCCGGGTAGCGCTGGAACAAGCGAGCCATTTCTTTCGCTGTTTTCAGATAGCGCTCAGCGTTCATAGCAAGGCGGAAACCACCTTGATCGATCGTGCAGTGTTCGCGAATGCAGGTAATTATGTCCATTAGCGGCTTGCGATCTGGTGTGTGCATAAGCACATCATTAGTAGCCACCATAGGTACGTTGGTTTTGGCAGATAGCTGAGCGAGGTTATAAAGATAAGCGACGTCGTTTCCGTCGTAACGACAACGCGCCGCAAGCCAAACATTGTTAGCTAACCTCTCCTGCAAATAGTGAAGGTGTTCCGCATATTGATTATTAAATGCTGGAGGAGGAAGTGAGATAAAGATCTGTTCCTTTGAGTAATTCAATACATCTTTGAGAAAAATTTTGCATTCACCCTTGGGTGCTCGGCGTCGACCAAGCGTGATTAGCCTGGATAACCGGGCGTAACTGTCACGGTTTCTGGGAAAGCAAAGTAGCGAAGGGGCGTCCTGCAAATTTAGCCGGGTGCCTACAATAAGTTTGATGCCTGCTTTTTTTGCTGCTTGATGACCACGGACTATGCTAGCCAGTGTATTATGGTCAGTTATGGAAATTGCTGACAGACCAAGTGTGGCAGCTGTTTCGACTAGTTCGTCAACATGAGAGGCGCCGTGTAAGAAAGAAAAATTTGTGGTGATCGCAAGTTCGGCATACATGTATGCCTATCCAAAAATGCCGTGAACATACCACTGGGGTTGTTTTCTGGAGTTGTAGACGCCTTCACGGTAGACCCAAAAACGTTGACCCTGGCGGTCTTCAACTCGGTAATAGTCGCGAATATTTTCCTGTAAAGTTGTACTAGGATTGTCCGCAAGATGGCTATCCCTGGCATTTTCTTGCCCTGTTTCCAACAAGCCAAGTCCATCATTCCACCATTCAGGGGTGATACGCTCTGGGCCATCAGAGCGCTCTATTTTGAAAAGTTTTTTTCGCCAACGAAACATGACCGGCGGGCTGTCGGGTATTGGGGCAACAGCTTCCACTTGTTCAGGTCGAGGGAGAAGCCGAAGAGGACGTGGTCGGTCAAAAGAAGAAAGTAAAGGTTTCCAAGTGCCGGTTGTGTCTGGGTTTTTATTTGTGACCGCAGGCAACTCTATAACAGCGCGTTCGGGGATATAACTTTCCTTTAACGAAAGTCGTACAACATTTTTGTTTCCAAGTTTGTTACTGAGTCGGTCAGTCAGTGCTGCTATATTCGCTTCTTGTTTTTCACTTTGTTGTTTGAATGTTGTCTGGGTTGGTGAAAGTTCTTCATGTGTTGAGGCGGCTAGCGTGATGGCGTCTATTCCAAACAGAGTTTCTATTTTATCGAGTTTGGAGGTGAATAGGCGGGCGAGATGATCAGCGTCACGGCTGGCTTTGCTGGTGCCCACTTGAAGTTTATTAACTTTACCGTCTGGATGATAAAAACACAGTATTAAGCGACGCGCCCCTAAACCATCAGCTTCCAGTATTAAAGTGAGATCTTTAGTGAGGTTGTAAATGGCGTCAGTGATATTTTCTATTTGGCTAATCGGCTCCGAAAAACTGGCGTGAGTGTACCAGGGGTTGGTTGGAGCGAGAGGAGAAATCGGTTCAGGGCGGTCCCCTAATGCTTGGTCGAGTCGGTCAGTAACCTCGCTGCCAAAGTGATCGGCAAGTGCGGTGCGTGGTAATGCGATAAGGTCACCAATTTGGTGCAGACCCACAGCTTGCAATCCAGAGACTGTGGCGGGCATGAGTCTGAGGCCTTCAACTGGTATGGGGGCAAGAGCATTGCTTGTTTGACCTTTTCTAACGGCTATCCAGCGACGGCGCTTGTAATGATTGTGACGCACGATGGCCCAGGCAGCGCCAGGGGTATCGGCCATGGCAGCATAAGCAGTGAAACCAAGTTTTGCGAAACGGTCTGTTATGTCGCGCATTAATGCTCCTTCATCGCCAAAAAGATGAATGCAGCCAGTCACGTCCAACCATATTGATCCTCCGCCGGCAAAAGCAGGACCAGATCCTTGCTCATCAGGGGCTGTCCAAGGGCTGAAACGGCTACACCAGTCGGCGATAAGGGTTAGGGACTGAGTTTCTGCTTCTGTATCGGTTTCACTGCTATGAAGTTCAGGTAAAATTGTCCGAGCATCGGCAAGTGTCATGCCAGCACGGATACCTGCACGATAAGCAGTGGTGTTGATAGCTTGAAGAATAAGTTTTCCGCTGTTTTCTCGTACTAGAGCGAGAGGACTGTCAAGCCAGTCTGGCCGTATGCGACATAAACGATCTGTCGCGAAGTTCGGTAGCCACAGAGAAATCACCCGTTTCATTTTTCCACTCCATCATCCAGTTAGAAGAAGTACCGCCGCGACAGCGCAACATATCGGCCTTCCATCGTGAGGAACCTAAGCCTGGTATATTTGCTTTGAGGTTGTAGTTTTTTTTAGCCGAACCTAGGGTCGTATCTAGGTCTTGTTCGTGTGAGACCGTACCTAACCGCCAGCGGGTTGTAGCAGCACTCGGCGGTGGTTTGTCAGATTTGGGACGGAGAATGAAGGCAGTTACACCAACGCTTTCGGCTGCAAGCTGTAATCGACGGCTGGCAGTGAGAGATATATTGGTTAGCTCTCCAACAACAGCCGAGATCTGGTTGCATTGCAAACTCTCTTCCATTGCCCAGAGCACGTCTTGGTCTCTTCGTGCCTTTACGAGGATCAGTTTCTCCGGGTTGACCCCGAACTGTAAAAACGCAGGCCCGTAAAGTATTCCTGCGTCAAGTGTTCGCGGTCGTTCACACCAAAGGATTGATTGGTTCTTAGCCTCTTTCATGAGCCGTCCAGCCAACAGAGCACAGAACGCAGTCGCTATCCCAACATCGGCGGCAAAAATCTCGTGTAGGGCACCACGTTGTAGGCCGCCACCTGGCAATCGGGAATCAATTTTTTCAATGCCAAAGGGAATGACCTTACGTTTTTCTGTGGCAAATGCTCCGTTAAATCCCTCAAGTTGGCGTATATGGGCCTTTAAATGCTCTAATTTTTCTGCATGACGACCATTTCCTTTCATTTGGGGGGGAAGGGGTCGGTTCCTGGTACTTCTTGAGGACCTCGGCATTACATATTCCACTGTATGTGAGATAAATGTTCTTGTTTTGTTCTATTAAAGAACAGTGAGGTCGTCAAGTAGTATTTTTATTTTCTGTAGAAACGAAAGACATTAAATATGACTATTGTTATCTTGTATTTTATTCCGATAAAAACACCCCCAAGAACAGGAGAGCGTGTTTGACAATCATCGAACCAAAACCACTATCACCCATGCGAAGGCGGATTTACCGTTTAGTTCAAGGCGAAGTCTTTCAAAAATCAATCATGGTTTTAATCATTCTCAATGCGATTACGTTGGGGGTAGAAACATCGCCGACTGTAATGGCTGCAATCGGTGAAGAGCTACATGTGTTTGATCAAGTTGTTATTGTAATTTTTTGTGTGGAACTTGCACTACGTATCTACGCACACGGTCTTAGGTTTTTTCGCGATGCGTGGAGCATTTTTGATTTTATTGTTGTCGCAATTACTTTGACACCGTCAAATGATTCACTCTCCGTTTTGCGGGCACTTAGAGTTTTGCGAGTATTACGTTTGGTGTCGGCTGTTCCTAGACTGCGTCGTATTGTGACAGCACTTTTGCAGGCGCTTCCGGGGGTGGGCGCTATAAGTGCACTTCTCTTGCTCGTGTTTTATGTATTTGCCGTAATTACTACTAAGCTTTTCGGTGTGGCTTTTCCGGCTTGGTTTGGGACGATCGGAGCGTCCATGTTTTCCTTGTTCCAAATTATGACGCTTGAAAGCTGGTCAATGGGAATTGTGCGGCCAGTGATGGAGATATATTCCTGGGCATGGGCTGTCTTTGTCGCATTTATCATACTGTCAAGTTTTACTGTCCTTAACCTTTTCATCGCAATTATTATAGATTCTCTGCAAACCCTAAATGAAAGTGAGAAACATCAAGCGATCGAGGAAGTAAGTGAGGTGGTGCATGATGAACATCAGCACCGCACTGATGAGTTCGCGGAACTTCGCCGGGAAATTAGAGAACTAAAATTGATGTTGGGCGATCGAGAAGACAAGAATTAAGCGAGCTTAAATTTAGAAAACACCCTCATAAAGCAATCTTAGACCTAGAATAAAAAGGATAGAGTAACTCACCCGCATGAACCATTTCTGCGATATGATGTGATTCAGCTTAATACCTGCATACATTCCAAGTGGTGCAAGGGGCATTAGTATAAGTGATGTTGTTAAATTTGCGCTCGTAAACAAGTCCAACCACCAATAAGGAAGTATTTTGAGATAATTGATAAAGAAAAATAAGATTATTATTGTTCCTACATGTATGCGTCTTTGAAGTTGCTGTGGTAGTAAATACATTGCGACCGGTGGCAGACCCGCGTGAATTACAAAACTCGTAAATCCAGCAATCGTCCCCAGTCCATAACCTACGGGGTCCGAAAAAACGCGCGCGGTGGCTTTCTCGCCACCAGAACGAATAAAATCCACAAAAAAGGCAATGGCGATAAACCCCACCGTAAGCTGGATTAACTGTTCGTCCATCCATTTGAAAGTAAATGTGCCGATGGCAGTGCCCAGGAGGCAGCCAATGCCGAGTATCTTTAGGCTATGTGGGTGCCAATCCCGTCTGTATGCATGAACACCGATAAGGTCCATCACGCAGAGGATAGGTAACATTATAGCGACGGCGGTTGTTGCGGAGGATACTTGTGCGAGGGCCAGGACCCCAACAAAACCGACGCCACCACCAAACCCACCTTTGGATAGACCGGCAAGCAGTACCGCGATAATCGCAACAGCGGCAAGAACGGGATCTGCCAGTAGTTGGGCCATATGATACATTCGTATAGTGGTTGATTGATTTTTAGTTCGATAATGAGATGAAGAGCTAACCGATTACGCGGTTGTATCGTTCGCCTTGATACAAAGACCAATACACACTTCTGTAACGATTATGCACGTTGTATTCAGGGATCACAAATGGCGGAAAAACCACTCCGTAGACTGGTTGAAATTGGTGTTACGACAAATCTTCATTGTTTACCACTTCTACTGCTAGAATCTCTGGTGAACAAATTTACGAAAGAATGCTAAAAGTGGACATTGCCATACAAAAAGCAAACTATATCGTTGCGACGTAGCGTAATACGCTGCTTCGCGGAACGTTTGGGTGTTTAGTTAAGAGAGTAGAGCGAATACATGGATCATAAGGTTACACCGGCTGTAGTAGTTGCTGCGATTGAAGAATTGCACGGTTATTTTATCAACGACCTTCAAGTGGGTATGACTGATGTGTATGTCCGGACAGTAACGGAGACCGATATTGTTCAATATTCTCAGATTTCTGGAGATGACAATCCAATACATATGAATGAGGAATTTGCCCGACAGACCGTTTTTAATGGTCGGATTGCGCACGGTATGTTGACGTGTGGATATATTTCGGCCGTTCTTGGTACGAAATTACCTGGTCCTGGGTGTGCATACATAAATCAGAATCTCAATTTTCGTGCGCCAGTTCGGATTGGTGATACCGTGCAGACACGGGTCACTATTATGGAAATCATTAAAGAGGCTAATAAAGTTGTTTGCGAAGTTGTGTGTTCAATAGCCGAAAAAGTAGTGATCGACGGGACGGCAACACTTTGGGTGCCAAACCGCCGTCCTCTTTCTTAAAACTTATTATTCCTTATTGGTCATAATGGTTTGACTTGACCGGCCGCGGTAGTTACCAAGACCGCCAATATGCGTATATTTAGACACGTTGCAGGCCTCCCAAAATTTGTCCAGGGCAGCTCGGTTGCGATCGGGAACTTTGATGGAGTTCACCTTGGCCATCAGGCTGTTATTAATGAGGCGGCGATCCACTCGGAGGCGTTAGGGTCTTCACTCTCTGTGGTAACGTTTGAGCCCCATCCCAGAAAATTTTTTAAGCCTGAGGAGGCAACATTTCAGTTAACTCCCCTGCGGAGTAAGGTGCGTCGTTTCGAGGCGGCTGGTGTTCAGAATTTGTTAGTTATTCATTTTGATATAGAGACATCAAAATTAACGCACGAAGAATTTGTAAATAAATTTATTGTTAATGGATTTGACGCTAAACATGTGACCGTAGGCTACGATTTTGTATTTGGAGCAGGACGTAGCGGTGGCGTGGAATATCTCCGTATGCAATCTGAACACAATGGGTTTGAACTGTCAGTAGTAGAGCCTGTAAAGGATGTCAGCCAAACGGTTTATTCGTCCACCAATATTCGAAATTGTTTGGTTGAGGGTGATCCATCGGGTGCGGCGCGGTTGTTGGGCAGGCCTTGGGAGGTCGAGGGCCGAGTGGTTAAGGGAGATCAAAGGGGACGGCAGATTGGTTTTCCAACAGCAAATATCTTTTTAGACGAGTATCTTGAGCCAGCGTTGGGGGTCTACGCTGTTTGGGTTGGTGTAGAAGACGGAAAACAAACTACTTGGCACATGGGGTGTGCAAACGTTGGCTGCCGACCAACATTTGATAAACGGGACGTTAATTGTGAGGTTTATATTTTCGACTTTACGGATGACATATATGACAAATTGCTGCGTGTAGCATTTGTTGAATATATTCGTCCGGAGAAGAAGTTTGATGGAGTAACGCAATTACGGGAACAAATTGCACATGACGCACATGATGCCCGGGCTCTTCTTGAGAGTATCGAGCAGCAAGACCTTCGGCGTGCCCCGGATTAGTGACCTGTTGAGGACACGATAGAGATATGGCAACAGATTATAAAAAAACTGTGTTTTTACCCCAAACTGAGTTTGAAATGCGCGGTAAATTGCCGGAACGCGAACCAAATATTCTTCGCCATTGGGAAAAAATTAATTTGTATCGCTTGCAGCGTAAATTGTCGTCGGGGCGGGAAAAATTTATTCTTCACGACGGACCACCTTATGCAAACGGTAACCTCCATATTGGCCACGCACTGAACAAAATCTTAAAGGACGTCATCAATCGTTCTCAGCAAATGATGGGTAAGGACGCCAATTACGTTCCGGGCTGGGACTGCCACGGCCTTCCAATCGAATGGAAAATAGAAGAAAAGTACCGTTCTGAAGGGCGGGATAAGGATGAGGTTCCGATTGTCGAATTTCGAAAAGAATGTCGCGAATTTGCCCAACATTGGATTGAAATACAGCGTGAGGAATTCAAAAGGCTTGGCATCATTGGAGATTGGGAGCACCCGTATACGACTATGAATTTTGCGGCGGAGGCGCAAATTGCCCGCGAACTTATGAAGTTTGTGGACAATGGGCTGCTCTACCAAGGCTCGAAGCCAGTTATGTGGTCGGTAGTAGAAAAAACAGCTTTGGCTGAGGCTGAAGTCGAATATTATGATCATGAATCGGACACCATATGGGCAAAGTTTCCCATAACAACGTCCAGCAAAACATTGTCATCGGACCTCGCGGGCGGTTCTATCGTTATTTGGACAACAACACCGTGGACTATTCCTGGAAATCGTGCGGTTTGTTATTCGTCCAACATATCTTATGGATTATATAAAATTACCGAGACCCCGGATGAAAACTGGGCTAAGCAAGATGAGCATTTCATTCTTGCGGAAGGTCTTGTCTCTGCCGTAATGACGGCGGCGCGGGTGTCTCGTTGGGAATTGGTGCGCCAAGTATCATCAGAAGAACTAAGTATATTAAGTTGTGCCCATCCCCTGACTTCATTGGGTTACGATTTTATTGTACCGTTATTAGACGGGGATCACGTCACGGATGAGGCTGGCACAGGCTTTGTTCATACCGCGCCTGGTCATGGGCGCGAAGACTACGAAATTTGGATTGCTCAAAGCAGGAAATTGGATGCGCGAAAAATTGAGACACTTATCCCATACACAGTCGATGCCGAAGGTTTTTTTACAAGTGACGCACCTGGTTTTTCTGGAAGGCAGGTAATCACCAGCAAGGGCAAAAAAGGTGATGCAAATCAGGCTGTCATTAACGCGCTTATCGAGGCTAACGGCCTAATGGCTCGGGGTCGACTGAAACACCAGTATCCACATTCCTGGCGGTCCAAAAAACCGCTTATTTTTCGAAATACACCGCAATGGTTCATCGCTATGGACAGGCCATTCACGGATAAAGGCGAGACGCTGCGTGACGTTGCGTTAAAGGGGATAGATGCTACAGAATTTTACCCACAATCAGGCCATAACAGGCTACACGGGATGATTGACGGCCGACCGGATTGGGTGATTTCTCGACAGCGAGCGTGGGGTGTGCCGATCACGGTATTTGTTAATCGTGTTTCAGGGGAAATACTTAAAGATAAAATAGTGCAGGAGCGGATTACTAAAGCTATTGAAGAAGAAGGCGCGGACGCTTGGTTCGCGTCTGATCCGTCAAGGTTTCTCGGAAAGGAATATAAAAGCGAAGATTATGAACAGGTTTTTGATATTCTAGATGTTTGGTTTGATTCCGGATCGACCCATAGCTTTGTGCTTGAGGAGCGAAAAGATCTGGTGTGGCCCGCATCCCTTTACCTCGAGGGGTCCGATCAACACCGGGGGTGGTTTCATTCGAGCCTTCTCGAATCGTGTGGTACCCGGATGCGTGCGCCGTATGACGCCGTTCTTACCCACGGTTTCGTATTAGCTGAGGACAAACAAAAAATGTCCAAATCTACGGGTAATGTTGTGTCGCCACAGGACATCTTGAAGCAGTATGGAGCAGACATATTGCGCATTTGGGTGGTTGCATCTGATTATTCGGAAGATCTCAAAATTGGCCCTGAAATAATAAAGTATCAAGCCGATGCATATAGGCGCCTTCGTAACACGCTACGCTATATTTTAGGAAATTTGAATCACTATAGTGAAGAAGAACGTGTGCCTAGAAATGAGATGCCGGAACTCGAACGTTGGGTGCTTCATAGGCTCACAGAAATAGACGCGGATGTAAGAAGCTGTGTTGAGGTATTCGATTTTCACACCATGTTTACAGCACTTCATAATTTTTGCGCTGTTGATCTTTCATCTTTTTATTTTGATGTAAGAAAGGATGCGTTGTATTGCGATCAGGACAACTCAACGCGCCGACGGGCTGCGCGAACTGTTTTAGATGAGCTTTTTTCATGTCTCACAGCATGGTTGGCACCTATTATTTCTTTTACGGCCGAGGAGGCGTGGTTGGCACGGGAAGGTGATCGCGTAGAAAGCGTACACCTGAGAAGTTTTCCTGAGATACCAGAAACCTGGAGGGACGTGCGTCTTGCTGAAAAGTGGGCAATCATACGACGCGTTAGACGTGTTGTCACAGGCGCATTGGAAGTTGAAAGATCAGAGAAAAGGATCGGTTCCAGCCTTGAAAGTGCCCCTATAGTCTTTCTTAGTGAAGATATTGCGGCGGAATTAGAAGACATCGATTTCGCCGAAATTACAATAACCTCGGGTGTCACCATAGAAATTGGAACTGGACCGAAAGACGCATTCACCCTAGACGATGTCCCAGGAGTTTGTGTTTTAAATGCGAAGCCCGAGGGGCAAAAATGTGAACGTTGTTGGCAATTTCTCCCCGACGTAGGAATGAATAGTGATTGGCCGGATACATGTGGCCGATGCGCGGATGCGGTCGCATACTCTTCCGCGAAAGTCGGGTGAGTTACCCGTGATACGATGTGGGCTTTTACTGTCATTTGGGGTAATCGGCTTTGATCAACTGACTAAATACTGGGTTGTCCACAAAGTCATGTCACCCCCTCAAGTGATCGAAGTAACAAGTTTTTTCAATCTCGTTATGGTATGGAATACAGGCGCTAGCTTTGGGTTATTTAGTAGCCAATCTCTTTGGACACAGGTGATCCTAGTAGGATTGGCTATCTTTATCTCGATATTTCTTATTGTTTGGCTGCGACAAACGAGATCAGTTTGGTTATCAATTGCACTCGGGTTGATTATTGGCGGGGCGCTGGGTAACGCTATTGATAGGGTTGTTTATTCCGCTGTAGCGGATTTCTTAGATTTTCACGCCTTCGAATATCACTGGCCGTCGTTTAATGTTGCCGATATAGCTATTTCTCTAGGGGTAATTATCCTTTTAATTGATGGGTTTACTGGTCGT
>CAZOHS010000002.1:1092-8906 GCA_964579285.1 uncultured Rhodospirillaceae bacterium | reverse complement strand
GGCTAGCGCTCCACCCGACGAGTTTGAGGTTGTAACACGTGCTCCCCTGAGTATGCCTCCCGATTACGGGCTAAGGCCTCCTAGAGCGGGTGCTAAAAGGTCGCAGGAAACATCCGTGTTAGAAACCGCGCGTGAACAACTATTACACAACAGGACTTCACGAGTTCTGGTTTCCAAAGACCCAGTTGGATCGGGAGCCGAGGCCGTAATATTAAAAAAGGCGGGAGCGACAAAGCAAGACAAGGGTATACGTGAGCTTATTGATCAGGAAGCATCGATATTTGCTTCTAAGGACGAGAGTTTTACCGATAAAATAATGTTTTGGCAGTCTCGTCCTAAGCCTGGAACGATCGTAGATGCAAAGGCAGAGAAAAAACGGTTAAGAAATAATGCGGCGCTTGGGGCGGCGCCTACAAAGGGGCGCACACCGCAAATAACCAGACGGTCCAGGGGCTTTCTGGAGGGAGTTTTTAAGTGACCGTTCGTGCCGAAGTTAGTTTTAAATAGCTATCCTGGGAGCGAGAACGCACCATACAATCTTAAAGACTGATTTATCAAAATTTCTCCCAGTGTAAGCCTTTTTATCGTGTTTGGAGCTCCCATTGTTAATATGTGTTCCGAGAGTTGTTAGAACCGCACTTTTCTTGATTATTTCATTTATTTGGTTTTGTGAGGCAGCAGCGTCAGCCGTTTTTGCGCCTACAAGCTTTAAGTTGAAAAATGGTCTAACTGTTGTCGTTATCGAAAACCCACGGGCGCCTATAGTGATCCAAATGCTGTGGTATCGCGTGGGTGCGGCAGATGAGGCCCCAGGTGAATCGGGCCTAGCTCACTTTTTGGAACATTTACTTTTTAAGGGTACTAAAACGACAAAACCAGGTGAATTTTCACGAGTAGTTTCACGTTTGGGCGGAGAGGATAATGCATTCACCTCTTACGATTACACCGCCTATTTTCAAGTAGTTGCTGCGCAGAAACTAGGTGATGTTATGCGATTAGAGGCAGATCGTATGCATAACTTGGTGCTAAACGATGCCCAGGTGTTGCCCGAACGAGACGTTGTCATCGAGGAAAGGAAGTCGCGAACTGATAACAGCCCCGCGGCGCAGTTGCGGGAACAGGTTCGCCGCGCTCTTTATTTGAATCATCCATACGGCAGACCGGTTATTGGTTGGATGCACGAAATACGCTCACTCACAACAAAAAACGCAATGGCCTTCTATCGTAAACTTTACGCTCCCAACAACGCTATGCTAATCGTTGCGGGCGCAATCAATGTTGAGGCGGTCAAGGTCTTGGCGAAAAAATATTTTGGTCCGATACCGCCTCGCATTATTCCACCTCGCATACGTCCGAAAGAACCCCCGCATAGAGCGGCACGGCGTGTTATGCTTCGGAGCAAACAAGTCAGGCTAGCTTCGTGGTCACGATATTATTTAGCCCCTTCGTACTCAGGGAGAAAACAGACAGGAGGTCATTCGTTAGAAGTTCTGGCACAGGCCTTCGGGGGTGGTGCTACGAGTAGGTTATTTCGAAGGCTCGTTGTAGAGCGGAAAATAGCGACTAATGTGGGTGCACGGTATAATGGAGATGGGCTCGATTATGGAGAGTTTGTCGTCTACGCAACCCCTAATACGGGTACTAGTATTCCGACCTTAGAAACCGCTGTTAATCTCGAAATCGAGGCCCTTATCAAGGAAGGGCTGACTTCGGGTGATATCAATAGGGCGAAAAAACTTATCGCAGCTCAGGCTGTTTATGCAAAGGATCAACTAAACGCTGGCCCTAACGCGATTGGGGCGGCTTTTACCCAAGGCCGGACAATCGATGACGTAGAATCATGGCCTGAGAGGATTGGGGCTGTTACGCCCGATAAAGTAATGGCGGCCGCGAAACGGTTATTTAATACAGCAAATTCCGTGACGGGAATTTTGTTACCGGAGCGAATAAATTGAATATGAAAGTTTGCAGCATATTGGTTTTTGTCATTTCGGTGTTTGTGCATAGTACTTCCGGACATGCAATGGATGTAAAAAAGGTTGTTTCGAAAAACGGGATAATTGCGTGGCTTGTTAATGATAAATCACAGCCCTTGATATCGGTATCTTTTGCGTTTCGTGGTGCAGGGTTTGTCACGGACCCCCGTGGCAAGGACGGCTTGGCTAAAGTGGTATCTCGACTGTTAGCAGAAGGGGCGGGGAATTTGCGTTCCCTTGATTATCAGCGAGCACTTGAAGAAAGTACTGCTGAAATTTCATTTTCTGCTGCACAAGATCATTTTGTGGGTCGAATTCGCACAATTAAAAACGAACAAGAAAATGCATTTAAGTTGCTGCGGATGGCACTAATAAGCCCCCGGTTTGATTTGGAGTCTCTCGAACGCGTTCGATCACAGGTTCTTGCGGCAATCCGGAAGAATATGGAAAATCCAAATTATCTATCATCGTTGGCTTGGGTTGAGGCGGCGTTTTATGGGCATCCATACGCCAAACTTGGAACCGGGACACCCGAGACGATCAACAGACTAAACAGAATAGACCTGACATCATTTGTTGAGAATAGGTTTGCTCGAGATCGTCTTGTTATCGGCGTTGCTGGAGATATTACCGCGGTAACCTTAAAATATCTGCTTGATGATGTCTTTGGTAAGCTGCCCTTTATCGGAAAGAAATTTGATATTTCAGAGATCCAACCATTTACAAATGAGAAGTTGATCGTCATCCAAAAACCGATCCCACAAAGTGTAATTGTGCTGGGTCATAAGGGCCTGAAAAGAAATGATCCGGACTGGTATGCAGCACTTTTAGCAACGGAGGTTTTGGGTGGCAGCGGTTTTAGCTCTCGACTTTATAAGGAAATTCGAGAAAAGCACGGGCTAGCCTATTCCGTTTATTCTTATTTGAAACCAATGCAATATTCCACTGTACTGATGGGCAGAGTTGCTACGACCAACCAAAAAGTAGGAAGAACCCTGAAATTGATCACAGGCCAATGGCAAGCAATTCGAAAAGGGGGAATAACCGCGGCGGAGCTTAAAGATGCGAAAAAGTTTTTAAATGGCTCCTTCCCGTTACGTCTAAGGTCAACCCGTTCCATCGCTAATATACTTTTAGGAATTCAACTAGCTAATTTAGGGGAGGCCTATCTCAATCGGCGGCGATCTCTAATTAATTCGGTATCTCTTGGCCAAGCTAATCGGGTTGCTAGCCAGTTATTTAAAGAAGATGAATTGCTGACTGTGGTTGTGGGCAACCCCGATATAAAAGTGAAAGATAAGTAAGCGTCTTCATATCAAGTTTTGGGCGGTTATCCACAACGGATTGCTCTAGAAATAACTGTCCCTTTTGCCGATTCGTTAGCATGACTTAAGGTGGCCACGGATTAATACTATGAAAAATTCTTACCAACAGAATCTCAACGGTTGTCTTGCCAAAGAAATAGGTGCCAGTGGTCTTACACAAGATGAGTTAGGTCGGTACGTCAAATCAACGGAATGCATTCTCGAAACTCTACGCAGAGATTTTTGTGCTAATTCCGTGCCTTTTCTCACTTTGCCTGCGGAGGAAGAAATTTCCCGCATGAACGAAGTCGCTCAATTGTTTCGTGGCAGGTTTTCTAATGTACTCGTCCTGGGAACTGGTGGTTCTTCTCTCGGAGGCAAGACGCTTTGCGCGTTGGCACCTAAAACCGCGGGTCCCAACATCCATTTCTTAGATAATATAGATCCTTTGACTATTGACGTGCTGGTAACGACCCTTGACTGGGTTAATACTGGAATTCTTGCTATTTCAAAGTCAGGTTTCACCACGGAGACCCTTGCCCAATTGGCCGTTTTTGTGGACGTACTGCGCGAGCACGTTAACGATACACAGATCTCTGAGCATATCGCGGTCGTAACCGATTCGATTGGTAGCCCCTTGACTGAAATTGCTCGAAACCTTGGCTGTGTCTTGCTGGAGCATCCCCGGCAAATCGGGGGTCGATACTCTGTGTTTTCAGTTTCAGGAATTCTGCCTGCTAGGATAATGGGATTGGATATTGGGGGGGTCCACTCCGGAGCGTCTGAGATTGTTGATTTATTAATTCATAGTGGCTCAGCGGAACAATTTCCTCCCGCTCTCGGGGCGGCAACTGCCGTTGGTTTGAGTCAATTGAAGAAATTGTCAACGTCAGTTTTTATGACTTACTCTGATCGTTTATCTAATCTGGGGCTCTGGTACTGCCAACTATGGGCGGAAAGTTTAGGGAAAAATGGCAAGGGAATAACCCCGGTACGGGCAACTGGGACCCTAGATCAACATAGTCAATTACAACTATATTTGGCGGGACCACCCGACAAAATGTTTTCTCTTATTCTGACGGATACTGCTGGAGAGGGGCCAGGGGTTCCTGATGAATTCTCTACAATTGATCATTTGTCGTATCTAAAAGGTCACACAATAGGTGATGTTTTTGCGGCAGCTGGTAATGCGACCGCGCTTACACTCACTCACGAGGGCAGGCCAACTAGGCTTTTCAACCTTCTCAACGTTGATGAGAGATCAATTGGGGCATTGATGATGCATTTGATGATAGAGACCGTAGTTGTGGCAAATTTGATTGGTGTTGATCCCTACAGCCAACCCGCGGTCGAAGTGGGGAAAGAATTAGTACGACAGCATCTGGAGCAGAACGTACAATGACCATAAGGGTACTTCCAGAGACCTTAATAAACCAGATTGCCGCTGGAGAGGTTATTGAACGTCCTGCTGCCGCGGTAAAGGAGCTAGTCGAGAATAGTATTGATGCTGGTGCAAGCCGTGTTGATATAACACTAAAACGTGGTGGCCAGAGTTTGATAGTCGTCTCAGATGATGGACGTGGTATGTCCTGTTCAGAACTCGAACTCGCGGCGGAACGTCATGCGACCTCTAAACTTCCTGATGATAGCTTAGAGAACATAACGACCCTCGGGTTTCGTGGGGAAGCGTTACCGTCAATCGGTTCTGTTGCCCGTCTGAGTATTATAAGCCGTGGCAAAGGTTCTGAAGAATCGTTCGTTGTCCACGTAGAGGGTGGCCGAAAACTGAGCCTTAAGCCCGCAGCGCGTAAAGTTGGGACAAGAGTGGAGGTTCGCGATCTTTTCTTTGCGACACCTGCGCGGCTAAAGTTTTTAAAGACGGAACGAACCGAGATAAACCATGCGTCAGACGCGGTTAAGCGTCTAGCGATGGCTCATCCCGAAATCAGTTTTTCTCTGACGGACGATAATCGGACACGTTTCAGTTACGAATGTTCACAAGGAGATCTCTTAAACGTCCGTTTAGATAGACTTTCTAAAATAATGGGGCGAGAATTTTCTGAAAATGCTATTGTGGTTGATTCGGAACGGAATAAAATAAAACTTACAGGTTTTATCGGACTTCCAACCCTTAATAGGGGGAATGGTCGATCCCAATACCTGTTTGTTAACGGTCGTCCAGTCCAAGATCGCTTATTGATTGGGGCAGTACGTGGCGCGTACCACGACTTTTTGGCGCGAAACCGTCACCCAATGGTATCTTTGTTTCTGGAGGCCCCTGGCGATGCTGTTGATGTAAACGTGCATCCCACTAAGGCCGAGGTACGTTTTCGTGATGGAGAGACGGTTAGGGGCCTGATCGTTGGTGGACTTAGGAAGGCGCTAGAGGCTTCTGGGCACAGGGCATCAACCACGGTCGCGGCCGCTGCATTAGGGGCAATACGAAAACCTGAGCATCCATATGTCAGTTCAACATATATTTCTGGCTCTGCTAGGCGAGCCGGCGATGGTAAAGATACCTACAATGCACCGTTAACGGAGGGTGCAATGGCGTCTGTAGACCATCCGTCGGTTCAGAACACTATCGTCGATGAGCGCGAAGGTTCTGACGATCCCACGGTAAAATTTCCACTCGGCGCGGCGCGGGCTCAAATGCATCAAACCTATATAGTATCTCAGACTGAAACTGGATTGGTAATTGTTGACCAGCATGCCGCACATGAAAGGCTCGTTTATGAACGCATGAAGAGGTCTCTCGCTAGCAATGGCGTTCAACGCCAGGGGTTACTCATTCCAGAGGTAGTGGAACTTGATGAGACTGCCGTGGAACGTCTGTGTGAAAAGACGCTAGAATTTGAAGAGCTAGGGCTTACTATAGAACGGTTTGGCCAGGGAGCAGTGGTAGTTCGCGAGGCTCCTGCGCTGCTCGGCCACACGGATATCCCAGGATTAATCAAGGAGTTAGCAGATAATCTCGAGGAGTATGATGCTGGATTAACCCTTCAGGACAGGCTTCAAGAAATTTGTTCCACCATGGCTTGTCACGGCAGTGTCCGTGCTGGACGTCGATTAGTTGCAGCTGAGATGAACGCTCTGTTGCGAGAAATGGAAAATACCCCACACTCGGGGCAATGCAATCATGGGCGACCAACGTACGTAGAGATAGCGTTGAAAGATATAGAGCGTCTTTTTGGAAGGCGTTAGTAACTTAACCCGTGCAATTTGGTTGGTAGGTAAGGAAGGTAATTAGCGTGCTTCCATACGACCGATGATTACGAAATTCAAAGTTTTTGGGAGGTTCGGTACGCTGTTTATTACTAGTTTCTAGTATACAAACTGCCCCTTCTGCGATCCAGCCAGCATTAGAGAGCGCAGTGAGGGCATCAGAAATTATATCTTTTTTATAGGGAGGGTCTAGGAACACGAGGTCGCAGGGGTTTTCAGCTTTCACCGGATTTAAGCAATCTCCGCGGAGAATGGTACTTGTCTCCGCCTCTCCCAAATTTGCAACATTTCGTTTGCACAGGTCTAGTGAGGTGAAGTTATTATCAATAAATGTGGTAAAGTGAGAACCGCGACTTAGGGCTTCTAAACCCAATGCCCCGGTTCCACAAAAGCCGTCTAGTACGCGGGTTCCTTGGATACCTGACGGTTCGTTTTGACCCCAGTCGCTGTGAGCTAGAATATTGAATATTGCTTCACGAACCCGATCGGAAGTAGGGCGTATCTCAACGCCCGTTGGACCATGAATGTGCTTCCCCTTATGTTTGCCTGCGACGATGCGCATGATCAAACTTAATCCCTAATTGATCTTTTAGAACTCCGCGCCCAATTTCACTAACGCCCCCTTTTTGCAACTTTCCTAACTGAAATGGACCATAAGCTGTTCTAATCAGACGGTTAATTGGCAATCCCAAATATTCAAATACTTTGCGTAGTTCCTGATTTTTGCCTTCGCGAAGGGAAACACTTAGCCAGGAATTTGATCCCTTTGTACTGTCAACGGCGGTGGCAATTGATCCGTATTGAATAGTATTAATTTTTATACCGTCAGCGAGCGTTCTTATTTCTGTTTGTCCTGGGGTGCCGTAGACCCGCACTCGGTAACGTCGAACCCAACCCGTTTCTGGAAGTTCTAATCTTCGTGCGACCATACCGTCGTTGGTTAAAAGGAGGAGACCCTCGGAGTCAAAATCAAGACGTCCAACCGACATAACCCTGGGTAATTCGGCCGGAAGACGATCAAAGATTATTGGCCGTCTCTGTGGGTCACTATTGGTGCAAAGCAAGCCACGTGGCTTGTGGTATCGCCAAAGTCTTACTTCTTGTGGTTGGATTATAGGCTTTCCATCCACGCGAATATCAGATGTGGGGGTCACTTTGGTCCCGGGTCTAGATATTTTATTCCCGTCAACGGTTATGCGACCCGCTTCAATCCACCGTTCCGCCTCACGGCGCGAACATACGCCCGCTCTGGAAAGTTTTTTCGCTATACGTTCACCGGGTAGAGGGTTCATCAGTCCTTACCGGCTTC
>CAZOHS010000002.1:0-1082 GCA_964579285.1 uncultured Rhodospirillaceae bacterium | reverse complement strand
GGTGGTGTGCGGTATTGACTGACTTTTTGTCCATTCTGGTATTCCGATGATGTAGAGTATCTTTTCAGATCGTTACATCATGGCCTGGTTCGTCGCGGGGGTTTGGTTGCTCATGTGGCAAGGCCTTGGACACCTCATCAGGTATGTGCTGGATCAGGGTTCCTCCTAATACCACGTTCAAAAGTTGTTGCCCGCCACAAATTCCAAGAACCGGCATATCCCGATCGAGTGCGGCTTCCGTCATCGCCCATTCGAAATCGGTTCGATGGGATTTGGTGGTTACGCTTGGGTGTTGTGATTTGGCGCCGAATAGGGCGGGATCGATATCAAAAGCGCCCCCAGTCACCAAAAGACCAGATATAAGGTCTAGATAGGAAGCAAATTTATCCACCTCATGGGGCAGCATTATTGGCAGCCCGCCAGCCCGTGATACCGCGGTAGAATAATTTTCTCGAATGGCATACCAAGGAAACGTTGAATAACCGCCGGTTTTTTCAGCATCAAGGGTTATTCCAATCAGTGGCGGCGTCATACAGCCTTCCTAAACTGTCTTATAGTACAAAAGTGGGTTTTCACAGATAACATTCCTGTTTTGTCCTGCTTAGTATAGAGTGAAATTGCGACGTTCATCTATGCCAGAATTTTAGTCCCCGGTCTTGGCGGCATTTTGGGGCGGAACTAGCACCAGGTAACCCAGAAACAGAAATCTATTTTGATGGTTAATAAGCAAAAACTTTACCACTCGGATTTCATGAAAGTTGCGTTACAGGAAGCGTCGAGCGCGTATGACCGTGGAGAAGTTCCAGTTGGGGCCGTTATAGTCGATGGTACAACCGGTGATGTGGTAGCGAAATCCGGAAACCGGGTTGAAGAAACTAGAGATCCGACGGCTCATGCTGAAATGTTAGTGATCAGACAGGCTGCGTGTAGCGCTGGTCAGGTTAGGTTACCCAACTGCGATTTGTATGTAACGCTCGAGCCCTGCCCGATGTGTGCTACGGCAATTTCTTTGGCACGACTTCGTCGAGTTTATTTTGGCGCCAGCGACCCAAAAGGCGGTGGTGTAGAAAACGGTCCACGAA
>CAZOHS010000001.1:71071-86419 GCA_964579285.1 uncultured Rhodospirillaceae bacterium | reverse complement strand
GCATGATGCTCGACCCCACCAGTACGGATATTGTTTGGGCGCTGGTGAAAGCTGCTTGGCTACTTTGGTTCGTCATGTTTATGGAACTAACACGTGTTTGGCTAAATACTCAAACTAAACAAGTCCCGGGTTTTGTCCAATTTAGAACGCGTACAGTCTATTTGGAGAGTTCGTATGCGAGAACAAACTACCTTTTCAAAGACTTAAAAACTAAAGGGAGCTACTTTGAAAATTGCCCGTGCTTCCCAGAGGGCATTGCTGATCGGTGGCCGAGAGATTTAGGAAGGGTCAAACTGCCACCGAGTAAATCATCACGGCGTAGAATACGATTAACGCAATAATTCCAACGATCAACGTGAAACCGAGTTTGAACCACAAAGACATGGATTTTAGGGGATAACGGACCAAAAACCACACACATACGCCTATTATGATTAGCCCAATTAGCTCTCCCAAATAAATCTACCTTTCGGAACCTTTAGCATCACTCTCCATTTCCCTTTCACCGATCAGCCGAAAATTCGCTATATCTAGTGCGTCGTGAAAATACCTGAGGTAGGCGGGCTTTCCCTGATCTCCTTTAGAAGACGTAAATGTCGCTCTAAGTGCTTGTGTCGCATCTTGATCAACGACAAGTGGGTCCTTGGTCAAAACTACACCGTAAACGTCACGGGCGTAATCGAGGGTGAGACGTTCCTCCAAAACATCTTCCAGGACGGCTTCCGGATTTCGGTCCAGAGGATTTCCGTGGCCTCCACCTCCACCCGAGACATGCAAAAATGTTTCACCTTCGTAAAAGTTGATAGGTTCCATAGGCATAACGGGGATCGCCGTTTGTTCAGGAGTTCTGGCATTTTTCAGGTTCCAAGAGGGTGTACCAGCCGCCCCCCCTTCCAGCCCGTACGGCAGAAAACGCCGTCGATCTGACCGCATCACCATCTGAGTTTTGTCGGAAAGGAAGCGATATTCTCTCTGATATGCTGGCGCACCACGGAGCTTACCTGGTCCCCCTGAATTTTGAACCATTCCATAGCGGATTATTTCGAGTGGGAAGAGCGCCTCTACCATCTCTACAGGTTGGTTGGTTAGATTTCCGCCTGGATTAGGAATACCAAAGGTGCCGTCACGGTTATGCGTCGCCCCCCAACTTCCGGCCCAAGCTTCCGTGCACACAAATCTGTTGTCGCCATCAAATCCACTAAATGACGGAAAGGTCACGCCGCCTTCTCCCGCGGCTGGTACCCTTTCCGGCACAATTTGAGCAAAACACCCTAATAACAAGTCGAGTGCCCTCCAACCGACGATGGCACGTGCTGCACACGCTGCCGGTGGAAGCGGGTTAACGATCGTTCCCTCGGGTACACGAATATCGAGTGGTCGGGTGAACCCTTCAAAATTTGGTATTTCTTCTGTCGCGATACACTTAACGATGAGGTGACACGCAGATTTAACAAAAGGGACGGGACAGTTGATTGCGGCATCCACCTGAGGTGAGGAACCTGACCAATCGAGTGTCATGTTACTTTGGTTAATTGTAATCTTAACGTGGAGGGGTATGGGTTCTGGTTTTTCGCCGAGGCCGTCAATAAAATCTACGAAACTCCACTCACCATCCGGCAGAGAGGTAATCTCTTGGCGCATAATGCTTTCCGCATGATCGTGCAACTGCTCAATGATAGCCCGGAAACTAGTTCTACCATATAGTAGAACTAGGTCGCGAAGTGCTCCGTCGGCGGTTTGGCAAGCCGCTACCTGTGCTCGCATGTCACCCGCAAGCTTATCCGGCATGCGGGTGTTTTTTGCCATAAGACTAAAGAACGTTTTGTTGGGTGTGCCCTGATCATACAGTCGTATTGGGGGGATCCGAAGCCCCTCCTGATATATCTCCTGTGCGTAGACAGCTGATGAACCAGGGGCGATACCACCCATATCTATTTGATGGACGAGTGTGGCTGCGAAGCCTTCAAGTGAATTTTCGACAAAAATTGGTTTTACAATGTAGACGTCTGGGAGGTGTTGTCCGCCGCCGGAGTATGGATCATTCCATATAAACATATCCCCGGGATACATTTCATCCCCATAATCACGGATAAGGCATCGCATGGCATCAGGAAAAGACCCCAGGTGCAAGGCCATGGTCATACCGTGAGCGACTATACGACCTTCGCGATCACAAATTCCCGTTGAGTAGTCCATCGAATCCCGGACGATCGTCGAATACGCTGTTCGCATTATTACGAGCGCCATTTCGTCCGCGATCGCACTTAGCCCATTTTGGACTACCTCCAGCGTAATTGGGTCTGTTTTGGGGTGCTTATTGGTCACAGAGTTCCTTCCCTGGTCAGGACAATATTCCCAATTTCGTTGAGTTCCGCCTGCCACTCCGGAGGCACAACGCAGGTTGCGTCGTATTCTTCCACAATAAGTGGGCCGTTCGTTCTTTTAGATAATTGATTGCGGGATATTACGGGTGTTGTGATTTGGCCCTGATCCGGCCCAAAGTAGACGCTTCGGGCAGGAGGGCGTTCGTGAAGTTCCTCACGGGCACTACTAACGAGTTCGGGCCGGTCTACAGTCACTCCTGCGATAGCCCTCAGCGTGACGCATTCTACAGCTTCTGCTTCCGCTTGGTGTCCGTAAGTACGTTCATGTTCATTACCAAAACTTATTGCTAGCTGATCTCGGCCAACAGTGCTTATGGTTGAGGGGCAAGCCACAGTAAGCTCGTGCGCTTGCCCAGAGTACCGCAAATCGACGTAACGCCTAATTTCATATTCCTGTTCTCCGAAACCTTCAGTCGCCATTAATGTGGTTAAATCTTTCTCCATGGAAGAAAACGCGGCGTCAATGTCACCAGGCGATATATCAGTGAGGTGGTGGAGCCAAGCTTGACTAACTTCATGCTCAACATCAGAAACAAGGAGGCCTAAGGCACTAAAAACGCCCGGCGTAGATGGAATTATCACGCGGTCCATCTGAAGTAGATTTGCGAGTTCAGCCGCTGCCACGGGGCCATTGCCCCCAAAGGCAAAAAGGGAAAACTGACGAGGGTCACGCCCGCGGTAGGTTGAGACGGCCTTAACGGCTCGGACCATTGTACCGCACGCTATTTGATAAATCCCCCACGCTGTTTCGAGTAGAGTACGGTCCATAGCGCTTGCAATTTTGCTCTCTATTACCGCCTTCGCCTTATTTGCCGAAATTTGTAGGCCGCCGCCGATAAGGTATTCTTGATTGAGAAAGCCAAGCGTTAAAATGGCGTCGGTAAAAGTAGGATCGTGGCCCCCAAGGTTATAACAAACGGGACCGGGCATAGCGCCGGCACTTTGAGGGCCGACTTTTAATAAACCACCTCGGTCGATTGTTACGATACTACCTCCACCCGCACCAATTTCAGAAATGTCGATTACCGGCAGTTTCAAGGCATAACCGCCACCCATTACAAGTTTACTTGATAGGTTGATTCCTGCCCCTACTTCATAGTCACCTGTGCGCGATATCTGGCCTTCTTCCACGATCGAAGCTTTTGCCGTAGTTCCACCCATATCAAGCGTGATAATATTTTCGTTCGCTGCAGACCGGGCTGCACCTATTACGCCGGCGGCGGGACCCGATTCTACAATATACGCTGGCTTATTGGCGGCTGCTGAAACCGACATTACACCGCCATCGGATTTCATTATTTGTAGCGGGGCGGAAATACCGATTTTTTTTAGGTGCACCTCTAATGAGTTAAAATAGGCTTTCAGTAAAGGACCTAAGTACGCATTTATTACCGTGGTAGAGGTTCGTTCGTATTCTCTTATTTCAGGAAGTATGTCACTAGAACACGTTACGTATACGTCCTGTCCCAATATCTCATTAACAATTTTTGCGGTTCGTCTTTCATGTTCAGGGTTGGCGTAAGAGTGCAAGTAAGCGATCGCCACAGCAGAAACATTCGCCTCCAGAAGCGTGTCGCATGCCGCGCGGACACTATCTTCGGACAGGGGAACACGTATTTCTCCCTGGGGACCAATTTTTTCTTTTGCTTCCAATCGCAGTCTTCGTGGGACGAGGGGAGGCGGTTTTTTCCAATTCAAGGTATACATTTCGGGAATTCGCAGCCGACGGAGCTCCAGTACGTCGCGGAAACCCTCCGTAGTGATAAGGCCGGTGCGAGCGCCCTTGTGTTCTAAAACAATATTGGTTGCGACAGTTGTTCCGTGCACGATCTCATCGACGGATGCTGGGGTTGTGCCCAACTTATCGAGTGCGCTTAACAGCCCTGTGGCGATACCGTGGCCGAAGTCGTCTGGGGTTGTTAGAAGTTTTTCTGCGTGGACTGATCCATCTTCGCCTGCGACGACCAGGTCTGTAAACGTACCCCCGATATCGACGCCTACTCGGTACCGCATCAACCTGGGACCGATTGCATGGCTGTCCAAATGCGCATGGGCGTGAGGGGCATTTCGACATTTGTAACACCGAGAGGGGAGAGCGCGTCAAGGACAGCGCTAACTAAGACCGCGGGGGCGCCGATGGAGCCGGATTCCCCGCACCCTTTTGCACCGAGAGGATTGTGAGTGCAGGGCTGAGATTCGTCGAGTTCGCCATGGAAATTAATTAGGTCGTCTGCTCGCGGGATACAATAATCGAGAAATGAGCCCGTTAGTATTTGCCCATCATTAGGATCGTAGGTGGCATGTTCGGTCATTGCTTGACCTACGCCTTGTGCAATGCCCCCGTGAATTTGAGCGTGAACGATCATTGGATTGATCACCGTACCGATATCGTCGACCGCGTAGTAACGTTGAAACTCAATCTTGCCGGTTTCTTGGTCGATTTCTATTTCGACAATATGACCACCATTTGAATAGGCAAAGTTACTCGGGTCATAAAAGGCGGTTTCGTTCAAACCTGGTTCAACCCCTGGTGGTAGCGTATGAGCCAAATTGGCTGCCTCGGCTATTTCCGATATGGTGATTTTTTTATCGGTCCCTGAAATAGAGAATACCCCTTGTTCATGTACGATATCTTCACTTGCAGCTTCAAGTAGGTGGGCAGCTATTTTGGTAGCTTTGTCGATCACTTTGTCAATTGCACACGATATTGCGGAACCCCCTATCGCGATTGAACGGGAGCCAAAGGTACCCGTGCCCATTGGGACGACCGCCGTGTCGCCCTCGATAACGGATACACTTTTAAAGGGGACCCCCAATTTTTCCGAAACAATTTGCGCATATGTCGTATGATGTCCCTGCCCATGATTATGGGTTCCGGCGAGAATTTGTACGCCTCCCGTCATATCTAATCGAATTTCGGCACTCTCGAAAAATCCGACTTTAGAGCCCATCATTCCGGCCATTTTTGAGGGTGCTACGCCCGATGTCTCGACATACATCGCGAGTCCGAGACCCCGTAATTTTCCTCGTTTCTCGCTTTCTTCTCGACGTTCGGGAAAGCCATTCCAATCTCCGACCGAGAGTAGTTTGTTCAAGATATTTGGAAAATCTCCTGTGTCATAAGTAGGTCCGATAGGCGTCTCGTATGGCATGGCGTCGGGGGGAATTAGGTTCCGTCGGCGAATTTCCGCGCGGTCCATATTCAATAGTTTGGCGGCGGCATCGGCGAGGCGTTCTAGAACATAGCACGCTTCTGGTCTGCCTGCCCCCCGGTACGCGTCAATGGGCACCGTGTTTGTGAATACAGCAGTAACTCCCACGTAAATGGCGGGTGTCCGATAGATGCCCGCGAGTAACGCAGAATAAATAGCACCCGGTATACTCGCGCCAAACGTTGATATGTATGCTCCTACGTTGGCTGTAGTTTCTACTTTTAGTCCGAGGAATGTCCCTTCGTTATCAAAGCCTAACGTTGCAGAGGTCTGGTGATCCCGGGCCTGGGTATCGGAGACGAAGGCCTCTGACCGCGTGGATGTCCAACGCACCGGAAGCCCAATACGTCTGGCTGCCCAGGTGAGAATAGTCTCCTCTGGATAATGCTTACCCTTGGTCCCAAAGCCACCACCTACGTCAGGTGAAATTACTCTGACGTCAGCGGGGGGGATATCTAGGGCGTCAGTCACGGATTTTCGAATTAGGTGCGGCGCCTGAGTGGCGTCGTAAAGTGTTGTTGTGTTTTCGGATGTATCGGGAACCGCTATACAGGCCCTCGGTTCAATGGCGGCGCAGGCAAGCCGATTATTATTTATTTCCAGTGTGATAGTGCGCGGGGCGCTCGCTAGGGCTTTTTCCGCTGCTGCTTCGTCGCCTCTGCCCCAGGCATATAGTTTATTGCTTGGTGCTTCTTGGTGAAGTAGGGGAGCGTGTTCGGCCAGCGCCCCACGAGCGTTGGTAACGGCGGATAGTATTTTATAGGAGATAACTACAGCCTCTGCTGCATCTGTCGCGTGTTCCAGCGTGTTGGCGATGATTAGGGCTATTGGCTCGCCTACGTGGCGAACCCTACCTCTTGCTAACCCCCACCTCGGTGGTTGGCTCATTGGCGAATTATCTGCATTTTTCATGATCCACATAAAAGGAATTTCGCCGATGCCATCGTTACGCATATCGGTACCCGTTAGAACGGTGTGGACACCAGGCATAGTGACAGCGCTTTCAATATTAATGCTTTCTATTTCGGCATGGGCATGAGGGGAGCGAATGAAAACAGCGTGTAGGGCGTTAGGAAATTGGATGTCTGAAACGAAACGGCCTTTGCCAAGAAGGAATTTATGGTCTTCCCGGCGCAGTGTCTCGACTCCGATTCCAACGATATTGTTTTGGCTATGCATGTTTAGTTCTCCCTACATCCAACACGATCCGGCCCCGGGTATTTTTTCCTTGCTCAAGCTTACGATGTGCGACAGCTGCATCCTTTAATCTCATTATTTGAGATACTTGCGGTTTTAATTTCTCCTCTGATGCGAGCCCGACCACGCGTTCGAGTGTTTCTCGGTGATCATGAATGTGAGCTTGTTTGCAGCGTATGCCGTACCGATGCGCAACATTTTGGAAGGGATTAGCGATTAACCAAACCAAAATGCCATTCGTTTTCAGGACCCGGCACGACCGTTCATGTGCGTCTCCACCGACTAGATCAAACACCGTGTCTTGTTCAGAAACCACCTTTGAAAAGTCCACTTCATCATATGCTATGGCACGGTCCGCCCCAAGTTGAAGTACGTAATTCGTGTTTACAGCGCGGCAGGTTGCGGTAACGTTGCAGCCAATGTAAGCCGCAATTTGGATAGCCATACCGCCAATCGCACCGGCGCCAGCGTGTATTAAAACTTGTTGCCCTGGTTCAATCTTAGCTGTTTCCACTAGACCAATCCATGCGCATACACCGGCATGCATTATCGATGACGCTTCCGCGAAACCGATGTTTTCAGGTTTTGGTACCGTCATTGGGTACGGCCGAGTTACAAGTTCAGCGTAACTACCTTGTTCGGTGTGATTTGTCACAAAACACAGTTGGTCGCCAATATCTGCCCAATGACAATTTGGTCCGACAGCGATAACGGTGCCCGCTCCGTCGCGTCCCGGCGTCGTGGGGAATTGGATAGGAAACATGTCTTGCAACTTTCCTGAACGTACCTTCCAATCGCCGGGAATGACGCTAGCAAATTCCACTGCGATCAGCGCTTCATCAGGCCCGGGAATAGGGTCCGGGACCTCACGATACTCCATAACGTCAGGGCCGCCGTAGCGGCTATATCTGATTGCCTTCAATGTCTCGCGTGCTCCAACTTAGTCCAAAGTCCAGAGGATATATTACCTGAGCGTTCCGCACAAAATACCGACTAACAATCAGAATATGTTTTAGGTTGCTTGGATTGCCAAATTAAGGAGGATTTCATCCGAGTTTCGGGGGCCTAAAATAGAAATTCCAATCGGCGCATCTGTTTCGGCGATTGGGAGGCTAATTTGTGGGCACCCGGAAAGCCCCGCGGGGCACGTGAGGCCCATAGTTTTTTTTCTGAAATCTTCGATTTGGGGCGCGCTAGCGTCGCGCCGTGGACTTCGCGGTGCTGTTGGCAGAATTAAAATGCTATCTTCGCCGAGGATATCGCTAACACGTGCGGTTGCGGCGTCCCTTATTGGCTTGAACTTTTCGTAATCTTTCCGTGTCAACGTGGAGGCGTACTCAAAACGCTCTTTGACACCAGGGCCGAATGTTGGCCGATGTTCTTCAATCCACGACGAATGGTTCTGCCAAATTTCTAGTGCTTGGAGGTGACGAAAGGCGGCAAACCAATGATCCAGCCCATCATCTGACAGGATGACAGTTTGTGTTGCAAGATTTAATTTTTCCGCAAGGGCCGCGGCGGCTTTTTCTGCAGTAGTTCGTTCTTCCTTTGATAAACGTGAAAAGGCGTCTGTCACGAAAAGGGCTTTTCTAGGATTAACGTGTCGTCGTTCGCCCTTTAATAGCACAGTACCAATTTTAGCAAACAATTCGGGCTCTCTCGAAAACCACCCAATGACGTCAAAGGATCCTGCGAGGGGCGCTACTCCTGCCTCGTCCACGCGCCCGTGAGTAGGGCGTATACCATAAATACCCGTAAAACTAGCAGGACACCGCACGGAACCCCCACAATCTGTTCCCAGGGCAAAATCAACCAGTTCTCCCGCTACTGCGGCTGCCGAACCAGATGAAGAGCCGCCTACTGAGCGTTCAGGTGACGTAGGATTAATGGGGGCGCCATAGTGTATATTGTCGCCTGCTAGGCTGTAGCACATTTCGTCACAAACTGTTTTCCCAATGAGCGTGGCGCCCGCCTCCAAAAGTTTTGATACTGCGGTTGCGTGGTTCTCGGGTAGCGGTCGTGTTTCGGGCCACAGGGGCTGGCCATTACTAGTCGGAAGTCCGGCAATATCAAAGACATCTTTGGCACCAAAGTTATAGCCTGTGAGGGGTCCGTTATCATTCCCCGCAATCTCAGCGGCGTGACCCTTCAGAAACGCACCAAAGTCATCTTTCATTATTTACACTCCTCAAAACCTGCTGGGTTCCACAACCTGCGGCGGGCTACTTATTTGCTTGAGCCTATATGCCAAATAGTTTCCGGGCATTGTCTTCGAACATCAATTGACGGTCTTCTGCCGAGCAACGGAGATTTTCGAACACGTTTAACGTCGAGCGAATGTTATATGCCCCGCCTTCATGGTCATAGGGAGCATCAGTGGCAAATACCGAATGGTCCGCACCAAAAAAATCTAGGCCCGCTTGGCTTGCGGCTTGAGCTCCAAACATTGCGGTGTCGCCGTAAAAATCGGTCTTGAAATAATCTACTAAGGGTTTTTTCAATTTTCCTGCAAAACCCTGTTCGTCACCCATAACGGCGTTTCTGTTTTCCCAAGCCGGAGTAAACCTACCTTCCGCATGCGGCGCGTATGCACCCCAATGGTGCGCGATAATTTTTAAGTTTGGTATCTCGTCAAACATACCCGAACACACAATTCTTGCCATCGCCGCACTGGTTTCATAAGCCCAACCAAAACCCCAGAATATTTCATAAAAGGACCGGTCTTCGGTAAGATAGTCCGGGTGGTTGCCGGGACGTGTTGGGTGCAACCAAATCATTTTTCCGCGTTCGGCAATCTTTGCGAAAATGTCTCGAAACTCCGGTTGATCAAGTGCCTTATTATTTACGTTGGTGAACAACTGAAAACCGACAGCATTATGTTCATCGAGGACCCGATCAACCTCGGAGATTGCGGCTTCCGTATTATTCATTGGTAACGACGCAATAAACCAAGGCATTCTATCGGGATGTTCCCGACAAATTCGTGCCATTCCGTCATTAGCAACGCGGGTGAGGCGGGGACTGTCATCGGGTCCCGCTATCGAATCTGTGGGCGGTTGTGACATCGATATGATCTGTTGATAGTCATCAAATTCATCAAGCATGCGCAAACGCGCGTCCATATCGAATATCGTTTGGATAGATTTCCACCGTTTTATTGCCGCATCCGGCATCAATCCATCAACTTGCTCAAAAAATTCAATCGGAAACACGTGATTAAAAACATCTATCTTCATTCTGCTTCTCCTGCCGTACTTGGTTTTCGGTGCTCGATGTGGGCGATCTAATTATTTTAATCGACAAATTACGGCTCTGTGCCATTCGTCATCTTTTACCAGATATATATGTTTTTTAACCCTATTTGTACGCACATATTAACCCACTTCACTATACGCTAATCACCGGCTAGCCAACACAATATGGATAGAGAATGCGCCCCAGCAAACTAAACACATAATATTCTAGTAAAAAATTCTAGAATAGTTCACGCTATATTATTTCCGAAAACGCTCTAGTCTTATGACATCTTTGCACATAGCGCATAAATAAAAAGCAAAGGGGGGGGTAACGATTATGGACACTTTGACGGGTATGCGTCTATTCACCAGGGTCGCGGACACAGGAAGTTTTTCGGCTGCTGGGCGGGTAATTGGATTGGCGCCGTCGTCGGTTTCTCGACAAATAAGTGCACTTGAAAATAATCTAGGGACACAACTCTTTAATCGTACTACGCGTAAGCTTCATTTGACCGAAGCCGGAGAAATATACAACCATCATATTGAGCGGATTCTCAGTGATATTGATGAAGCAAATTCCGCGGTTTCGCTGTTGCAAGAGGAACCACGCGGGACTTTGCGTATAAATATTCCTGTTGTGCTTGGGCGTCAGTATATAGCAACGACGTTACCTGAATTTCTGCAAAAACATCCTGATCTTTCAGTTGAATTACAGGTGACAAATCACTTTGTTGACCTAATTGAAGAAGGCGCAGACCTGGCCATCAGGGTTGGGGGGCTAACCAATACAACCTTCATTGCTCGAAAATTAGCCAGCATTAGGAGGTTGTTGGTGGCGAGCCCACAATATTTAGAAAGGGCTGGAGTGCCCGTGGTGCCCGAAGACCTTTCATCACACAATTGCCTTCAGGTGCGGGTGAGCCCCGGTGAGCGCCTCTGGAGGTTTGAGAGCAAAGAAAACGGAGAGAAGACCGACGTTCATGTCCGTGGAAACATGCGGTCTAATAACTCCGATACAATAAATACGGCCATGCTAAACGGCGGAGGCATCGCACTGCTACCGTCGTGGGTTGTTGGACGTGATGTTCAGCGGGGTGATGCTGTAGAGATAATGTCCCACTATGTTGCCAACGTACAGGACATGGATTCGGCAGTATATGCGGTCTACCCACATACACGAAACGTGTCTGCTAAAGTTCGCGCCTACATCGATTTTATCGCCGAAAAGTTTAAGACTGAGGCAGATTTCAAATGAATAAAGGCCGCTAACTGCGAAGAGGATACGTGGAACCTTTTGATTTTATCTTTGGCTAAATGGAAAAATTAATTATTCAGCAGCCTTCTCAACTCCGTCTTTAGGACCTTCCCATAATTGTTTTTTGGGAGGCTATCGACGAAATGGTATGCTTTGGGCCGTTTGAAGCGCGCAATGTTTGTTATGCAGATATTTTCAAGGTCGGCTAAAGGCACAGTTGTCTCGCGTTTGCATACGATGAATGCGACGACACGTTCCCCCCAATCTGGGTCTGGCTCACCGATCACTGAACATTCTAAAACGTCGTCGTGTCGCAGGAGTGCTTCTTCTACCTCTCGCGGGTAAATATTTGAGCCACCCGATATGATAAGGTCTTTTGATCGATCTTTTAGAGTTAAGAACCCGTCTTCATCAATCGCGCCCATGTCTCCCGTATGTAGCCATCCTCCCCGCAGAGTTTTTTCGGTGGCGCTTGGGTTGTCCCAATAGCCTTTCATCACGACATCTCCGCAGACAAGTATTTCGCCAATTTCGCCGTTGTCGACATCTTCATCACAATCATTAACAACTCGGATTTTAATTCCGGACTGGGCCGTCCCGACAGAAGCTAATCGGCGTTGGTATTGGGGATGGTCGACCTGTGTGTGAACATCCCGGGACACTACTGTAATGGTCATTGGCGCTTCACCCTGACCATAGATTTGGACCAGTTTAGGGCCAAGTACGTCCAGCGCGGTCAAACAATCCTCCAAATACATCGGTCCGCCGCCATAAACGATCGTTTTTAGATTTTCGGTGTCGGCGTGTGCTGTCGCTGGTGTGTTAATTAAACGTGTGACCATCGTCGGCGCCAAGAAGAGGGTCACCCCTTTCCAGATTTTTAAAAGGTCCAAAACTTCATTGGAATTAAACCCTCCGGATGCCGGGACTACCTGACAAGCGCCGCATTCCACATGCACTAACATGTAGATTCCGGACCCATGACTGTAGGGGGCGGCATGAATAATACAGTCACGCGGTGAAACTTTATCGACATTTTCGAGGTAAGCGGCGTTCACGGACGTCAGGTTACCGTGGCTAAGCATTGCTCCTTTTGGTTTGCCAGTTGTACCGGAGGTGTAGAATAACCATGCTAAGGTATCGCTATCTGCATTAGCCATTTGGGCGGGCTTCGCAGCTAGCAAGTCTTCGTAAGTTGCGGATCCGGCCTGGATAACGTGCGCACACTTCATGCCACCTACACTCACCTCATTTATAGCGTCCGCGAGTTCGGCGCTAACAAAACATGCCTTGGCGCCGGAGTTTTCCAAAATATATGAAAATTCAAGTGGGTGTAGTCGACTGTTCATGGGAACAGCACAAAGCCCAGCGTGCCATACTCCAAACATAATTTCCGAATACGCCGGAGTATTAGCCATCGCGATCGCGACCCGATCTCCTCGTTCGAGACCTATGTTACCCAATAGGGCGCCTGCGAGGCTAGCTGACCTCTGCGCATGGTCAGCATAGGTTGCGACGACATTGTTACCGTGGGCAAGGGCAGGCGAGTTGGGGTACTTATCGGCGGCCTTGAATAATAGTTGAGCCAGGTTCATTAGATTTTGCTAATTGCGGCACACAAAATATGAATGAGTTGCCCCGTTGACGCCTTAAAAAACCCCCGGCTCCTTATCAACGAACGGCCTCGAGTATTGAAGCATAGTTGGCTACACCAGAGCCACCCATGTTGAACACGCCAGCAATTTCTGCGCCGTCTATCTGAAGTGGCCCTGCGTCACCTCTTGTCTGCATCGCGGCCATTACATGCATCGAGACGCCAGTCGCACCTATCGGATGTCCTTTAGATTTAAGCCCACCCGATGGATTAACAGGCAATTTACCGGACTTTGTCGAAATTTCATTTGCTATCACGTCGGCGCCACGGCCTCGTTTGGCTAAGCCCATGGCTTCATAGATAAGAAGCTCAGCAATAGTGAAACAATCATGAATTTCGGCGAGGTCTAGGTCGTGTACGTCTACCTTTGCTCGATCATATACCTGTCGCCAGGCTTCTGCTGCACCCTCAAATTGAGTGACGTCACGTTTAGACATTGGTAAGAAATCATTTACGTGTGATGTCGCACGAAACATCACGGCTTTTTCCATTGTCATCGCTGTTTCAGTGTCGGCGAGAATGATAGCCGCGGCCCCATCCGTTACCGGAGAGCAATCTGATCTTTTAAGTGGTCCTGAAATTAGTGGATTTTTTTCCGATTCATTTCGACAAAAATCGTATCCCAGGTCTTTCTGAAAGTGGGCTAACGGATTTATAGCTCCGTTAGCGTGATTTTTTGCTGCAATTTGGGCCAGCGCGTCCGATTGATCGCCGTATTTTTGAAAATAGGTTTCAGCTATACGAGCAAAAATATCGACAAAGGAACCGTGTTCGCCCCCTTCTTCCTTATGATAGCTCGCTTTAGTCAGCACATCACCAATAGCGGCACCGGCTAATTCTGTCATTTTTTCAACGCCAACACAGAGAACGATCCTTGCTCTCTTAGCCGCGATGGCGTTAAGGCCTTGGTGTATCGCCGCGGTACCGGTAGCGCAGGCATTCTCCACGCGGGTGGCCGGCTTAAAGCGAAGATCCTTATGTGTTTGAAGGACTAATGACGCTGGAAAGTCTTGTGTCACGAAGCCACCGTTGAAATGGCCGATATAGATTTCATCGACATCCCGTGGAGCAACGCCCGAGTCCACCAATGCTTCCGTCGCCACGTCTACAATCAAGGTTTCTACATCGACGCCTTCGTGTTTACCAAATTTGCTGTGGGCCCAGCCCACTATGCAGCCACTCATCAAGCTATCCTTTTATTGAGTTCTATACGCTTAATTTGCCATGTATGAGGCCTCGGTCAAGCCACTAAATTGGATCCGCGTTTATCAATACGGCAGCCAAGAGACAGGGTTCATCGGTTCTAACACTCCAGGAATGATTAGTGCCGCGTTGGATCATTGTGTCACCCTGTTTTAAACACACCTCGCTGTCGTCGAGTATGGCCCAAATCTCTCCTTTGATCACTATTAGGTAATCTACAGTGGAGGTCTTATGCATCATGGGGTCGTCACTGCCTTTTACGGGGGCATGCCCGGCGTCAATCGAATCAAAAGCGTCGATGGCGTCAGCCCGGTCACGCCAAGCCGTGTCTGGCGGAAACTCAACTAGCCTAAAGATGGACCCGTTTGGGGGTGGTTCCAATACCACCGGGCGGTCTGTGACGTCCGTATTGCCATTATTATTCGCTGGTGAGCTATTTGTTTGCCACAGATCAGTAAGGGCGAGGCCCGGCATAGACTCCATTTCTTTTACCGCTGTCGCATTGTCGTCCCAAATGAATACAGATTTTCCATTTTTGTCGTTTCCCGTGACGACCCTCCGAATTTTTTCAACCATCACTTATGCTCCTCACAATTTTGTTTCTAAGGATGCCGATACCTTCAACCTCTAGTTCAATAACATCTCCGTCTGAAAGATATTTTTCGAGTTCTAAACCACATCCTCCACCGACGGTTCCAGATCCGAAAAATTCTCCGGGGTAAAGTGTTTCCGAGCGCGAGATGTGGGCAATAAGGTCTTCGAACGTCCAGTGTATTGAGCTGGAGTGGCCTCGTGACCACTCTTCTCCATTGATGCGTGCGATCATCGTACAATTATACGGATCGAGTTCATCAGCCGTGACAATACAGGGCCCGATCACGTTACTCGTGTCGAAGTCCTTACCTTTTCCCGGACCGAGGCCACCAGGCATCTCGATCGCTTGGGCGTCGCGGGCAGAGATATCGTTAAATATCGAATACCCAAAAATGTGTTTGTGAGCGTCGTCTTTTTTAATATTTTTACCACCCGTTCCAATAAAAAACCCAAATTCGAGTTCGAAATCCATATCTTCCGCGTACTGAGGCCACAATATGTTCTCGTCGGGTCCGACTACCGTGAGCCGGTTAGCCTTGTAAAAAATTGGTTGTTGGTAAAAAATGTCGGGTATACGGAATAGACCCTGGTCTTCGAAACGCTTGAGAGCAGC
>CAZOHS010000001.1:13067-70971 GCA_964579285.1 uncultured Rhodospirillaceae bacterium | reverse complement strand
ATTAATGCTCCAAGGCGCACAGCGCCGTCACTTGTTTTGAAAGTCACTAGCCGCATTACATTTCCATTATTTGTTTTGAAAGTGAGTAATAATTTAATATTTTTGAGTTATTCGTGTTCGTCAGTCAATTTTGTTCGCCCTGTCCTTATAACGAAAAAGGAAAAATCATGCCTCGACGTTTAATCGATTTATCAGTGGCGCTCGAAACAGGAATAAAATCCGATCCAGAATTTATGCTTCCAAAAATTAATTATCTGACACATCAGGAGACAGCAAAGGATTTGTGTGAATTGTTTCCCGGTTTGGTACCAAACCAATTACCCGAAGGCATGGGATGGGCGATTGAGGAAATTGAACTCACGACACACAATGGGACCCACGTTGACGCACCGTGGCATTATCATCCCACGATGAATGGCGGGCAGCGGGCAATTACAATTGACGAAATACCGCTTGAGTGGTGTTACCAGCCTGCGGTGAAATTCGACTTTCGTCACCTCGCTGATGGTTACCTCGTGACCCCGGAAGATATGGAAGCGGAGCTCAATCGCATTGGTCACGTTCTGGAACCACTCAATATTGTCGTAGTAAATACCTCAGCAGGGGAGCGCTACGGAGAAGACGATTATTTGAGTAAGGGGTGTGGCTTTGGCCGTGAAGCGACGTTATGGCTAACAGCTCAAGGTATACGTGTCGTTGGGACTGATGCTTGGAGTTGGGATGCGCCATTTCCCCAAACGCTGGATCGGTGGAACAAGACAAAAGATCCCTCTATTATCTGGGAGGGGCATAAAGCCGGGATGGAGAGAGGTTATCTCCAAGTTGAAAAGATGGCGAACTTAAATGAATTGCCGTCTACGGGTTTCGACGTAATATGTTTCCCGACAAAGATTAAACGCGCGGGGGCGGGATGGACCCGAGCCGTCGCCGTTATCCAGGAATAAAAAACGTGAAGGACATCCCTAATGGCTAAAGATGGAAAAGTTATCATTACCTGTGCGGTGACAGGGGCTATTCACACGCCGACCATGTCGCCATTTCTACCCATTACCCCGAACGAGGTGGCTGAGGACGCCATCAAGGCGGCCGAAGCTGGGGCGTCTATACTCCATTTGCACGCACGCGATCCTGACGATGGTCGACCAACTCCCGATCCTGGGGTTTTTATGGAATTCCTGCCCCGAATAAAACAGGCAACCGATGCCGTGGTAAATATAACGACGGGTGGTGGACATGGTATGACTTTGGAAGAACGGTGTGCGGCCGCACTAGCTGTTAGTCCGGAAATGACGTCACTGAATATGGGATCGATGAATTTCGGCCTGTATCCAATTCTCGAAAAGAATCTTGACTGGAAACATCAGTGGGAACCCGAATATTTGGAAATGACGCGAGATTTTATCTTCCGTAATACTTTTGCAGATATCGAATGGGTGCTGAAGACATTAGGTGAAGAGCACGGTGTTAGATTTGAGTTTGAATGCTATGACATGGGCCATCTTTATAACCTTGCCCATTTTGTAGACCGGGGTTTAATTAAGCCTCCTTTCTTTATTCAAACGATTTTTGGAATTCTTGGAGGCATTGGCGCGGACATCGAAAATCTTGCGCACATGCGTCGAATTGCAAATAAACTCTTTGGCGAAGAGAATTATGAGTGGTCTATTCTTGCGGCCGGGCGTCACCAAATGAATTTTGTTACTTCGGGTGCAATTATGGGCGGAAATGTTCGTGTAGGCTTGGAGGATTCGCTTTATATCGCCAAGGGGCAATTAGCCGAAAGTAATGCGGACCAGGTTGCCAAGATCAAACGTATTGTTGAGGACCTTTCACTCGAAGTTGCGAGCCCCACCGAGGCACGTGAACGGTTGGGGTTGAAGGGCGGAGATATGGTGAAATTCTGATAAAGTAACTCAGTTATAGCCGTCTTATTTTGACCAAGAAGAATTATCTGTAAGGCGTTTTCTGTATAGTTGGTAGGAGAACAATAAGATGCTCAATATCAAGCGTTTATCTCGGGACGAAGCATTTATAATGATTGCGGCGGCGGAGAAAAAAGCAACCGCCATCGGAGTGCCGCAGGTCATAGCTGTTTCGGATGAAAGTGGAAACCTGATAGCGTTTTCTCGAATGGACGGGGCAAAGACGAGTTCAATCCAAATAGCAATGGCTAAGGCTTTCACCGCGGGCGCGGCCCGTAACTCTACAATGTTTTATAATGAACATTGCGTTCCTGGTTCGCCCGCGTTTGGAATTCATGTATCGAACGACGGAAAGTTTTCAACAATTGGCGGGGGGGTCCCTGTTAATTCAGGTAAAGACTGTATCGGGGGTATTGGTGTGAGCTCTGGAACTCCCGCCGAGGATATCGTAGTTGCCGAAGCTGGCGTGAAGGCCCTAGAAATGCGCTGGAAAAGACAGCGATCCAAACGCAGAAAATAGTGCCCCGAATTCGCGGGTGCCGTGCGATAGGCGGTGAAAAAATCCCGCTTTGGTATTTAGTCGGTCGCGTCTCAGTATTTGTGGTCACCCATATCTCTGACCATTTGAAGCATAGCGGAAAAGTCCATTTCACCGTTTCGGTCTCCGCAGAACTGCTCATAAAGAGCGCGGGCGTGTTCGCCCATTTGCGTTGTCACACCTGTTTTGGATGCGGCCTCTTGCGCCAGGGTTAGGTCTTTTAACATTAGGTTTGCGGTAAATCCGGGACTATAGCCCCTGTTCGCGGGTGCGGTATCGACCATGTCTGGGATCGGGCAATTTACATTCATTGACCAGCAATTTCCTGTTGACGTCGAAATCACGTCAAACAGGACCTGATGATCGACGCCAGCCGCTTCACCAAGAGCAATTGCCTCGCATGCTCCGATCATTGAAATTCCAAGCAGCATATTGTTGCACACCTTTACCGCTTGTCCCGCCGATGGCCCCCCCGCGTTAACCACATTCTTGCCCATTGCTAAAAAAATTGGTTTAAGCCCTTCAATGACCGCTGGGTTGCCTCCAGCCATAAAAGTCAGCGTTCCATCTTCAGCGCCAGCCATTCCTCCGGAAACCGGGGAATCTACGAGGTCTGCACCATGAGATGCGGCACGGTCGTGTATGAATTCTGTGGATTTCAAATCTGTAGTTGACGTATCAACCACTATTGTTTCTCCGCTGACCGTTTCGATAAGTTTATCTTTCTCGACCAGCACCTCACGTACTTCGCGTCCCGTGGGTAACATCGTAAAAACGACGTCTGCATTTTCGGCCGCATCCGCGTTTGAATGTGCCGCAACGACACCATGAGCAGCTGCCTGTTCCACTTTTGAAGGAACAATGTCAAAACCCCGCACGTCGTGGCCAGCTTTGACGAGGTTTGCGGACATCGGGCCACCCATATTTCCAAGACCAATAAATGCGATCCGTGACATTATAAAATTCCTTCCTCCAGATACTTGGCGTGTGCTGTTGTTATTCGCATAATGCCTTCCATAAGTAGACTGGGGCAATGGGAAGACTGAGATGTTCCTTCGTAATTTTTGGTACGCTGCGGCAATGCCGCCGGAGCTGGATGACGGTGTTCTTCTTGGGCGCTGGATCCTCGGCGAACCTGTGCTGCTATACCGAGCTACTGACGGCAGCATTGTCGCAATGGAGGATATCTGTCCGCATCGGTCTGCCCGGCTTTCATCAGGTGAGCGAGAAGGGGATTTGGTACGCTGTTTATACCATGGTCTCGAATTTGGAGCGGACGGAAAGTGTGTGCGCGTCCCCGCCCAGCAAGGTTCACCATCAGACGGGCTGAAGGTGAAAACATATCCCGTTTTAGAAAAGTGGCGGTTGATCTGGGTTTGGTTGGGTGATCCCGAAAAAGCGGTCGCCGATCTCATTCCGGATTTTCACTGGAATGCTGATCCAAATTGGTACCCAGTTGGAGACTATATGCACCTAAATTGCCATTGGCAGCTTCTGGCGGACAATCTTATGGACCTTTCGCATGAAGCATACGTCCACCGCGGCACCATCGGCACCGATGCTGTTTCTGAGACACCTGCGACCGCCGAAAGAAAAGGAGAACTTGTCACTGTTGAGAGGATCATGCCCAATTGTCCTGCGCCACCGTTTTATCAAAAATTAAAAGGGTATGATGGGTTGATAGACCGAATGCACCGCATAAACTTTCAGCCACCATCCACCATAGTTATTGAGAGCAAATCGTCACCATCAGGATCCACGGATACCCGTGATGGCCTCGAGTATCGTGTTTTGTGTGCCCTGACCCCGGAGACTGAAAAATCGACACATTTTTTCTGGGCTGTTCCACGGAACTTTAACCCGGAACAGGAAGTTACCGACATGATGTACCAGGGGTCAAAGGCGGTTTTCGAAGAAGATGTGGATATTTTAAATCGTCAACAAGAAGTGCTTGGTAAGCGCGGTGATAATTTGAATTGGCAAAATGTACACTCTGATGCGGGGGCGGTGTATGCTCGGCGTATCATCAAAGAGTTGTTATCCAGTGAAGGTGGCTTGAATGAGACATAAGTTATCTTCACAAGAGAAAAACGAGCCTTACGTTGGTGGCCCGTATTTACGCAATTGCTGGTATATTGCGGGGCTACCCGAAGAACTTTCTGAGGCGCCCTTGGGTAGGGTTTTCCTTGGAGATCCCGTGGTCTTATTTAGGGGGGTTGATGGAAAACCAGCGGCGTTAGAGGATCGGTGCTGTCATCGGCATCTACCTTTGTCTCTCGGTAATGTGGTTGCAGGAACATTGCAGTGTGGATATCATGGTTTGCGTTTTGACCGGACAGGGGCCTGCGTCGAAGTACCTGGCCAAAGTAGGATACCTCCGGGTGCCCATGTTCAAAGTTATCCGGTAATCGAGAAACACAATTGTCTCTGGATATGGATGGGGGATTCGGAAAAAGCAGATCAGGGATTAATCCCTAATATTTTTTGGCGTGACGACCCTGGCTGGGACGCTGGGGGAGCCTTTTGGAATGTTGCCTGCGGGTACAATCTATTAATCGACATCCAACTCGATAATACCCATGCACCATTCGTTCATCCAGATACTATCGGGTCCGGCGCAATCATTGATAACCCTCCGAAGATCGACCGCAAAGAGCAGAGTATTAGTGCCGCGCGCTGGATGATGGATGTGGTTCCCTCGCCAACCTTTGCTCGGGCAATTGGGAGTGAGGGCCGGGTGGACCGTTGGTTGATCTGGGAGTTTATTCCTCCCTCACTCTGTGCCTTCGACATCGGGTGCGCGAGGGCCGGAACGGGCGCAGAGACCGGTGACAGGACCCAAGGGGTGACGCTCCACACGGCCCATTTTATGACACCGGAGACTGAAACAACCTGTCACTATTTTTGGTCTGTTGGCCGCAACTACCGTATTGACGAAGAGACAGTAAGTGATGGAATGATGTCGGAGTTTACAAAAATATTTAGCGAGGATGTAACGATTGTCGAGGCACAGCAGCGTTCCCTAAATCGGTGTGTCGAGTGGAAGCCGATCGATGTTAAGTTAGACGCTCCGGTCCTTCAGGCGCGGCAGATATTGAACAAAATGATCATAGAGGAGGAAAACACTTGAAGCTTTATACTTGGTTAAATGCTCCGAACCCGCGAAGAGCTAAAATTTTTGTCGCTGAGAAAGCTCTTGACCTTGAGATCGCTGAAGCTAGCGATCCGGAAAACTCTGGGAAGCTCAGCGAAGAATACTGCGTACGATATCCTCACCGCCGAGTGCCTCTCTTGGAATTAGATGACGGTGGCTGGATAGGCGAAGCGGCTGCAATTTGTCGTTACCTGGAAGCTATTTTCCCCGAAACTCCCCTCATGGGTCGCGACCCGAAGGAGGCCGCTATTATAGAGATGTGGGATCGCCTGGTTGAGTGGGAGGGTCTAATGGCGGTCTCAGAGGTATTTCGAAATACCCATAAACTCTTTGTGGGAAGAGGCCTTTCGGGGTACGGCCAAGATATTCCTCAAATACCCGATCTCGCAAAGCGCGGAGAACTGCGCCTTGGAATCTTTTATGAGAAAATTAATCAAAAGCTCTCTGAAACCCAATACATAGCGGGTGATGAATTTTCGTTCGCCGATATCACCGGGATCTGCGCGATTGATTTTGCGATATCAAGGCGGTTGGCAATTCCTGAGAAATGCCGGAACGTGCATCGGTGGCATAGTGAAGTTTCAGCGCGGCCGTCTGTTTTGGATTAATTGATAGACGTCGCACCAGAAAACAATAATGAACTAACTGGTAATATGCGACATCGTCGAATTATAAATTTTAGGTTTATGTATTAAGTGTCGGCCTTTGAGTTTATTTTTAGCGCTCTACCGTTACGACTTCTCCGACCTCCGACGATTGGACAATAGCTTCAAGTAAAGAGACATTTTGTATGATCTGTTCGGGTGTGTTGGGGTAAGGTTTAATTCCCGCAATAGCGTCTGCAAAATTTTCAAGGTTTGCCAGTACGGGCGCCGCAACATCGTATTCCATTGTCTGTGGACGGCCATCCTTAAAGCACGTTGTTAAGGTCCAACCCTCAGGTGCCTGGACGTGCGCTTTATCACGAACTTCGACCCAACCTTTAGATCCAAAAATAGCGATACGAGAAAAGAACGGTGTGTGCGTAAGAGCGGCCAGGGACGCCGTGCAGCCATTCTGAAATTTTATTTGGGTCGTAAGCGTATCGCCATTTGACACCAAGCCGCCGTGGCACTCGACCGATGACAGCACTCGGTCTGGCTGTCCGAATAAGCTGATAGAGAGATCGGTTAAGTGGATGAGAGTTGCCGTCAGTCCGCCTGCAGGGCTCTCTGCTTTATTTAGGCGCCAATTAGAATTGTCAAAAGCCGAAAAAAGATCGTGGCTGAAATTCGCTTCAATGTGCATTAGGGATCCGAGCTTTCCTGTTCGGGCCATGGCCATGCTGTCAACGATAGGCGGTTCGAACCGGCGCTCGTGGCCGATTGCCACTTGAATTTCTGATTTTGAGACGGCTTCCATCGCACGAAGAGCGGAAGCGCGATTAAGGCAGAATGGTTTCTCACAGAAGACATGTTTACCCGCGTGTGCGGCAGCAATAATCTGTTCTTCGTGATAGGAGTGAGGTGTTGCAAGTATCACTGCGTCTAGATCATCGTCTGAGAGAAGATCTGTTAATTTGTCTGTAAAAGGAATTTGATTTACATCGGCAAACGAAGAGCCAGCCTGAGCGTCGATATCTGACAATTTCAATACCTCAATCTTTTGGCTGTTTTCTAATGTTTGCGTGAGTATTTTTCCCCACCACCCAAGGCCTACAATTCCTACATTCAGCATATTCATCCCCAGACAAAGTGGCGCTTATTTTCTTATACTACACTACAATAAAGATGATGATCACGTGCTTTCGAATGGCGTGGAAAATTCTTGTGCAAGAGTAGCACCCCTTCGTAATTACAGGGGCGTCGTGTTTATCAATGTCTTAAGATTAAATTAACGACGCTTAACAAACCCTCAGACTAAGTCGAGTGGGCGTTTGATGAATGAAGTCATTCAAACACCTAGCCCGCTCGCAAACTAGTTTTTAATGTCTCGAGGTGGGAGACAACGTCCGCCAATTTCATGACGTCCGCGTACTTATGATGCATGTCAAAAAGATTAACTTTATGATTAATATCTGTTCTATCGTAGCAACACTCCTCCACGAGCGTGATATGAAAACCATTCGCTTTCGCATCCTGTACACCCGCACGCAGGCAACCGCTTGTCGTGCCTCCACCCACAATGAGGCTTCTGATACCGTAATTAATTAAATGGGACAAAAGGGGTGTGCCGTAAAAGCAACTTGCCCGTTGCTTGTAGATAACGAGATCTTCAGCCTCAGGAGCTAATTCGGGGAGAATTTTGTATGCATTTGCGGTATCTGTTTCACGTTGCCGGTTTGTGGGTTTACCCTTTTCAGCGTGGCTTCGTTTGTCGCCAGTACTGTATATTATAGGCAACCCCGCATCGCGGGCGGAAGCCAGCAATTGTTTGGCAGGTTCGACCATCGCCCAAGCGCGTGCACCACAAGAACTCGGGTGTTCTTTAATAACGTCTATAACATCCTGTTGACCGCCGTCGTAACTCGCCTGATAAACGTCGATCATTAAAACTGCTGGTTTGGCGCCGACATAAAGATCTCGTTCATACGCCGCATATATTTCGAATGTTTCGTCGTCTATAATATCTGCCCAGCAATAATCTTCGAACTTTTTGACCATCGTAATGCTCCTCTGGACCGTTTATCAGTAATTATACGTTCCCGCTAAGTTACATTAACTTTTTCTTATAAGTTGCTGAATTAATGACTATCATGAATGTCTTCTATAACATCTTGGGACGCAAACTTTGAAATAGTTTCTAATGTTTCGGGGCCGTTTTCTGTCCTTGATAGCATTGCGATTAGTCGTCTTCTAGGCGTCACAAAAGCATCAAGTACGGCTAATTTACTTGCCGAACCACCAAACATTTCGGCCTCTTCTAACTTAGAGTATGTCTCGGGAGAGGTTTCCGGGAGGTCGTCGCCAAAGGCTTCAAGGACCTGAATGTATACTAACTGGCCTCCGGGCGATAACCGATTGAATAAATCGGTCAAGGCTTGCGCGCGTCTAACATTTTTTAGCGTGCCTCCGCGCCTTTCAATACACGCCTTCATTTCGCTATATAGCTTTGCAGGCTCGTCGTTTTGTAGATCCTTTGAGAATACAAAATCTGTTTTGGAGCGGGCAAATAGTTTTTTAAAAAACATACCCTTCATTACGGCATTTCACGGGTCTTGAAAACATTTTCGGCAGGGAGCCTTTAAGGATAAACAAGAATGAGTTACTATCGGGAAAGTCGAAACGGTGAAAAAGTTTTGACGGTAACAAGTTTTAGGGAGAGATCCATGAAGAAGCATGTTTTAATTGCTGCTGCCGTTGCACTAGCGATTACGAGTGCCCCCGCCGCAATAACGCCAGTCGCAGCTGCAGATACTGTCAAGATTGGTTTTATGAATGGCTTTCCGGGTGGACGCGGCATTTTTGGGCGATATCAGTGGGAAGGCTTCCAGCTAGCGTTGGATCATCTTGGTAATAAAATGGCCGGGATGAACGTTGAAGTATTTAAAGCTGATACTCAGCATAAACCAGACGTTGGTCGAACAATTATGAACAAGTTTCTGAAAAAAGATAAAGTTCATTTTGTTACTGGCATCACTTGGTCCAATGTACTCGCTGCCGTGTGGAAACAAGCATTTAAGGCGAAAACGTTTCTTATAAGCAGTAATGCCGGTTGGTCGGGTATGGCCGGGAAACACTGTAATCCTTGGTATTTCCAGGGTTCCTGGAACAATGACATGCAGCCGGAAGCGATGGGCATGTTGATGAAGAACGAAGGTATTAAAGATGTCTTTCTAATTTCCGCGAACTATCAGGCCGGCAAAGATATGCTCAACGGAATGATGCGGCGGTATAAATCCCCTGCCAAAGGAAAAATTCTCTATAAGCTCGGGAACCAAGAATGGTCCGCAGAGTTATCGCAGATTCGTGCGGCAAAACCTGGCGCTATTTATGGGTTTTTACCGGGCGGAATGGGCGTTTCTTTTGGAAAGCAATATAGAGCGGCGGGATTGGATAAAGTCGTCAAGCTGTACACTGTGTTTACAGTCGATAACGGGACCCTCAAAGGGCACGGCAGCAACGCTATCGGCACCTACCACACGAGCTTTTGGAACAATACATCCAAAGACCCTGTTAATGTCCGGTTTGTAAAGGATTACACAAAGAAATATGGTCATTTGCCATCGGGTTTCTCTGTTCAGGGGTATGATGCGGCGCTTTTAATTGACCTTGGTGTGCGTGGTTCAAAGGGGAACCTGAAGGACCAAGACGCAATTCGTAACGCGATTAGAACGGCTGATATAAAATCTCCACGAGGGAAGTTTAAATTCAATAGAAATCACAGCCCAATTCAAAATTATTATAAGCGAGAAGTTATCGCGGACGCCAACGGGAAACCGAAAATTATAACCACGGGTATGGTGATGGAAATGGCTGGCGACAGCCATGTTGGCAAATGTAAAAGAATTAAAGCCTGGAATTAATAATGCAGGTCTAACTATTTGGGGGTATCAATTTGATACCCCCTTTTTTTGAACTTCCCCAAAATACTGCTAAGTATAAGGCCTAAAGAAAATTTATTTAGTTTGGCTGTAATCTCTGATGACTATGACTCTAACGCTATTTCTTGAACAAATCCTAAACGGCGTCCAATTCGGTGTCTTTCTGTTTTTGATCTCGGCCGGCTTAACTCTAGTGCTGGGGATCATGAACGTGGTTAACCTAGCCCATGGTTCCCTTTATATGTTGGGTGCGTACGTATCGACAACACTGTACACGTTGACTGGGAACCTTTTTATCGCGTTTGTGCTGATGGTTCCAATATTGTTGATAATTGGAATGATTGTGGAGATCATCGTTTTACGGACGATGTATGAACGCGACCACATGGACCAGGTGCTCGCGACGTTCGGCCTTATATTATTTTTTAATGAACTCGTTCGTATTCTATGGGGCGTCGAAGGCGTCGGCATGAAAATACCCGACTCGCTCGCGGGGAGCATCGACATCGGCGTTCCTTACCCAAGCTACCGGCTTTTAATCATCGCAATGGGAATTCTCGTCAGTGTTGCCCTTTATTTAATGATCACCAAGACCAGAACTGGAATGCAGATTCGAGCCGGTGCGAGCAATCGACCCATGATCGGGGCGCTCGGCATAAATATTCGAATTCTCTACACAATTGTGTTCGGACTTGGTGCGGTTTTTGCAGGGTTCGCCGGATTAATGGCGGGCCCGATCATTTCAATCGAATCTGGGATGGGCGAAGAAATGCTGATATTCGCCTTTGTTGTGATTGTTATCGGTGGGATAGGCTCTATCCGCGGCGCGTTAGTGGCGTCCGTGGTTGTCGGTGTGTTTGAAATTGTTGGGCGCTCCATTCTCCCATATATACTTCTTCAACTCGTAACGCCTGACCAAGCCCAAACAGCGGGTCCCGCACTCGCGTCGATGCTCGTTTACATCTTAATGGTGGTGATTTTGTTCTTTAAACCACAGGGCCTGTTTCCGGCCAGGACAGGCTGATCCAAATGTTAAGTCGCTTAAAATTATGGGTACTGATTATTTCGTTTTTAGTTCTCGCCTTCTTGCCAATCGTTGCGGAGGCAATCGGCGAAGAATTCTACATTTCTCTTGTCGCAAGAATGATGATTTTTGCAATCGCGGCCATGAGCCTCGATCTAATTCTTGGCTACGGCGGAATGATCAGCTTCGGCCACGCGATGTTTTTTGGTTTGGGGTGTTACTCAGTCGGGATACTCGCGTTCTATGAGATTACGAATGGATGGGTCCAACTAGCTGTTTGTGTATTTGGCACAGCACTGATTGGTTTATTTGTCGGCTACATATCGCTTCGGACGAGCGGAATATATTTTATTATGGTGACGTTTGCTCTGGCTCAAATGTTTTATTTCCTTGGCATCAGCCTTGAAACCTATGGGGGTGATGACGGCCTCCCAATCGACACTCGCAGCGAATTCTTTTCTTTCTTTGATCTCAGTGAAGAATTGAATATGTACTATCTTATCCTAGGGACCCTTACTGCCTGCACGATATTTGGTTGGAAGTGCGTGAACTCCCGTTTTGGGATGGTATTAAGGGGTTCACGTGCAAATCTACCCAGAATGGAAGCGATTGGCTTTCCCACATTAAAATATCGACTTTCAGCATTTATTATTTCGGGCGTTATGTGCGGCCTTGCAGGGTTTCTTCTTGGCAACTTAACCGAGTTTTTGACCCCAGAGTACATGCATTGGTTCCGCTCGGGTGAGATTATGGTCATGGTGATTGTAGGCGGGATGGGTACACTTTTTGGACCGCTATATGGGGCATTCGCGTACCTGATCTTTGAGGAGGTAATGGCTAGCTTCACAGAATATTGGCAGTTCTATTTTGGCCCCATATTGATTGTTCTCGTTCTGTTTGCGAAACAGGGCCTTTGGGGGTTATTGCCTGGCAAAGAAAGATTGGGCGATGAGTGACGTTATCCTGCAAGTTCGGGACCTCAATAAGTCTTTTGGTGGGGTGGTTGCTACAGACCATTTGGATTTTGACGTTCAATTCGGCGAGATTCACGCAGTCATCGGACCAAATGGTGCAGGAAAGACAACATTTGTCGCGCAATTAGCGGGGATGCTTTCCCCAGATTCGGGTGAAATCATATTTGCGGGCACCGAGATAGGTTCTATGAGTGCGCCGGAGCGATCCCATTTGGGTTTAGCGCGATCCTTTCAAATTACGAGCGTTTTTCCGGCTTTTAGCGCTTTAGAAAATGTTATTTTGGCGATACAGGCCCATGCGGGACACAGTTTTCGGTTTTGGAAACCGGCGTCAACGGACGCGGATTTAGTGAACCCCGCCCGAGAAATTTTGGAGCAGGTCGGCCTGGGCCAGCGATCCCTTTCTTTGGCTGGCAATCTCGCTCACGGGGAACAGCGCCAGTTAGAAATTGCTATGGCGCTCGCGACAGAACCCAAGATGCTGTTGTTAGACGAACCGACCGCGGGAATGGGTGCCGAGGAATCGGAAAACATGCGGCAGTTCTTGCGAAGGTTGAAGGGTGAATATTCTATGCTTCTTATAGAGCATGATATGGACACCGTATTCAGCCTCGCGGATAGGGTCACCGTCTTAGTGTATGGCAGGGCCATTGCGACAGGGTCCCCAGACGAGATCCGGAACAATTCTGAAGTTAGAGCTGCCTATCTTGGAGAAGATGAGGTTCAAACAGATGCTTGAAGTAAAAGATATTGAGGCCTCGTACGGGACCAGTCAGGTGCTTTTCGGGGTCTCTTTATCCATTCAAGAAGGGGAGGTGGTTTCTCTTCTTGGCCGGAATGGAATGGGAAAAACAACAACTATACGGACGATGATGGGAATGGTGCCTCTCCAGTCAGGAAGTGTGACTTTTGAAGGTACCGAGGTGGGTGGACTCAAGGATTATCAAATCGCTCAACTCGGACTAGGATTAGTGCCTGAGGGCAGACAAATTTTTCCTAATTTGACTGTGCACGAAAACCTAATTGCTACAAGAGCAAATAGATCCCAGTCTTCGGAACCATGGGATGTAGCAGACATCGTCGAGTTATTTCCCAATCTCGGTGACCGAATGAATAACATGGGAAATCAGCTTTCTGGCGGCGAACAACAAATGCTCGCCGTGGGACGGGCCCTGATGACGAACCCAAAGTTGCTCATACTCGATGAGGCAACGGAGGGGCTCGCGCCTCTAGTTCGACAGGAAATTTGGAAGTGCCTTGAGGGTTTAAAAAGCCGAGGCCAATCTATCCTTGTCATTGACAAAAACGTAGATGTACTTACCCGGATCGGTGACAGGCATTATATTGTTGAGCGAGGTCAGGTTGTTTGGAGTGGTAGTTCTCAGGAACTAAGTTCCAATAAAGATGTCCAACACCAATATCTCGGGGTCTAAATTCTGTATTAAGCGCCTATAGGCACCCCTTCCACCATTGTCCGGCGGAGCATTCGTTCCTCGTTTTCTGGAAAATCTAGCCGCGCGTGCGTAATACACCGGTTGTCCATCATTACAAGGTCACCCGCGGACCAGCGGTGTTGAAACTTGATCTCATCGTCGTGAATATATCGGAAGAGTTCTTGGAGGAGATCGTTACTTTCTTGCTTAGGTAGACCTTCGATCCGCGCGGTGATTAGGGGACTAACGTAAAGTGCTTTCCGGCCAGTCACAGGGTGCCTTATGACCAATGGGTGGACCCATTGGTTAACATTCGAAGTATCTCGATCTAGGTCGACCGGCTCCCTTGCCGCGTAGTCATAAATGTTTAACCCAAAAAGCCCGTCCAGGCGGTGTTTTACGTCATCACTTAAGCGATCATAAGCCATGTACATATTCGCAAACACGGTCTCTCCACCTCTCGACGTTACCGTGAGGCCATAAAGTACCGTAGCCGCGTAGGGTATTTCTTTAAAACTACCGTCATGGTGAAACCAGACCTCTCCATCACCAAATGACCCGAGCGGCTTGCCGTCCTTAGTTAAGTTGGTGACAAGGTGGACCGCGCCGTCATATTCTGCATCCGCCTGCTCACGCCGTCTATCCAGTGGTTGGCCGCGCGTCGCCGTACCCCCCATTAGCTCACAGAAGCGAAATTGATCTTCCGGACTAATATCCTGATCACGGAATGCGATAACGCCGAAAGTATGAAAGGCATCTTTAACCGCGGTGATCGTCGTAGCGGGCAGTTGATCGCTCAGGTCGATCTCGGTGATATCCGCGCCGCCAGCTGGTGATTTAGGAACTAACTTCATATGTTGGGTCCGTTCTCAGAACAGGATAGCTAAAAGCTCATCGCACACAGAAGGTAATGGTTTTAGTCCAACTTATCCACGCCACTATCGTCATACTAGCGATTTCTATTATACAGAAACGGGTCGTTTCAGGTTAAGTCGCAATCCTGTCTAATTGGTGCCTTCGACAACAATAAAAAGGCCATCTGTCTTTCCCTCTCGGAGCTTGATAGCCGCCTGATACTCGGGCGAATTATAGCACGCGACGGCCTGTTCCATGCTGTCAAATTCAATAACCACCATTTTATCGCCGATAAACTCGCCTTCAAGAAGATGAAACCGCCCCAGCCTGGAAAGCGATCTGCCGCCGTACTTGTCGATTGCAACTCGAGCTTGTGCAGCGTATTCGCGGAGTGGTGTCATATCCTGAGCACTTAAGGCCGCTATCCAGTAGGCTACCATCTCAGTACTGTCCCTGTGGATCTAACCCCATCAGATGTTGCCCAAACATTGCGCTGAGCGCATCCCAGTTGAAGCTAATGTGGTGTGCTATAGCGTGAGCGTCCCGCCACGCTCTTTGAATATGCCCATGAGAATGTATTCCCTGACCTCCGACCGCGCCAAACAATAGGTCCAGCCCCTCTACACCCAGTTCGACGATCTTTGCTTGAGTTATGCGGTTTTCCATTCGGTCGTGGACGGTGAGTATTGTCCCTTGCTCGACTACCTTCACCCGGGAATCTTCGAGTTGTTCAAATAGCATAGCCCTCGCCGCCTTAAGATTGGCGGCCGCGCGACCAACTCTCATTTGGACCGCCTGAAAATCCTTTACCTTGCTGCCGCCAAGTACAACGGCACCCCGGGTCGAACGATCCTGGATAGCGTCAAGATACGTTTCAAGTGCGCCATTTAATGCGCCCAGCGCAGGTATTGAAATTGCGTAGGCCACAAGTGACAGGAACGGATAACGGTAAATACTGTTTTGCAGGGCTTGGTAACCTGGTGAATTGCCTGACACAAGTTGCGCAAAGGTTATCTTCCGATGTTCGGGGATGAAAACTTCTTTGCAAACAACGGTTTTTGATCCCGAGCCAACCAGTCCCATCGTATCCCAGTTATCAAGTATCTCTAGTTCCGACTTTGGGACCATTGTAAACCCAGGAACACCCGGCCCGTCATCAGAGTTTGTTGGAAAAAAAACGCCCAGTATTACCCAATCCACCACATCGATCCCGCTGGCAAAGTGGAAGTCGCCCGTCAGGCGAAAACCACCATCTTCCGCAATGCATTTTCCAGCTGGCGCATAAGAGCCGCATGCTGTTGCATGGGGATTGGATCCCCAAACTTCCTCTTGTGCCGCGATCGGAAACTGAGCAATCAGCCATTGGTGAACAACCCCTAAGCCACAAACCCAGCCAATCGAGGCATCTGCGGAGCCCCATTCTAACATCCAACGCGCGGGCGTAGGTGTGTGATCATATTCAAGCCCACCGAAACGTGCCGGCTGGTAGTAACGGAAAAATTCCTGAGACTGCGCTTCTCTATAGACCTTTTCTAGGACGCGACCATGTTTTTCAGAATCCGAGGCGTGTTCCGCGATTAAACTACGAAAGTCTATTGCTCGGCGGGTCAGTTCTTCTGAGCTTACATTTTTAATTTTTTGTACGGTGGGCATTTAGCAATCCAAAAAAACACGGTTAGGATTATTCTAATATCGAATTTGTCCGAGACAAACCACTATATTTGAAGTTTTGCCTATGCATAATTTGGGAGCTATTATTTGTGGATAGGGACAAACGAGGGGTCCAATAATGCCTATCAAGGTCTCTCCGGTTCACGCTTCACTTGGCGCTAGAATTACAGGTGTAGATCTTTCAGCGCCATTAAGCGGTGCGGATTTGCAAGATATCCACCAAGCGTGGCTGGAATATATCGTTCTTATTTTTGCTGATCAAAATCTAAGTGATGAAGCACAACTAAATTTCAGTCTAAACTTTGGGTCTCCGCCAAACCGGCCAATACATTCGAAGGGCACACAATCGGATGACCAGATCCATAAGTCAGTCATGCTGGTTTCTAATATTCGGGATGACGGTAAGACAATCGGCTCTTTGCCTGACGGAGAGATGCATTTTCATACGGATGGCGCGTACGAGCGTGACCCGTATCGCTACACTATGCTTCACGCTCTGGAGGTGCCGAAACGAGGTGGCAATACACTTTTCGCGAATATGTATAAGGCATACGAAATGCTGCCAAAATTTCTAAAATCAAAATTGGCAGACGTAGACGCTAAACATGGATTTTACACGGGAGTTGATGTTTCAAAAAAGATGAGGGCAAACCTTGGTATATCGAAATATAAGGGTACCGCAGAACATCCAGTATTTATTTGCCATGAAGAAACAGGGCGTACAGCGCTCTATGTTAACCGACTTTTGACAGAGGCTCTTGTGGGCTTCACTCAATCCGAAAGTACAAAAGTCCTATCGGAGTTATTTTCTTATGCGGAAAGACCAGAGATTATTTACGAACACGTTTGGTCACCGGGTGATTTTGTTATCTGGGATAATCGGTGTGCTAATCATGCGCGCACGGATTTTGGTGCGGGAGAAAGGCGCTTGTTACGCCGGACCACTGTGCAGGGGACTAAGCCGGAACGCGCGACCATAAATCACGCTGACTAAGTTTTTCTTGTTTGCGGGCTAATACCCTCCCTGTTATACCGCAAATCATATACAACTATAAGGTCGTACCATTGAAGATTGTGTGTCTCGATATGGAGGGCGTCATCGCGCCCGAGATATGGATAGATTTGGCAGAACGGACGGGAATTGATGACCTGCGACGCACGACGCGGGACGAACCCGACTACAATCAGCTAATGCAATACCGCCTCGATATCCTAGACAAAAACGATATTGGAATTAACACACTTAGGCCGATCATTGAGGAAATTGAGCCACTCCCGGGTGCACGAGAGTTTCTCGACGCTGTACGTCTAAAATATCAGCTAATTATTTTATCGGACACATTTTACGAGTTTGTTGGCCCCCTGATGATTAAAATGGGACACCCGACCTTGTTTTGCCATCGGCTTAAGGTGAGCAAAGAGGGACGCATTTTTGGTTATGAGCTTCGAATGAAAAACCATAAAAAAGCAGCCGTCGACGCTCTTCGCAAACTTAATTTCTATACTTGCGCAGCTGGCGATTCCTATAATGATACTCTTATGCTAGAGGCAGCAGATGTTGGTTTTCTATTTCGTCCGCCTCAGAATGTAATAGATGAATTTCCACAATTTAAGGTCTTCACCGAATATAATACACTGCTTGCTGAGATCGATGCGGCGGAACCACTCTTTCAACAGGACGTGAGCGCTATCTCTACTTGATAGCGATAAGAAATATGACTGAGCCATGCAGAGTAGGAACTATGAAACGTCGAACGACAATGGCGGTGAACGTCGGTGGGGTTACAATAGGCGGGGGTGCGCCCATTGTAGTGCAGTCAATGACCAACACCGATACTGCTGATGTTGAGAAAACAACAGAACAAATAGTGTCTCTTGCGAGTGCCGGGTCTGAAATTGTCCGGATCACCGTTGATCGAGAGGATGCTGCAAAGGCCGTGCCACACATCAGAGATCGAATAGAACAATTAGGGGTTGATGTGCCGTTGGTTGGCGATTTTCACTATAACGGTCATACGTTACTGGCTGAACACCCAGCGTGTGCGGAGGTGCTTGCAAAATACCGAATTAATCCAGGCAATGTTGGATTTGGCCAGAAACGCGATACTCAATTTAGCTCAATGATTGATATTGCAAATCGATTTGAAAAACCCATTCGAATTGGAGTGAATTGGGGTTCATTGGACCAGACATTGCTGACACAGTTGATGGATGAGAATACCGCATCGAATTCGCCTAAAAGTGCATCAGAAGTTATGCAGGATGCGATGGTTTTGTCGGGTGTAGGGTCCGCCAGGAGAGCAGAAGAACTGGGAATGCCTAAAGACCGCATAATCGTCTCGGCTAAGGTTTCCCAGGTTCAAGACTTAATATCGGTGTACCGCGAACTGGCATCCAAGTGTGATTACCCTCTGCATCTTGGTTTGACGGAGGCAGGGATGGGAACTAAGGGAATAGTTGCTTCCTCTGCCAGTATGGGAGTGTTGTTACAGGAGGGTATTGGAGACACAATACGTATTTCTTTGACGCCAGAGCCATCAGGAGACCGTACCCGGGAAGTGACCGTAGCTCAGGAACTTCTTCAGACAATGGGGTTGAGGGCATTCATCCCCCTCGTTACCTCCTGTCCTGGTTGTGGGCGGACGACATCCACAGTTTTTCAAGAACTTGCAGATCAGATTCAAAAATATCTTAGGGAAAACACTTCGGAATGGCGTAAACATTATCGTGGTGTGGAAGAACTTAAAGTTGCTGTAATGGGCTGTATCGTAAACGGTCCAGGAGAATCGAAACATGCGGATATCGGTATTAGCCTTCCTGGGACGGGGGAGGAACCGGTTGCTCCTGTATTTATCGATGGCAAAAAGGCTACTACGTTGCGTGGTAGCAATATTGTGAAGGATTTTCAGAAACTTGTTGAACAATATGTTAAGCAGCGGTTTAGTGCTTAGCTCCTGATAGGTATTTCATGTTTATACAGACGCAGAAACTCGAAGATCCCGCGCTTATGATTTTTACGCCCGGCGAGCCTGTCTTACCCACGGGCGGGGCTAAGATGGGTGAGGCCGCGGCCGCGGATAGCTCACCGCTGGCTCAACGGCTTTTGTGCGTAGAGGGTATAGAGGGAGTGTCCTTAGACTTGAATAGTCTCACGTTGCGAAAAGACCCAAATATCGAGTGGTATCTTCTAAAGCCCTCGGTTTTGGGGAGCATTATGGAATTTTACGCCTCAGGCGAGCCGTTGCTCGCTGACGAAGTGGAGATGAAGCTCTTTGAATTGTTAGAAGAGAGAATACGGCCGGCGGTCGAGGGTTACGGAGGTGAGGTTCTGTTTAAGAAGCTTGCCGACGATATTCTGACGTTAGAGCTTATTGGCGGTGGCGGCGCGCAAAAACGTTCGATGATGACCAATATTATCACGCATCATATTCCCGAAATTAAAGACGTGACTTGGGTTGGTACTCCGGAGGCCCCCGAGATTCCCGACTGGGTTTTTAACGGGTCGGGAGAACTGCCTACAGGACCCGAAGCGGATGCCGTTATTCGGTTGCTTGACGAGAAGATAAATCCCGCGGTTGCTGCTCACGGAGGGAAAATATCGTTGATAGATATTACCGATCACGTTGCGTACGTGCGCATGGAAGGGGGATGTCAAGGATGCTCCGCTTCGGCTGTTACGCTGCAGCAAGGTGTGCAAAACGCTATTTTGTCCGAAGTGTCCACCATACAAGGTGTAATTGACGTGACCGACCATTCCACTGGCGCAAATCCCTTTTATAGCTGAGGATATGGCTCGCGCTACCTATTACATGGTAGAGATGAATTACCCGCATACGACGTCTGCGGAAAGAGAAGCCTTTGATGAGTTCTACCAACGTCACATCAATATGCTCCTAACGATACCCGGCTTTATAACGGCTCAGAGGTTTGTATGCTCCGCGAATGTTAAGGCACCATTTCTTGCGCTGTACCGGTTAGTGGGGCCGGATGTAATGACAAGCGATGGGTATACAAAAAAAGCGGGACGTATGTCCGTTGAACAAGAGTTTCGGGTTAAAATGACGAATTGGGATAGAAATCTCGTGCTGGGACCACGAGGAACATCGGCACCCGATCTCTCTGTAGACATGGGGAACAGGTTTACCTTAATCGACCGTTTAATTGATGATGCGCCACCATTACCGTCGAACTTCACCCCGCTGGAAATCGTTGGGCTGGATGCGACAATCGTGGAGCGGGGTGCGTGTGTCGGAGAGATAGGTTCGTTAACTGTTCGGGAGGGTTGGGAGGTTCGCGAATGGTGCCCTATCCATCCGGTGAGGAGTTCCGACGAATGATAATGCGGACGTTAGATAAGTAATGGATATAGAGCGCTTTAAACTCCATACTGGTGTCATAGAGCACGAATAGTTATTTTAAAAATGATCGAACAATCAGGATAAATTGCCATGCTTGCCTCTGTGGAGACGTTTATTGGGCATCTGAGAAGCCTATATGATGAAGATCTAGATGATGTGACACGCTATGAAAAAGCCCGCCCGGCCCTACAAACGTTACTCGCGGACCCGGAGTTAAAGAAGCGGGCGGAAACCTGGCCGTCTCGAAATGATCCAGAGAAGGGCCATTATGAGAACCTGCTGTTTTATGAGGATCCTGATTACGGGTTTGTGATAAATGCCCTCATTAAGGAAGCAGGCGAGGCGACGCCGATACACGATCACGGCGACGTTTTGACGGTGTATGGTGTTTTAGCGGGCGGAGAGACCGTGCGCCGATACCGTAGGACTGATGACGGCGCGGACGATGGGAAAATAGAACTTGAGATGGTTGGTGATCACGAAGTCGCGCCCGGCTATATAGATTTCGTGCCTCCGGGAGAAATTCACGTGGAATACAATGGGCCTCACCGCACGATAGGTATTATTGTACGAAATGGTAATGTTGGGAAAAACCTTCAGAATTGGTACGACAAACCCTCGGGTACTCGTGTACAGCGTTTTGGTCCTAAACAGGTACCGCATGAACTCGTGTAGGCTATTTGTATTAGTGAATTAGACATATATACGCTCAATATTGGGTTTTGAATGAAGTTTGGGTTCCAATTTTTTCCGGACATTAGAGAAGATATCAAGCCACCATCGCAGTATTACGACGAGGCGATGCGTTTGATTTCTTTGTGTGACGAATATGGTTTTTCCCATGTTCGCACAGTAGAACATTATTTTCATCGCTGGGGTGGTTACAGCCCAAATCCAATAATTTTTTTAACGGCTGCATCCCAACACACAAAAACCGCGCGGATGATCACTGGGGCGTTGCTGCCCGCATTTAACAGCCCCCTAAAACTCGCTAGTGATATTGGTATGATGGATGCGATGTGCGGCGGACGTCTTGATGTCGGATTTGCTCGCGCGTTTCTACCTCAAGAATTTCGCCACTTTGAGGTTGATATTGATGAAAGCATAGAGCGTTTTGAAGAAGGTGTGGAACAGGTCAGACTTTTGCTCGAAAACGAAAACATCACGTCTAGTGGTAAATTTCATAGTTTTGAAAATGTGACAACGTTTCCACGACCTACGCAAAAACCTCGACCGGATTTTTATGTTGCTGCTGTGGGCACGCCGGCGTCTTTCGAGCGCGCAGGAACAATGGGGCACGGCCTTATGGCAATCCCCGGTGTGGGGTCAGATCCAGTAAAATTGTTAGAAACGTATAGGGGTGCGTGGAAGCGGGCGGGACACAAGGGTTCGCCAAAAACTATGATGGCGGTATTTATGTACTGTCACGAAGACGGCACCGAAGCTAGGCGGCTTGCAAAGCCGCTTATTGAAGGACATTTCGGTGAGATTGTGAGTGCGATGGTGGAGTACAACGCTGGCTCGCCATCGGATGCGTATCAAAACTATGATACAATGCGTGAAAAAATTGTCGCACAAACTATGGAAAGCCAAATCGATTGCGGCGCCGCATTTGTCGGCACACCGTCAGAAATAATAGAGCAATTAGAGGTTTTTAACGAGGCTTGCGAGGGTTGTGACGAGGTATCTATGCAGGTCAATTATTTCGGAATGGATGTAAAGACCGCCGAGGCATCAATCCGATTATTCGGCGACACGGTAATTCCACACTTCCACTCCGAAAGTACGACCAGAACCGCTTAGTATTTGGTTTATGCGCCCTCGCTGACGGTCCACGTTCGGCCCTTGCGCAGCATTTCATTAATCGTGCCCTGCGGGTTTTTTTCTCTTATAGACGTTAATTGCTCGTGTACCGCTTCGTCATATGATTTGCTTGGGTTGTTGTAGAGGACGCCAAGCGCAACCGGGAATTCGGGTTGGGTCATGTCGGCCAACATCATCGCTAGCATTTTATTCTTTTCGTCGTGGATCAGTACGTCTTCATCGCTGATGCCGTCCTCTCCAATAGTGACAACGCGAATACCAAAACCATCCTCAGATTTCGCTATGCCTTTATTTCCGTCGGAACCGAAAATCAGAGCTTTTCCGTGCTCCACTGTGATTGAATTGTCATTAACAACTTTCTTATCGGTCCAGCCATCAAAGACACCGTCATTATAAACAATACAATTTTGAATAATTTCTACAAAAGATGCGCCTTTGTGTGCGTGAGCAGCCTTTAGGACGCCGGGCATTTGTTTTTGATTGGTGTCGAATGTCCGTGCAACGAAACGGCCCCCAGCTCCCAGCGCGATGCTTAAAGGTGCAAGTGGCGAGTCGACAGACCCCTGAGGTGTTGAAGGTGAGCGAGTTCCGAGCTGGCTTGTTGGCGAATATTGACCCTTAGTTAGGCCATAGATTTCATTGTTGAACAATAACATATTCAGATCAACGTTCCGGCGAATAGCATGCATTGTATGATTTCCGCCGATGGAGAGAGCGTCGCCATCACCCATTACGACCCAAATATCGAGTTCGGGATTGGCAAGCTTTGCCCCCGTTGCTAGCGCTGGAGAGCGACCGTGTATGGTATGAAAACCATAAGAGGCCATGTAATAAGGAAATCGTGCAGCGCAACCGATGCCTGAGAAAAAAACTAACTTCTCTAACGGAATTTGTAACTCGGCCAGTGTCCGGTGGACACCTTTTACTATGGCGTAATCTCCGCAACCCGGGCACCAACGAACCTCTTGGTCAGAGGCATAGTCGTTGGGTTTTAACGCTTCGATAGGTGTTTCGACATTCATAAGCTTATCCTTCTATCCGCGAGCGGATATCGCGTTCAAGGGTCGAGACCTTAAACGGTTGGCCCGTGATTTGTGTAATGCTTTCGGCATCAACTAGATATTTGTCTCGGAGTACGTGGACCAATTGCCCGTTGTTCATCTCTGGTACCATGACCTTTTCAAATCCTCCAAGAAGGTCACCTAAATTTTTTGGGAATGGTGAGATATGGCGAATATGTATGTGTGAAACATTCAAACCGTCTTCAATACAACGACCTACAGCTTGATTTATTGCTCCAAACGTGGACCCCCATCCCACGACTGCTAGCTTACCGGTGTCTCCACCAGCTTCAACTTTTTGTTCTGGTATGTCATTTGCGATACCATCAATCTTAGCTGCACGAACTTTTGTCATCCTCTGATGATTATCGCTGTCGTATGAGATGTGACCACTATCATAGTCTTTTTCAATGCCACCAATCCGATGCATTAATCCAGGCGTGCCCGGGATTGCCCAGTTTCGGGCAAGAGTTTGCTCGTCCCGAAGAAATGGATGAAAACCCTCAGGATCAGTGCGAAATTCAACGGGAAATTCGGCAATAGCGTCGGCGTCAGGTATTTCCCATGGTTCTGCCGAGTTCGCGAGGAACCCATCTGTTAAGAAGATTACCGGGGTCATATATTTTGTTGCAATACGAACTGCTTCTATCGCTGTTTCGAAACAGTCGCCGGCCGTTCGCGAAGCAATTACAGGAAGTGGTGTATCCGCGTTGCGGCCATACATTGCCTGAAACAAATCGGATTGCTCCGTTTTTGTTGGTAAGCCCGTCGACGGACCGCCACGCTGCACATTCACAACAATGAGCGGTAATTCTGTAACAAGGGCCAGGCCGATAGCTTCTGTTTTTAGAGCTATTCCTGGTCCGGAGGAGGATGTAACACCGAGCGAACCTGCGTAGGAGGCCCCTATGGCCGAGCAAACGGCGGCGATTTCGTCCTCTGCTTGAAACGTGGTGACACCGTAATGTTTTAGATTGGTTAGGGTGTGAAGGAGAGCGGACGCCGGGGTTATTGGGTACGAGCCCAGAAAGATATTGAGTCCCGCCTTCTTGGCGCCGGCAACAAGTCCCCACGCTACGGCTTCGGTTCCGGTGACCGCCCTGTAGGTACCCGGTTTAACATCTGCCCGCGGTACTACGTAGGCTTCCACACCTGATGGTAATTCCACCGTCTCGCCGTACGCGTGACCCGCGTTAAGAGCCGCTATATTTGCTGCTGCAATATTGGGTAGTTTTGCAAAACGCTGGTTCACCCAGTCTATCGTTGGTTGGCGGTCTCGGTTATACATCCAACACATCAGACCGAGTGCCCAGAAATTCTTCGAACGAGTTGCTTCCTTCGAAGTAACCCCACAATCCTTGACCGCGGCATTGGTCAACTTATTTATCTCAATCGCGATAACGATATAGTTGTCCAATGTACCATCTTCAAGCGGGCTTTCACCGTAACCCGCGCGGGTTACGTTTCGCTCGGAAAATGCGTCAGAGTTGAGGATCACCGTACCGCCCTTGGGTACATCCTTTAGGTGTACTTTTAGAGCGGCCGGGTTCATTGCCACAAGCACATCCGGATCGTCCCCGGGTGTCTGTATATCATACGACGCAAAGTTTATTTGAAAGGCCGATACCCCAAAAGTTGTGCCAGCGGGCGCACGAATTTCTGCAGGAAAGTCTGGAAAGGTAGCGAGATCGTTACCCATCAGGGCGGTGGATTGAGTGAATTGGGTTCCAGTTAGCTGCATTCCGTCGCCGGAATCGCCGGCAAATCGAATAACAACTGAGTCTAGAGATTTGCGCTCCGCATTAAGAGAGGAGGCAGCATTTGTGGCCATAGATCGTATCCAGAACTATTTGTATGTTAGAAAAAAATAAAACTAGGTGGACGTTACAACCTCGTCAAGCAGGGTTCAGTCTGCGGCAGGTTCGTTAAAAATGCCATAGATAATTTCATTATAACCTAACCTTACATTACGGTGATTGGGAACTTGACCTTGAGGATAAAACAGATTCAAAAATAACTTCTTTGTCATAAAGAAGTTCATAGCAGAATCGAAGCAAAATTTTTAAAAACTGACGTGATACTCGGATATTTAAATCTCATAATCTCATTCGGTGTCATGATAGGATCCTTGACACTCACCCCTTGGGTGAAGAATAATTGTATGTATACAAACAAATTTTTAACTAAGCAATGATGTAAGCATGTCATCTTTTTTACGCCCAAAGCAGCTCGATGAAGCGCTCGAAGCGCTGTCAATTGGCGAGCCCACAATCATCGCGGGTGGTACCGATTTCTATCCGGCTCGTGTCGGTAAACCGCTAGATGACGATGTGCTTGATATTACCGCTATTGAAGGTTTGCGGGTCATTGAAGACCGAGGAGATCATATATATATCGGCGCGAGATCCACTTGGTCCGATTTAATCAGAGCAGATCTGCCAGATTGGCTTACAGGAATGAAGCTCGCCGCCAAAGAGGTCGGCGGCGTACAAATACAGAACGCAGCGACGATAGTTGGGAACATATGTAATGCCTCGCCAGCGGCGGATGGGGTCCCTGGCTTATTAGCCCTTGATGCTTCGATTATATTGGCGTCGACCTCTGGGGAGAGAACATTACCAGTTTCAGAATTTATCCTTGGAAATCGAAAGACTAAACGGCAACCCAATGAAATGGTTCTCGGCATTTCTATTCCAGCCTGTAAAAATGGGGCAAAAAGTACTTTTCTTAAGCTGGGCGCGCGCAAGTACTTAGTAATTTCAATCGTGATGGTTTCTGCCGTTCTAGAAACATCCGATGATGGAACAGTTGAACGGCTGCGACTTTCAGTGGGATCCTGTTCCGAAGTCGCGTGCCGTTTGACAGATGCCGAACGTCTGCTCGTGGGTAGGAAGGTTGATTCAAATCTCGCATCAAGTGTGGTTTCTGATCATCTAAAACCTTTGAGCCCGATAGATGACGTAAGAGGTACAGCCGCGTATCGACGGGATGTTTCATTGACGCTCGTCCGACGCGCTATAACGGAGCTCGTTTGATAGTCATGCAAGTAACATTCAACCTTAACGGAAATTCGGTTTCTACGATGTCCGCACCCTTAACCCGTTTGGCGCAGGTGCTGCGCGAAGATCTGGGGGTTACGGGGACCAAAGTAGGCTGCGATGCCGGTGATTGTGGAGCTTGCACTGTTTTGCTTGATGGCGAACAGGTATGCGCGTGTATGGTGCCGTTAGCCCAGGCTGAAGGGTGCGAAGTCACTACAGTTGAGGGGCTAACTTCAGGCAGTAGTCAGTTGTCGGAACTTCAACGGGCTTTCCACGAGTGTGGTGCAACTCAATGCGGTATATGTACACCGGGAATGTTAATGGCTGCGGCCGATTTATTAACGCATAACAAAACTCCGAGCGAAACAGAGATACTTGATGCATTGGGGGGCGTTCTTTGCCGATGTACTGGTTATCGAAATATCATCGATGCAGTCCAACAGATTGCATCTCCACAAGCCGCTGGGTTTCTTAACCCTGATGTTGGGGAGGCAATGGGTGCACGCGCCTTAAAAACGGATGGTGTGCAGAAGGTAAATGGGACCGAGAATTTTGGCGCGGATACCGCCCCGAGTGAAGCACTATGGGTGCGTGCGGTTCGGTCACCTCACGCCAACGCTTCCTTCGAGCTGGGGGACTTTGGCACCCTTTATAATGATTGGCCGGGATTAGTTCGTGTGCTTACCGCGCGAGACGTGCCAGGCCGAAATGCCTATGGCGTTTATCCCGACGTAAACGATCAACCGGCAATAGCTGATGGGGAAATACGTTTTCGGGGTGAAACGGTGCTGGCTTTGGTAGGGGACTATGCTTCCGTATATGGTATCCGCGATGAAGACTTGCCAATAAGCTACAAAGTACGCGATGACGTTTATGGTTTCGATGCGGCTCTGTTGGACGGCGCTCATCAGATCCATTCGGATCACCCAGGGAATATTCTAGCCCATGGTTACCTAAAAAAGGGCGACGTCGGATCTGGGTTTGATGTTGCTGACGTGGTTGTAGAGAACTCCTTTGCAACGGGCTTTGTGGAACACGCTTACATAGAGCCTGAAGCGGGTTGGGCAAGGCGGGTTGGAGATCGTCTTGAGATGACAGTTTCAACCCAATCCCCATATTTGGACCGCGACCTTGTTGCACAAATTGTGGGTATCTCTAACGACGCGGTACGGATTATTCCAACAGCCTGTGGCGGTGGCTTCGGTGGTAAGTTGGACTTGGGTGTCCATCCTCTATTGGGAATAGCTGCCTGGGTGTTGGATCAGCCTGTGCGTGCGACGTGGAGCCGAATAGAGTCGATGTCGGCCTCCACTAAGAGACACCCTTCTAGGATCACCGCGAAATACGGCTGTACTAATAACGGAGATTTGGTTGCTTTTGAGATGACGGGTGATTTTGATACTGGCGCATACGTTTCGTGGGGTTTGACGGTAAAAGACCGTGTGCCGGTGCATGCGACGGGGCCCTATTTAGTACCTAATGTAGAAGCTAAAACGCGAGCGGTTTTTACAAACGGTACGCCCGCTGGAGCCTTTAGGGGATTTGGAATCCCCCAGGCGGCGATTGCCCATGATAATCTGATGGATCGAATGGCCGAACGAGTCGATATGGATCCACTTGAATTTCGGTTAAAAAACGCGATGCGTAAAGGCCACGAGACGCCAACAGGGCAATTACTAAAATATTCTGCTGGTTTGGATCAATGTTTGGAAACGCTGCGTGATCCATGGAAACACGCGCGTCGGGAGGCCGACCAATATAATTCTGCAACGGACGGTACGAAGCGTCTCGGAGTTGGGGTGGGTTGTATGTGGTATGGTTGTGGTAACACGTCAATGTCAAATCCTTCCACTATGCATATCGGTTTGGCAGCCGATGGAACCGTAACACTTTATTCAGGGGCTCAAGATATTGGGCAGGGGACAAATACTACTATGGTTCAAGTTGCCGCTGATGCCCTCGGGATAAGAATGGACCAAGTGGGTTTGGTTTGGGGTGACACAGATCTTACGGCTGATGCGGGTAAGAGTTCCGCCTCGCGTCAGGCTTATGTGTCTGGTAAAGCTGCGATGCTTGCTGGGGCTGACCTGCGCCGACAGATCTTGCGCCTTGCAAACGTTGGAGACAGTGCATCAGTTGAATTCGCCGCGGGTTGTTTGACCGTCACAGATGCCGATACCCAGCGTGTAATAGATTTGTCTGAACTTAAATCGGATAGGTTGCATGGAAATGTATTGGTTGGTGAGGGAGTGTTTGACCCGCCCGCGACACCACTGGATGAAATGGGGCAGGGAAACCCCTACGGCACATACGCTTTCGGTGCTCAGGTAGCAAAAGTAGAGGTCGATACAGAACTTGGGGTCGTTAAAGTACTGCATGTGTGGGCCGCACATGATTTAGGCGCCGCGATAAACCCGATGCAAGTTGAGGGTCAAATACACGGGGGCGTCGCCCAAGGCATTGGGCTAGCGTTGATGGAGGAATATGTTCCTGGTCGAACAGAAAACCTTCACGATTATCTCATTCCCACCTTCGGGGACATTCCACCAATAGACGTCTACTTGATTGAGGACCCGGAACCGACTGGGCCATACGGTGCAAAGGGTATTGGTGAACCAGCGTTAATACCCACTCCGCCTGCGATCTTTGGCGCGATATATCATGCGACAGGTGCTGAAATAACCCAGGCGCCGGCGACGCCCGCCCGTGTGCGGGCCGCCATCATCGCCGCCCAAGGAGGGGGGTCGTGAGTGAGCAGAAAGTCGTTAAAGATGGCGTGATCACGTGTGACGCTTGCCCGGTTTTGTGCAGAATTAGGGAAGGTAAGACAGGTGCCTGTGATCGGTACGGAAATTTTGATGGGGAACTTACTCGCACCGACCCCTTGATAGTGACCCAAAAAATAGCCGATGATAGTGGTGACCTCGTCCCATTTATTCAGGGTCAGTCGGAGTGGGATGGTTCGCTAAATTTTCAATCACCTACTTTTGTTACGGGTATTGGCGCGACAACGACATACCCAGATTACAAGCCAGCACCATTTATTGTTTCGTCCGAGCATGAGGGTGTCGACATGGTTACAGTCGTTTCGGAGGGGGTGTTTAGTTACTGTGGTGTAAAAGTCAAAATCGACACTGATCGCTATATTGGTCCGGAACCTGCTGCTGTTCGTGTTGGCGGCGAACAGATTGGACATGTTACGACAGCCGAGTATGGCTCGCAGATGCTGGCTTTGGGCGGGGTCCGTCATTTGACGGGGGGCACTAAAAAAGAAGGTAATGCCACTTGCCAGGCAATGCTCTCGCTCTGCAACAAAGAAGCTGTTGAGATGACGATTGATGGGGGAGCTGCCCTGACCGTCCAAGCAGGAAAGCCACCGATTATAGAGGACGAACAAGAAGAACGGATGCGTGTGGGCTGCGGGTCGGCAACTATTGGCATCTTTGCACCCCAGTGGTTTGGCCACGCCGATGAGGTAATCGTTGTCGATGACCACATTACGGGTGTGCTGACAGAACATCAGTCTGGAAAATTCCTAGACATGCCTCCGGCAGGTATCCGTGTTCGGGGCCGAAGGTCTACGCCGGGGCGCTACTTTCAGGTTGCTGAGCCTGGAAGTGGGTGGGGCGGTACCGACATAACGGATCCTCTATCGATTGTTGAAAGTATTAATCCCGAGGTCGCTTGGCCGGGTCTTCGCTTGTTGATGGTAAGTACGACAGGCGAAGATCAGGAATACTTTATTTTGGACGATGACTTGACGCCAGTTGCATCCGAAATGCCGGCTGAGTTGGCGGTTTCGGTCGACCGTATTGGGGAAAATTGCGAACCCGCTTTGTCTACAGTAATGTTCATGGGAGGTGCGGGAGGTTCTCTGCGCGCCGGAGTGACTGTAAACCCGGTACTTTTGACACGGTCGGTGCGGGAATTGCGCACTCGAGTTACGTGCGGGGGTGCGCCAGTATATGTTTGGCCAGGTGGCGGGATCACGTTGATGGCTGATATATTGCGAACACCTGACAACTCTTTCGGTTATGTGCCGACACCCGCGTTAGTAGCCCCAATAGAATTTACGATGCGACAGGAGGAATTTATTGCGCTCGGAGGCTATCAAGATCACGTTCGAGGGCTTGACGAAGTCCTCAGGGAGGGCGGTCTCCACGGAGTAGAACCCATGCCTTGGGAGGGAACAAACCCATGGCCGTTGTCCGAACGCAGGGCGCCTGCGAGTTCGTAATGCGCGGTTTCTTGGGGGGCTAAAGTGCTTCAGTCCTCGCTGTTGGCCGACGGCCGTAGGCTTCACCTTCAACACGGTCCCATTGATCTTGTGATTGAGGCATTCGGTAGCGATGAAGAGGTCGCCGAGGCATACGGTCAGGTTCGCGATCGCTTTTCGACAATTCTTTCTCAACTCGTTGAGGAACTCCCAAAAATCCAACAAGTTGTTAAAGAACCGCGCTGGGTGCCGAAAGGTCCAGTGGCAGTCAGGATGATGGATGCGGTTTGGCCGCACAGGGGCTCCTTTGTAACGCCTATGGCCGCGGTGGCCGGATCTGTGGCCGACGAAATGGCTCAAGCATTAACACGTGGGCGTGACTTACGTAGAGCATACATAAACAATTCCGGAGATATTGCTATTTACCTCGCGCCCGGTGAAAAACTTAGACTTGGAATTGTGGGTGAACTTGACAAACCGGGCATTGATGCGACTGCGGAAATAGATCATGCCTCACCGATACGGGGTGTCGCGACCAGTGGTTGGCGGGGTCGTAGTTGGTCTTTTGGGATCGCCGATGCAGTTACTGTAGTTGCGGTCTCGGCAGCAATAGCTGATGTCGCAGCAACATTAATTGCTAATGCCGTGAACGCCGATCATCAATCGATTGAGCGAAGGCCAGCGTCGGAGATGGATGATCAAACCGATCTGGGCAACCGGTTGGTAACTGTTTCTGTGGGCAATCTTGATAAGACTACTGTAGATGCAGCACTTGATGCTGGTCATACGGCTGCGAGTGGAATGTTGCGGGATGGGTTGATAGTCGCCGCAGCGATACTCCTAAAAGGGAATTTTCGCTATGTGGGAGATGTTCCTGGCGCAACGGCGCCTATTAAAAATCTTAAATAACTTTCTTATATACTTATTTTAACAACTTGAAATTAAATAAAAACTTTAATATTAATGCCTATGAATTATTGAGGTATTTTATCCGGGGTGCGTGGGCGTAGTTTTAGTAATAGAAACATATACGCGACGCCTGTTTGATAAAATGGTCAGATTATATGATAAAAAAGATAGTAATTTCGAAATTTTAAAAACCTACTTATTTAGTATCGGTCAATATTAGGGGAAAGAAAAATGGACGATGGCAGAGTAGCTTTAGAAACAGCGCCCGGCGGGGATTTTGGCGATCTCGTTAAGGTCCGCAAATTCGTCCTCTGCGTTGAGGAGGTGCTCCACGAATTTGGTCCAGTTGCGGAGACGCCTCAGTTAAAAGGATATGTCGCTGCTGTGACGCACAACCCCTACGCTGGTCGTTACGTCGAGGACATTCTGCCCTTAATGGAGCAACTGAAACCTATGGGTATTGAGATGGCTAAGAGGCTGATGGGCGTATTGGGAGGTGCGGATAATGTTGTGGCGTACGGTAAGGCCGCAATAGTGGGGGAGAACGGGGAACTCGAGCATGCTGCGTTGTGGCATGAACCCGGTGGTTACGGAATGCGCCAACTCATGGAGAAATCCGCGGCGATCGTTCCTTCAACAAAAAAAGTTGGCGGCCCTGGATGTTCCATCGATGTTCCAATTGGTCATGCGAATGCCGCGTATGTTCGATCGCACTTTGACACAGTCGTGTGTGCTATTAATGATGCACCGCGCGCAAACGAGATTGTATGGGTGCAATCAATGTCGACTGCACCCCGAATATATGCACGTTCGGCAGGATTACAGGATAAAGACGTAATAGGCGAAGATGGACTGCGGTAGTCACTATACAGAGTGAATGGCCTGCCAAATTCTTTGGGGAGTAGCGGGAATACCTAATTCCACGCCGTTGTTGCCATTAATCGCGTCCATTATTGCATTATATATTACTGGGTAAGATCCGCCGTTCCCCGCTTCTCCGCAACCCTTTACACCGAGTGGGTTCGTCGTGCACGGTACCGGGTGGGTTGTGAAGTCAATGTGTGTGATATCTTCGGCACGAGGCAATTGATAATCAAGGTACGTGGCGGTGAGAAGTTGGCCGCTTTCATCATAAATAGTGTCTTCACATATAACCTGGCCAATACCTTGAGCAATGCCTCCATGGACTTGCCCTTCGACGATGAGGGGGTTTACCACAACCCCAAAATCATCAACTACGGTGTAACGCTCAATTGTGACGTTTCCGGTATCAGGATCAATTTCTACCTCCGCCACATGGCAACCGTTGGGGAAGCTTATTGGCGCAGTATTGTGGTTAACTTTATTTGATAATGTTTTGGGGACACCCTCTTCTAGGTCAGATAAGCCCCGCAGTTTTTCTTCCAAGGCTATTATACCGATAGATCTATCAGTGCCGGTTACGGTGAAAATTCCATCCGAAAACGTAATATCTTCGATTGCTGCTTCGAGGATGTGACTGGCCGCGTTGAGACCTTTGTCTACAATTAGTGCAGCGCATTCAATGATCGCACCACTAGCTGCGATCATTGAGCGAGATCCCCCAGACCCGCCGGCACCGGGGCTCATTTCGTCTGAATCGTGTTGAACGAGGTTGATACTCTCAAAAGGTATGCCTAGTTCGGACGACAAAACCTGAGCGAAGGGCGTGGCATGTCCCATCCCAAAATCTTTGGTACCAGACGTTAGTGTTACAGTGCCATCTGCCTCAAAACGAATGTCGGCAAGTTCGGTGCCGGGCCCTGCTGTAGTTTCGAGGTAGGGGGCAATACCTAAACCAAGCAATTTTCCATGGTCCTCGGCGGATTTTTTTCGGTTGAGATAGCCATCGTAATCAGCACGTTTCAAACACTTATCCAGGACAGTTTCAAATTCTCCCGAATCGTATGTGAGGTCTACGGGTGTTGAATGAGGAAGCATTTCCGGGCTAATCATATTGCGCCTTCGGATCTCAATCCTATCCATACCTATTTCCTCTGCTGCCTTATCTATCAACCTTTCTAGAAAGAACTTCGACTCTGGTCTGCCTGCCCCCCTGTAGGGGCCTGTGGGTACAGTATTGGTAAAGATACACTTTGTATTGAATGAGATCGCCGGCGTCTTATAAACACTGATTATATTGCGACTGGTGACCATTGTTGCGGGCCATGGCCCCATGGCAGTCAGATAGGCTCCCATATCGCCTACGCCGTCTACGCGTAAAGCAAGGAAGTTGGCATTTGTGTCGAGGCCGAGGGTTAACTCGAAGGTCATAGCGCGACCGTGATGATCGGACAGAAAACTCTCTGTCCTGTCAGCTGTCCACTTAACCGCCCGCCGGAGTTGTCTCGAAGCAAATAGGGCGACAACGGCTTCGTTAAAAGCACTACCCTTCATACCGAACGAACCTCCTACCTCTTGCGACACTATTCGCATTTTCTCCGGCTCGGTGCCCAACATATTAGCCATAGCATTGCGGTATCCGGCGACACCTTGTGTGCCGACGTGCAGTGTAAATTTTTTCAGGTCTTGATCGTATTCTGCAACTGTCGCCCTGGGTTCCATGGCACTAACGATCATGCGGGTATTTGTTAGTTTAATTTTAGTAATGTGAGACGCTTTCTCGAAGGCTTGTTCAACCTTCTGGTCATCACCCCAATGAAAATCAAGACATGTATTCCGTGGGGCCATTTCCCAGACTTGTGGCGCGCCAACGGCCTCTGCGATAACCGGATCTGTGACGTAGGGTAAGGGGTCTATCTCAAGCTTTATGCGCTCGATAGCATCCTGAGCTTGGGATGCGGTTTCCGCGATGACGACTGCAACCGGGTCGCCAACGTGTTTGACTTCCCCAACCGCAAGGGCTGGTCGGGGTGGCACAACTGCGTCAGAGCCGTCTCGGCTTTTAACAGCGATAGGGCATGGTATATCTTTTACTCCGGCATTGCGTAGATCTTCTCCTGAATAGACGGCTATGACGCCGGCAGCTGCGATCGCACCTGAAACATCAAGGGATTGGATCTTGCCGTGGGGTAGCGGTGAACGGAGAAATCGAGCGTATGCTTGTCCTGTGGCATCGTAATCGTCTGTGTATATTCCGTCCCCTCTGAGAAGTTTTGGATCTTCTGCACGCAGTACGGGTTGGCCGATGCCAAATTTTAGTGGTTCGAGTGTGGTCTCGTCGGACATATGCTGAGTTCTCTATTGGGATGGGTTTTGGGCAATTTAGCAGAGCTTAAGCTGCTGGCAATCCATCTATTGAAAAAAGGGAAGCTTGATCTTCTGGCTTGACAATTATTTTTGCTGAGATGAACTTCCAAAATAACAACGGTACTAAAAATTTCCTAGGGAGTTCGCTATGCTGGCAAATATTCGAAAGACATCAGTCATTGTTGAAGAAACCCATAAAGATATAGGGAAGTCAGTTGATCCGCCCACACGTAAGGCGGCCGCTCTGGCTGTAATTGAAAACCCATTCGCGGGGAAATATGAGGAAGATTTGAGCGATCTGATGGATATTGGCGCAGAACTAGGAGAAATTCTTGGAAAAATGTGTGTTGAAGCACTTGGCATCAATCCTGAAGACGCCGAGAGTTATGGTAAAGCCGCAATTGTTGGGGAAAACGGTGAATGGGAACACGCCGCCGCGATACTACATCCAAAACTCGGAGCCCCATTACGCAAAGAAGTGGAAAAAGGGGCGGCCCTCGTGCCCTCAGTAAAAAAGCTTGGAGGACCGGGCACGCCCATCGATGTACCGCTCGGTCATAAAGATGCGGCATACGTACGCAGCCATTTCGATGGAATGGAGGTTCGGCTTGCAGATGCCCCTAGAGCAAACGAAATCCTCGTTGCCATTTCCGTTACCGATTCAGGGCGACCCTTTCCAAGGGTAGGGGGCTTGACGACTGAACAAATGGAAGGTGAAGACGGGCTCCGATAAAGTAAGGTGTCAAATAACCTCAGGAATTGTTTCTGCCGGGGGTGTGTTGCGGCTTCTGCCCGATGAGACGCGGCCGTCGATCATGACCATTCCGACACCCGGTATATCCCCCATTTGCACGCTCTCCAGTAGGTCTTTACCTGCGCTATGTTGAGCTTTGTCAAGAAATACGAAATCTGCCGTCCTTCCAGCTTCGATTAGGCCACAATCTAACTCGCGCATACGCGCCGTATTTCCAGTTGCGAAACAAAAAGCAATTTCAGCAGGGACATCGCCGAGTGAGGATAACATTGAGACCATCCGCAAAATCCCAAGGGGCTGAACACCAGAGCCTGCCGGTCCGTCCGTACCCAAAATAACGCGCTCAGATTGTTTCAGCTCGAACGCGGTTCGGAGGGCGAACAAGGCAGCCTTTTCGTTACCGTTGTGCACAATTTCAATTCCCGCCTGACACTCTTCACAAAGGCATCGGATTTGATCCAGCGGCAGGGACGTGTGTCCGCCGTTTATGTGACCAATTATATCAGCCCCAGCTTCAAGAACTACGTCCTTGTCAATTAATCCTGAGCCAGGAATAGAGGGGCCGCCAGTATGGATGGTTGATTGAATTCCGTATTTCCGCGCCCAGTCAACCATTTGTTTGGCTTCGGCGCCAGCCTTGACCCCGCCTAAGCCTATTTCTCCAAGCAGTTTAACTCCAGCTTCGCTGAGTTCCTTAAAATCTTCCTCGACCATACCTTTTTCGAGAATTGGGGCCCCAGCTCGTACTTTTACCCCTCCGGCTGGAAAAGCAGAAAAGCAACGTTGTGCGGTGATACCGAGGGCTACGACCCCCTTAGGATCCTTCGGGCGCCCGGGAAGATGTACTTCACCCGCGGAAATCATTGTTGTAACGCCCCCGTGCATGGATGAGTCAATCCAATTAAGCTGACTTTGTCGGGGGGTCCAATCACCAAATACTGGATGCACATGGCTGTCGATTAAACCGGGGCAAAGTGTTACCCCGTGGGCGTCGATCGTCAGGTCGGCAGCCTCGGTGTCGATGTCTGCTTCTTTGCCAAAGGCAGCAATCTTGCCGTCCACCGCGACCAATGTATCGGCGCTGATTATTGGATTTTCAAGTGCTCCTGAAAGCACTTGTCCGATATTTTTTATTACCGTTTTGCCCTGGGGTGGTTCGGGTGCCATAGGTCCAGCCATATGGGGTATCCTTTCGTCCTATTTAAGCATCGATTGGCTCATTGCGCCGATCCGATGCCTCTAAACGAGCACACAGTTCATCCGTATTTTGAACGTCGCCAAAGTGTGTGTAAAAAGCGACTAGGGAGTTCCCGTGTTCCTCGTCTGACGCGGTGGCACACCCGTCGGAGACCATCAATGCACGGTAATTTAACATCATCGCGTCCCGCGCGGTGCTTTCGCAGCAAACATTGGTAGCAACACCACAGACAAGAATATTTTCAATGTTGTTGTCTTTTAATATGAGTTCAATATCAGACGAGCCCTGGATAAAAGCACTGTAGCGGCGCTTTGTAACACGAAAGTCGTCGTCCTTTACGTCGAGTGTGGGCCAAAGTTCAAAGGGCCATTCACCGCGCGTCATGGATTCAACCCTTATTTCTGCTTTATCCGCAGTATATCGTTCGTGGGCTGTCCGCCACGTGATTGCGGTGTCCGCTGGCGCTAGGTTTTGTATCCATATCACGATACCTCCCGTCCGCCTGACGGTGTCCGCAATGCGATTGACGTTATCGACTATTGTTTGGCCTACGGGGCAGCCAGCTTGTTGGCTTTCGTCCATAAAGTAGTTTTGCATGTCGACGACGACCAGCGCGGTTTTTTCGGTATCGAAAGTCTCTTGGGAGTGCTCTCTCCCCATACGGTTTACCATCTGGTCAATATATTTTTTTGGCATTTCGAAGTTATGAGGCATTTTCATCCTTCCCGTTGCTATCACTATAATGATAAGGCCTTTAGTAAGTCAGTTAAAGTTTGACCCACCGTTCGCGTGTATGACCTCCCCTGTAATGAAGCTTGCTTTATCTGAGATCAAAAATATACCCGCGTGAGCAATTTCTTCGGGCTGCCCAAAACGCCCCATCGGAAATCGTTGTGCCATCACCTCACGCTGAGCCGCGGTATAACCTTCTATCATCGCTGTTTCGGCGAGACCGGGGCTCACCGCGTTGCAGCGCACGCGCGGTGCCAGGGCACGGGCCAGAGATCTATTCAAAGCAATAATGGCACCCTTTGAACTTACGTAGGCGGGACCACCCTGCCCATTTCCTCCAGTCACTCCAAAAAGCACCGAAGTAGATGTTGTTAAGACTATGGCACCCCCAGCGTTTGCCATCATATTCTTTGCGGCTGCTTGGGCAATCAGGAATGAGCCAGTCACATTCACGGACATAATGAAGTTGCACTCAACTGCGTCCAGTTCGTCCCAACGCTTGGAGGAATGTGCGGCGCCCCAGTGCATCAAGGCGTCAAGTTTACCGAAAGTTTTCACAGCCTGCGCGACAGAGTTTTCGCAATTCTCGGGATTCGAGACGTCACCCTTGAAAAATGATACTTCGTCGCATTCGGGCAGTTCCGCCCGTAACTTATCTTCCTGCGGATCGAATGCGAGAACACGGCAACCATCCTCCAGGAGAAGTTTGGAACAAGCTAAACCGATACCACTCGCTGCCCCAGTTACAATAACCGATTTTTCCATTAAAAATCTCTCGATTGATTAGACTTCCTATTGTGTTTAATTTAAACATGCTTTTTAAGGGAAGAAACGTTGCTATTGTCGATATGAGAATTTCGGTTGATTTGCCCGGGTAGGGCTTGGCATCTGGGGTCTCAGTTCACATAAACAAAAACGAGTTCGATCGCGGAAGTCAAATAATGGAATGGTTATATTGGTTGCTCGGTATTTTTCTGGGCGTAGCGTTGGCGGTAATTTCACTCACGCCTAACAACGTTATCGATAAAAATCTTAAGTGGTTAATAGTCACAACTCCAAGACTCATAATTGGAATTGCTGTCATGCTTGGGATCGCTATTAACTTCGGTAATGTGATAGGCCGCTATCTCTTCTTAGAGCCTATCATTTGGGCGGAAGAAATAATGATTTATATTATGGTCTGGACTGTCTTTATTGGTTCTATCCTTGTGTCCTACCGAGGGCAGCACCTCAAGATGGATTTCTTTTCCATTATGCTCCCTTCGCCCTACAAAGAGATAATCAATTTCATTGCCGCTACATCGATTTTGGTGGTTTGTCTGTTTGTGATCCCGCAGAACTGGGTCGTCGTCGAGATGATGTGGAATAATGATCAGCGCAGTGTTGTGGCGGAGGCACCTATGGTGATACCTCATTTCGCGTTGTTGTTCGGTTTCGTATTAATCTTTTTAGCAATCGCTGTCCGATTTAAATTACATGTTACTGCTAACCTTGAGAGCGAGGTGGATAGCCTCGTGAGTGGGATGGATGACAGTGCTGGTGAAGACGACGCGGCCGTGACAACAGCCGGTAAAGACTGATCCCTGTAGTAATATAAGAATAGAGAAAAAGGAGCGTATCCATGGAATGGGTTATGGGGATTGTGCCGGTCATATTGCTTCTACTCGGCTTTCCGATCTTCGTCATCTTGTTAGCGACGGCTGCAATTGTCTTGCTTATTTTTGCGCCCGTGCCGCCGATGGCAGTTCACATCAACATGTTTGGTAGCGTGGACAAGTTTGCACTAATGGCGGTGCCATTTTTCATCTTTGCGGGTGAGATTATGGGTCATGGTGGCATCTCAAAACGCATCGTCGCGTGGGTCCTTTCAATTATTGGGGGTGTACGTGGTTCCTTAGCTTTAACGACTGTGGGAACGTGTACTGTTTTTGGCGCCATATCTGGTTCGAGCCCGGCAACGGTGGCGGCAGTTGGTCGTCTTTTATATGGACCGTTGCGCAACGCGGGCTACAACGAGAAATTCTCTTCCGGTCTTCTCGCGTCTTCCGGAGCGATTGCGATTGTTATACCGCCCTCGATCAGCATGATCTTGTATGGTGCGTCTGCTGAACAGTCTGTTGCATTGCTTTTCGTGGCCGGCGTTATTCCGGGTATCGTGATGGCGGCATTGATGGCTTTGTATATCTATGCCTATGCATTGAGGACCGGCATACGCGAGGCGGCAGGCTTTTCGCTCGCGCAATTCTTTAAGGCCAGCAAGGAGGGTGTTTGGGCACTCGGCACACCGTTTATTATTCTTGGTGGTATTTATGCGGGTATTTTCTCGCCCACTGAATCAGCTGGCATTGCGTGTGTTTATGCGATCATCGTCACGCGGTTCATATACGGCGACATAACGTGGAAAGGTATCTGGGAAGTCTCAGTCGACTCTATGTATTTGACCGCGCAAGTCCTGATAATTGTGGCGGCCGCGGGTGTCTTTTCTCAGTTATTAACGATCTCCGGCATCCCACAAGATGCCGTCGCGTCCATTCAAGAAATGAACTTGGAACCGTGGATGGTCTTGATGGTCATCAACGTCTTCCTATTGTTTGTTGGTTGTTTACTTGATCCAGGCTCTGCTATTTTGGTGCTGACGCCGCTGTTGGCGCCTATTGCGATGGCAATTGGTGTCGATCTCATCCATTTCGGTATTATTATGACAGTGAACCTCGCCATCGGTATGTTTACGCCCCCATTTGGGCTAAACATCTTCGTAACACAGGCACTGTTCAAAGCACCCCTTACCAGCATATATCCGGGGCTGATTCCCTTTATTATCGTCAATCTGCTCGCGTTGATGCTCATTACGTACATACCGGAACTCTCAATGTTCCTGACACGTTATATCGGCTAGGATACCGTGTGGCGGTTGCCTCTCAGGCGCCGCCACACTTTCTTAACTCCAAATGGGTTCTAACCGTAGAACGGGTTTAATAGCTCTTTTTACGACAATCTTTTGCTTCGGAACTCTTTGGACAGTAGCCAAAATATCTGTAGATCATCTGCCACCGCTTTGGTTCACCGCCGGGCGGTTCGCTGTTGGCGGTGTTTTTATAGCAATTGTCCTCAAAGTTCAGGGGCGCCTTCGCCTTCCCGACCGGGCCGATGTACCAATCATACTTACGGTTGGCGGAATTATGCTCGGGCTTTACTCAACCATTTTTCAAAATGCGCTGGAGTATGTGCACGCCGGCCGCGCAACAATCCTAGGTTACACGACGGCAATCTTCGTGACGCCCGTCGCTGTTTTATTTCTCGGTGAGAGGTTTACAGTTCTTAAGGCGTGTGGTTTGGGCGCCGCAATAGCTGGGTTTTTGCTACTATTCAGCCCTGCGGAGCTTGACTGGTCAGACCGCAAACTGCTTATCGGAAATGGTTTGTTGGTCTTGTGTGTTGTTCTTTGGTCCGCTGTGATTATTCAGTTAAGAGTTCATCGCCCGGTCTCGGATACCTTATCGCTTGTTCCCTGGTACCTGCTCGTGTCATTTCTTGTGGCTGCCATATCCGGTTTTATTTTCGAGGGTCCGCCGGTTTTTGAAGTGTCGAACACGGGATGGATCCTGTTTCTGTATGCGGGCGTTGTGGGCAGTGGCATTGGGAATTGGGGTGTTACCACCGCTATCCTTAATTTGCCTGCTACAACGTCTACCGTTGGACTCCTTGGGGTCCCGGTGTTTGCGACAGTGTTAAGCGTATTGTTTTTAGGTGAGGCTCTAACCTTGCCGCTCGGTGCTGGCTTGATCCTTATTGTGGGTGGCATTGCCGCGGTGACAATTGCCAGGGATGGCTAGTTTAGGTGATAAAGGGGCGGGGTTCGCGTAGTGTCGTGCAAACTGCGCCATGCTTTGCAGGAGTATAATGCTTTAATTTAAGCCAACGACTTATTGGAAGAATGTTAATGTTACACAATAAAAGAGTGATTGTGACCGGGGCAGCAAGTGGTATCGGACGAGCGTGCGCAAAACGACTGCTATCACAGGGGAACAGTGTCGTCGCCGTAGATGTCAACCGCGACCAAATGGGAGCCGAACTGGGAGATGAAAACGCTAATCTCATTTTCGCAGCAGGGGATGTCGCGTTAACGTCTACCGCTGAAGCGGCAGCAGAAAGTGCGGAGAATGCCTTTGGCGGGGTGGATTGCCTTGCTCACTTTGCGGCTGCCCATTCTAAGCTCAACTGGGAAGGAGCGGACGCCGATGAGTTTAATCGGATATTATCAATTAATGTGACGGGATCATTTTTAATGGCGAAAGCGGCCGCAAAAGTGATGATAAACCACGGAATAAAGGGTTCGATAGTGCTTACGGCCTCCGGGGGTGTGTTGATGGGGGGCACGGGTGAAAATGGCCGAGGTGGCCCAGCTTATACGACCTCGAAGGGTGGCGTGTTAGTGTTGGTTCGCACTCTTGCTAAGTCATGGGGTCAGTTTGGTATTCGGGTCAATGCTATAAGTCCTGGCGTCGTGGAGACTGCCATGACATCGGAATACAGCGCGGAAGCAAAATCAGGTGCGGCTAGTCGTACCGCGCTGGGGCGTATCTCCCAACCGGACGAACAGGTCGCGGCGGCGCTCTGGTTGTTGTCTGATGAAGCGGCATTCGTAACAGGCGAAAATACCAACGTGAACGGTGGCGCGGCATTCGGTTGAATGATCGGTGTTAGCATCTAGAACGGTTGGCTATGTTGCCCTTATTGGTGCGGTAGTTGGTTATGGTGGACTGTGGCCTGTCACAGGCCGGGCAATAGAGGTATTCCCGCCGTTTTGGTTTGCGTCTCTCCGTATGTGGGTCGGAATTATTATCTTAGTTGGTGTGCTTTATTTTACAGGTCGTCTCCGGATGCCTTCCCGCCGTGATGTGCGTCTTATAATATCAATCGGTTTTCTGATGATGGCTCTGTACACAGCGTTAATGCACGTCGCTCTAGAATATGTGGCAGCTGGCAGGGCTGCCCTACTTGGGTATACGACCCCTTTGTGGGTTTTGCCAGCAGCGTATTTGTTGTTTGGCCAAATCCCCACGAGACGCAAAGTGGCGGGGATTTTTATTGCGATGGTGGGTTTGGTGGTCCTTTTCAATCCTACAGCGTTTGATTGGTCGAACACGGACGTCGTTCTGGGTAACGCTTTGTTGCTTTTTTGCGCGGTCTTGTGGTCGATTTCAATCATTCATATTCGGGCATGTAACCCTACCTTGACACCTCTGCAACTAGCTCCGTTCCAACTTACAATTGCCGCGACCTTTATGCTTGTACTGGCATTATTATTTGACCCGCCAATGCATTGGGCTTGGACGAATGAGGAGTTTCTTCTGTTTGGCTATGGGGCGACGTTCGGAACCGCTCTCGCAATGATATCAGTGACGACGTGTATGCGTTATTTGCCAACTACGATATCTACGGTTGGCCTTCTAGGGGCACCGGTTTGTGCTCTTCTTTTGAGTGTTATTTTTCTTGATGAAAAATTGACTACCGACCTTCTCATTGGGGTAGTTTTGATATTAGGAGGCATGGTGTTGGTCTCATTACCAGACGCCCGAGATAAGGTAGACGCTTTATAAAAGCTACTGTGGTCTCTCTTTTAACCACCAATCCTTAAGTTGTTCCCGTTTTACTTTGCCGCGGTCGTTCTTCGGCAATACATCAATGAACTTGATAAACTTTGGTAATTTGAATTCGGGAAGACGCTTGCCGAGATGAATCAGTATGCTTTCGGGCGAGGGGTTTACGTCTTCTGTGGGTACGACGTAGCAGGCAACTTCTTCACCCCAAATTTTATCTGGAATACCAATGACGGCGGCCTCGCGAACGTCGGGGTTAGTCATTAATGCGGCGTCTATTTCGAGTGGCGCGATTGAAACACCACCCCGGAGAATTACATCTTTTACGCGCCCGGTTACGGTGACAAACCCTTCGTCATCCATGATCCCAAGGTCGCCTACCCGGGTTCTTTCAAGCAAACGGAACGCTCTGCGATCTTCCCAATCTCCTCCTGCCGTAATACTAGCCGTAGCGGTTTGTGCGCCACGTATACTAATTTCCCCCTCAGTACCATTCGCGCAAATGTTTCCGTCAGGATCTAGTATTGCAAGATCTATGTGTTTTGCGGGGGGACCCGCGGTTCCAACCTTGAATTTGTCATGCCGATTTCCGCAAAGCCAGCCACCTTCCGACGCGCCGTAAAATTGTAATAGTTGTATGCCATAATGTGCTTCGAATTGCCGCCACCGCTCTGGCGCTAACGGTGCGGAACTTGCCGTCATTAATCTAAGCGTTTTTACATCATCTGATTTGAAGTCAACGGGTTCGTCTAACAACATGTTGATTACTGTCGGGACGCCGGCTGCCAGAGTAATTCGATGTGAGCGGACCCAACCGATGAAGTTTCTCCGGGAAAACCCGTTCGCGATAACAATCGTAAGACCTAATGCTACAAAGGGCATAAACGTAACTATTTGCGGTGAGAGCCAACTAAAGGTCCTGTATTCTAACAAACGGTCTTTTGCGGTCATGCCCGTAAAATCAATGGTCGACAGGCCGCAAAGCCAAAGGCCCATCTGGTCCCAAACGACACATTTCGGCATGTCAGTGGTACCAGAAGTTGCAAATATACAACCCTCGTCGTCGGGTCCGTACTCACTGCCTGGAGGTAATAAGTCGCCACACTTTTGTGGCAGGTTCGCGAAGAAACCGTGCTTTTCTGAGAGGGCAGTGAAAGAGAATGAAGGGCAAGATAGAGCTTCCTGTATTGCTTCCCCGTCTACGTCGTCCGCGCGCCAAATTAACAGTGTGGGTTCAATCGTTATGAGAATGGTTTTGAGGTGTTCCGCCGTGATTTCGGCATGGAAAGGACACGCGGATGCGCCGCAGCGCCACGCGGCAAACATTAAAATTAATTTCTCAACACATTCACCGGAGAGTATGGCTACTCGATCACCCTTACGAACGCCATTTCGAACCATGGCGGTAGCCGTTCGCTCAACGAAAGTATTGAGTTGCCGAAAATCCAAGGAGATATTTTGATCGATGGAATGGATTGCTTCTTTGGTGGGATGCCGAGCGACATAATCACTAAAAGCTTCGCCTAGTGTTCGAAAAGGTATTTCTAGTGTTTTAGGGTTTGGTAAAGGGCCCATTTTTAACTCAGGAAAGTCGGATCAATTGCTTTAAATTTTGATGACAAATTTTTTCTTTAGTTTCGGGTTCGATGTCGAGATATTTGATCGCGTTAATCGTCTCGCGGATCAGCATTGAACCGCCTTCTGGATCAAACGGTGTGTCCGTAGCGAATAAACTGTGATCCGGACCAAAAAATTCCAGGCCACATTTTGCTGCCGCGGCCGAGCCGTTTGTTGCTGTATCAGCATAGAACATTTTGTAATATTCTTTTGGCTGTTTTTTTAGTCCTGCTTGCTCTGCTAGCGGGTTCATCGTGGAGTTTCCATTAAATATTTGTTGGAAGCCTATACCTATCTTTTCGGCGAAAAACGGAACCATTCCACCAAAATGGTGAGTGATGATTTTCACGTTAGGTAGTTTGTCGAAGATACCGGAATAAATCAGGCGGGTCATACACGCGCTTGTTTCGTATGGCCATCCAAAAGTAAACCAAATTTCATATTCTGAAGCGCTTTCGTGTTGATAGTCAGGAAAATTTGGACCCCGCATCGGGTGTATCCACACGGGAAGATCGTGTTTAACCATCGTTTCGAATATGGGAAAAAACTCTGGTTCTGATAACGGCTTTCCGAGGACGTTCGTAAAAACCTGAACGCCGCGGGCGTCAAGCTCCTCGACGGCCCGGTTCGCTTCTTTCACCGCGGCATCTGGATTATTCATCGGTAAGGACGCAATAAACCCCACAATCCGATCGGTGCTTGAACGAACTCTCTCCGCAAGTCCATCATTGGCAAGTCTTGCCAGCGCAGGAGTTTGTTCAGGGTTCCCCAGCATCTCAATTGGTGGGTTGGCCAGTGAGATGATTTGCTGGTAGTCGTCAAACTCACCCAAGAGACGTTTGTGCGCGTCTGTATTATGCAAAGCAGGAAGTGATCCGAAAAATTTTATTATTCGGGGATCTGGCGCTATTTCTGACAGCTTTTCGAAATATCTTTCTGGGATCACGTGGTTGTACGCGTCAATAATAGACATTTTTTTTCCTCTGATTGGTGCTCCAATGATAGTTCGCTGTGGTGATTGTGCAAAACCCGCTGGTTATGCTGAAATTGGGTGAAGGAGGCAAAGATGAGTTTTGTCAAAAATGCTTGGTACGTAGTCGCGTGGGAAAGTGAAATTAGTGATGCCCCAATAGCGCGAACAATTCTAAATGAACCTTTGGTGATATTTCCGGTAAGGGGAGGTGTTGCGGTTCTAGAGGACCGTTGTTGTCATCGGTCTGTGCCCCTTTCTATTGGAAAATTGGTGGAGGGCGGTGTTCAGTGCGCATACCACGGCCTGGAATTCAACGGGGAGGGCGAATGTATTAAAGTCCCCGGTCAGTCTACAATCCCACCAAATGCGTCCGTGCTCGCTTACCCAGTCTGTGTTCGTTATGGCTGGGTGTGGGTTTGGATGGGTGATCCTCACAAGGCGGATCCGGGTAACCTTCCCGACTGGTGGTGGCTAGAGAGCCCTGACTGGAAAACGATAGAGGGTCGAGGCGGTAAACCAATGTACCTTAAAGCCAACTATCTATTAGTTTCAGACAATTTGTTTGATATTTCTCATCTGACCTACGTTCATTCTTCGTCCATTGGGGCAGACTCAATCATTGATTTTCCTCCCAAGACCGAACGATGGGAGGACCAAAAGAGGGTCAAAATGAGCAGGGTAATATATGACCGACCCGCGGCGCCGTTTTATCAGAAAGCTGGAAATTTTCAGGGAAACGTGGACAGGTGGATAATGACGACCTCTGACTTACCCTATTATATGGCTTCGGACGCGGGTTCGGTCGAAGTTGGGACGGGAATAACACCCGGCGGAGTAGAAGAAGGCCGGGGTGTGGAAATGAAAATCATGAACTTGCCGACGCCCGAAACAGAGACGACAACACATTACTTTTATTCTCATTGCCGTCACTTCAACGTTGATTCACCGGAGTGGGATGAAATCTATCGCACGCAGTTCACTCAGGTGTTTGACGAGGATTGTGTTGTTCTGGAAGCACAACAAAGACGAATGTCGGAAACGCCTGATGCCATTCAAGTCGACATAAATGCTGACGCACCAAACCTTCAAGTGAGGAGGATGGTTGATGAGATGATCGCCGCCGAAAAGGCGGAACTTCCACAAGGTTACAAAACGTTTTAAAACCAATTTATAGAACTATAGGAGACACTTAATGGCGGGACCGCTGAACGGCGTTCGGGTCATAGAACTTACCACCATGATTACGGGATCCCTGTGCGGACAGATGCTTGGTGATATGGGCGCGGATTGTATCAAGGTGGAAAAAGTAGAAGGTGGCGACATGTTTCGGTCGTGGCGCGGGGGCACCTATTCTGCCCAATTTGGTGCTTACAATCGGAACAAGCGTTCCGTGACACTCGACATGCGTTCCGAACAAGGGCGCGAAATCCTCTTGAAGCTAGTGGAAACGGGAGACGTTTTGCTCGAAAATTTTCGACCTGGTGTGATGGACCGCCTCAACCTCTCTGTGGAAACCCTTCGGGAGAGGAACCCGAAATTGATTTATTGCTCAATAACGGGCTTTGGAGAGGACGGCCCGTATGAGAAAAGGCCGGCCTATGATGCGGTCGCGCAATCTCTGTCCGGAATTGCGAGTTTATTTTTGGATCCCGATAATCCAAAGGTTACCGGACCTACAATTGGTGATAACATGACCGGCTACAATGCTTGCTATGGGATCCTTTCCGCACTATTTGAACGCGAGCGAGGCGGTCCTCCGCGGACGCTGAGCGTTAATATGTTGGAAAGTGCTATCGCATTTGTTCCCGACCCATACGCAAACTTAACACAACAAAATATTGAACCAGGCCCGACGTCGCGGGCGCAAGCGTCTCAATCCCACGCGATGAAATGCGCGGATGGTAAATTGTTGGCTGTGCATTTGTCTTCACCAGAAAAGTTTTGGCAAGGGGTTACTGCGGCATTTCAAGTAGAACATATGCGAGACGATCCAAAATATGCGGGCCGGATGGAGCGCATAGAGAACTATTTTTCGATGACGGCCGAATTCAAAAAGGCAGCCGCTACTCAACCACGGCATTACTGGATGCCGCGGCTTGAAGAAAATGATGTTCCGTATGCCCCTATTCTCAATTTGCCAGAGGTATTCGACGATCCGCAGGTTAAACACCTAGATACATTTTATAACGTCACCCATCCCAATGAAGGCAAACAGACGTTTGCGCGTCGTCCGGTATACGTGGATGGCTCGCGCGATGACCAACCTATGATTCCTCCACCTCAATTGAGCGAACACACCGAAGAGGTGCTTTCCGAACTAGGGTTCGATACGGATGCGATCGCGGGTCTTCGGGAGCAGGGTATAATCTGACGAATATTCTCTGAGAGGGGAGAGGACATGAGTGACTTGTCAGAGCAGAAGGAAGCAATTGTCAAATGTATTCGAATGCTCGAGCAATCTGGTATCGTCGATTACAATGGGCATGCGAGTGTTCGCCTTGGTGACAATTCCATGCTCATTAACGTTGGGTCATGCCAACGAAGTAATCTAACCGCCGCTGATATATGCAAAATTGATTTTGACGGCAATCTTGTCGAAGGAAATGGTCGACCACCGTTGGAGTTTCATCTTCATGCCGGGATCTATAAAGTCCGTGCGGATATCAACGCTGTAATTCATGCCCACCCGAACTGGTCAACGATCTTAACCACAGCGGGCAAAGATTATTTACCCGTATATGCACAGGGCGCGCTGGTTCATCCATTGCCCATACTAGATTCACCAAACTCTATTAATAACCAGGGGATGGCGAAAAGGCTGACAGATGTTCTTGGCGACCGTCCGGCAGCCTTAATGAAAGCGCACGGAGCAGTGACAGTGGGAACCAGTATTGTCGACGCATTCGTATTGCTTAATTATTTAGAAGACAACGCGTATCGGCAATATATGGCGACCCAGATTGGAGAACCTTACTGTTTTACGCAGGATGAAATAGCGGCGAGCAAAGAAAAACTTTGGACTTCAAATTTGTTTCGCCGAACCTGGGACCATTTCGGTGCTAAACTCAGCGAGAAATCATAGTGGGCGGACCTTCATACAGGCTGGCCGGCGTCATGGGTTGGCCCGTGATGCACTCTCGGTCGCCTTTGATGCATAATTACTGGATGCGCCAGCAGGGTGTGGAGGGGAGATATATTCCTCTCGCTATTAAGCCAGAGGGTCTGGAGAAAGCGCTCCGAGCGCTGTCACCGCTTGGTTTCTCTGGGTGTAATCTGACAATTCCCCATAAACTTGGTGCGATGTCAGTAGTCGACGAGGTGGATGAGGTAGGAAAAAAGATAGGTGCGATTAGCTGTGTTGTTGTCCGACCAGACGGGTCTCTCTTTGGTACTAATAATGACTGGCTCGGGTTTTTGGGCAATCTCAAAGAGGCTCATCCGGCGTGGAGGGGGGATGAAGGAGCCATTGCGGTAATCGGTGCCGGTGGCGGTAGCCGAGCGGTTTGTTACGCTCTCTTAGAGGCTGGTGCCACTGAAATTCGTTTAGTCAACAGAACAAACCAAGAGCCTAATGCAATTGTTCGCGACCTGGGTGGACCGATTAAGATTTATGATTGGGAGGATCGACACGACGTCCTAGCTGGTGTCACCATGGCCGTGAATGCGACCAGCCAGGGTATGGACGGAGAGCCTGCGCTGGACATACAACTTACGCATCTGCCCGCTTCTGCTCTTGTGATCGACATAATATATACCCCACTGGAAACACCATTCCTCTCAATGGCTCGTGAGCGGGGAAACTCTATCTTGAACGGGCTTGGTATGCTTCTCCACCAGGGTCCGCCGGCTTGGGAACGGTGGTTTGGTATCAAGCCATCGGTTACCGACGAACTTCGACACACACTTGAACGCAGTATTGCGTCGGGCTGAGCAATCTATATTCTCCAGACTCAATCCTGATTTATACCCTCTATTCTGATTTACACTAGGGAGTGTATCGTGAAAATCATCTCTTATCGCCACAAAAACTCCTCGGGTGTCGGGGTCGTCTATGATGAGGCTAATCTAATTTCGTTGGGAAGCATCGCGCCTGAATTACCTGCAACCCTTCGAGGTATTTTAGAAATAGACCCTGACCTAGAACTTGTTCAAAAGGCTATAAAAGGTAAAAGTCCGGACGTTTCGTTGGCGGAAATTACGTTCGAACCCGTTGTTCCTGAGCCGCATGCCACATGGGCTTTGGCCTTGAATTATACCCTTCATATTGAAGAAACAGGCTTAACAACGTCTCGAGAATATCCGCAAGTTTTCATGCGGATGCCTATTTCCCAGGTTGGTCACAAGGAGCAGCTTTGGGCTCCGGCGGTCGACATTGCTGAGGCCTATGATTATGAGGGGGAGCTCGCCGTCATCATCGGTAAACCGGGACGCCACATAAAACGAGAAGATGCCTTCGACCATATTGCAGGTTACTCTTGCTATAACGAAGGGTCAGTTCGGGAGTACCAAAGCCAAAACAGACAGTTTGGATTGGGTAAAAACTTTGAAAGGTCAGGTAGTTTTGGTCCTTGGTTAGTTACCAAGGATGAATTTGGTGATCCCGCGGCCCGGAGGTTGGTGACGCGGCTAAACGGCATCGAGCGTCAAAATGCCGGGATTTCGGGAATGTTGTTCGACGTGCCGCACCTCGTTTCATACCTTTCCGAGGGGTACACACTTCAACCTGGTGATGTAATCGTTACCGGTTCACCGGGGGCGTTACCTTTGCGCCCCGGTGAAGAACCTGAAAAACCTCGTGGACCAGTCGTCGTTGAGGGACAACTTCACATGCGGGCCGGGGACGTTTGCGAAGTGGAAATTGATGGAATAGGAACTCTGTCAAACGAGGTGATTGCCGATCCCACCCCCCGTTAGTTGCAAAATAAGTGTGTTCCTAAATTACAAAGAGTGCCACTACGCCGGATCGCGATATTCAATGTTGTTGATGAAATCGACGACGGCCGGGGCGATTGGATTGTTCATTTCTTCATAGATATGTCCAATTAATCCAGCGGCGCGTCCGACCGCTGCGACCGAACGCATTACTTCAACCGGAAAATCAATCTCATTGAGTATTGCGCCCAGTGCGCCCGTAATATTCAACGTCAGAGGTTTACCACGGGATTTTTCTATTTGTTTTCCGAGTGTCTTGGCTAGCTCAATGTATTTTCCACCCACGCCGCCCTCGAGTGCAATCTCAAACATCCGATCCGCTCGTGGGTCGGTGGGGAAGTAATAGGGGTGCCCATATCCAGGAATGAATTTTTTTTGCTCCCGAAATTGTTTTACAACACCTTCAGCCCACTCATCTTTGTCGCCTTCATAATTCGCACCTTCTTGATATAGTGCGCCGGCACCAGCCATAGTTCCTGCGAACTTATTGCCAACCATCATGGCCCCCGCAATCATTGGCATCTGCACATCTTCGGGCAGTGAATCGTGTACCATCCGAGCAACGAGGGCTGTGGGCGTAATCCCGTGGTCCATGAGGATAACCATGCAGGCGTCGAACGTTCGTGTGTGATTCGAAGGTAGTTCACGACCAGTGACTAAGAGATAAAATGTCTCTGAAAAGCTTTTTTCACCAAGTACTTCGGTTAACACATCGCGGCCACGCATTAAGAACCGTTCGGTGTCTGAGGTTGGCGTACCAATTTGGGTATATGGCTTATCTGGCATCTCTATCTCCTCTACTAAATTGGACTGTGTTTCCTGTTTTTCTCTTAACTCCCGAGCATCTATCGCACAAGATTTAAAGTCACGCACTTGTGAAAGTGAAACAAAGATGTTCTATTTTCGATCTGCAAGTCGTGCTGCTGATACAGACTTTCAAAATAGGGAGAATTTATATGAAAAGACTTTTAATCGGGGCGGGCACCGCAATAGCCCTCACCGCTACTTCAGTGGGTATGTCTTCCGCGACAAACCTTAAATTATTGACAAGCTGGAATAAAGACAACTGGCCTACTTACGCTGTACTTGACCAGTTTCATAAGAATGTTGAGGCGAGCGGAAAAGTAAAGCTGACGATCTCGGGTAAAGAAGTGGTGCCTCCGTTTGAGCAGCTTCAGCCTGTATCTTCTGGTGTTTTTGACATGCTCTTTAGTCACGGTATTTATCACGCGGGCAGTAAGGGACTCGCCTTTACTTTTGATGCTATTGACAATGGTGCGGCAAAGCGCCGGGCATCGGGTATCATCGAGTATCTCGATAAATACTACCAAAAGCACAATAATCTTAAGGTTCTAGGTATCGCCGCGGCTAGTAACCAGGGCTATCATATGTTCCTCAAGAAACCTCTGTCGGCTGCCGGTGATGTTAAAGGTCGCAAAATACGCGGAACCTTAAGCTATCACGGAGTTATTAGGTTGCTTGGTGGGTCACCTGTTGTGTTGCCGGGTGGTCAAATATATACGGCGCTCGAGAAAGGCGTTGTCGATGGAGCTTGCTGGCCAGCGGCCGGGATGCTGTCGATGAAGCACTACGAGGTGGCAAAGTTCAAAGTACGGCCTACGTGGGGCACCAGTAATTTAGGGTTTTGGATGAACCTAGATAAGTGGAATAAGCTTTCAAAAGGCGACCAGAAGATCTTGATCGCCGCTGCCAAGAAAACAGAAGCCGAAATGCCGGCTATTGGTGACCAAATCCTTGCTGACGAAACCAAAGAGTTAGAAAAGTTTGGTGTGAAGGTTACCCAATTGTCTTCGGCAAAGCATGCTGAGGTAAAGAAGATATGGGCCTCAAGTATGTGGAACATTGCGCAGAAATGTTGTTCCGATGGAGCCAACGACATACGTGCGCTTGCTAAGAAGGCAGGGCTGACAAACTAGGTTGACAGTAACCAAGAAATAGATAGCGAGGCAGGGTGTGGTCAGAGCGTTACTATGGCTTCATGACAAGATAACTGATGTTGGATTCCAACTCGGAAAACTCTGTCTCGCTATTATACTTTTTGCATATTCTTTTGAGGTAATTTCACGGTATTTTTTCAGCGCGCCAACCTGGTGGGCTGACGAGGCGGTGTCTTATTCTTTGTGTATAGGATGTTTTCTGATGATGCCTCATGTCACGCGTGAGAAGGGCCACGTTGCTGTTACTTTTTTGATTGATTTGCTTCCAGCAAAGAAAGCCAAAGTTGCGTATTGGTTTATTTATCTCATGTGTTTTGTGGCGTGCGCGCTCGCTACCTGGATCAATCTAGATGAAAACATTCGTCAAGTTGTTAAAGATGTTCACATGATGAAGGTGAAACCCTTTCCAAAGTACTATATTTCAGTGTTCCTAACCTTTGGGTTTGGAATGTCTGCCCTCCATTTTTTGAGGTTTCTTGATTATCGAAAATTGGATATTGGGAACAAGGGAGAGGATTTCGGGTAATGGAGTGGTGGGTAATCCTTGTAGTGGGACTAACGCTGCTGCTCGCCGCTTTCATGACGGGCGCACCTATTTTTGTCGCTTTTCTTTTAATTAATATTGCAGGCGTCTTAATACTCCTAGGTCAACCGGGGTTTGGACTGGTCGCCAACTCGATTTTCGAGACAACCAATATCGCTGCCCTTTCGGCTGTGCCGTTATTTATTTTAATGGGAGAATTGTTATTTAGGTCCGGTTCGATCGATATCCTGTTTGATTCAGTAGATAAGTTAGTGGGTAAGGTGAAGGGGCGCCAATACGTTCTGTGTATCGCGCTTTCGACAATATTTGGTGCGTTATCTGGTGCAGCGATGGGGGTCGCCGCCATGATGGCTCGGACCCTTTTCCCGGGTATGTTGGATCGCGGTTACGATGCCAGGATGTCAACGGGGGCAATCCTCGCGGGGGCATCTTTAGCTCCGATCATTCCCCCAAGCGTACTAGTGATTATTATTGGTACGCTTGCTAATGTGTCGATTGCGGGGCTGTTAATTGCCGGCATTCTTCCTGGTCTGATGTTGTCAGGTATGTTTTTGGTCTACACGCTTGTGCGCGTGCGGATGAACCCTGAACTGGCGAACGAGGATGCCTCGACGTCCACCGGGGTTGTAACCGTGAAAGAAAAAGTTTTCGCGGTTCTACGTGTTGCGCCATTCGCCCTTATAATATTTTGTGTAATGGGGTTTATTCTGTTGGGTGTCGCGACGCCCTCTGAATCGGCGGCAACGGGTGTCCTTGGAGCCCTGGCGACCGCCGCATACTATCGTAAGTTAAACTTAAAAATGTTTACGGAATCGCTTTCATCAGCGGCCTTCATAACGAGCATGATCCTTGTAATAATGGCAAGCTCGAAAATGTTTAGCCAACTTCTCGCATTTACGGGTTCGACCAGAGAACTTACCAACGTAGTCGCAGGGCTGGATCTTTCGGCCTACGTGATGCTCTTTATAATGATGTTGATCCCGTTCATCCTGTGTATGTTCATTGATCAGATCGCGCTCATGTTAGTGGTGATCCCAATTTATCAACCACTTATCAAATCTCTTGAGTTTGACCCAATTTGGTTCTGGTTATTGATGTTGTTGAACGTCACGGTAGGGGGAATAACACCGCCGTTCGGATATACAATATTTGCGTTCAAGGGAGCGACCAACAGGGTAACATTACAGCAGGTATTTAGCGCAACCTGGCCATTTGTTTTAATATTTTTGGTGGGTATGCTTGTAATTGCAGGCTTCCCTCCCATCGCGACGTTCTTACCCGGACTGCTTTAGTACTTCGTCGGCGGAATAAACTTTTTAATTTATCTTCTTTTGTTAGAAACCTGTTTCTATGTAGAATAGGGTAGGTAAAGTTATGTCAAAGGGCGTGCATCATGGAATTGCCAACAGGTAACGAGCGTTACTTTCGCATGAGTGTCGAAGAATTCGACACCGAAAAACTTTTACAGAATGCTATTCGTCAACGTGATCGCCGGAACTTTGAAGACGTGTTGATCATTGATGTAGATGCCCATCATTATGAAACAGAATCGATGAAGGACATCGTCGAATTCATTGAGGATCCCGTGATGCGGCAACTTGCGCGTTCGGCTCAGCAAATCGCTCATCGGGGTTCGATGTTTTCATTAGGGCGCGTCGGATATCAGGATGTGGGTGGCAGAGTAACGCGGTACCCGTTGCGGGGTCTGGAACAAACGCCGAAGGATGACAAACACCGAGATGTGCACCTGACCCATAGATGGATGGATGCAATGGGTGTGGATTATGCGTGCGTATTTCCAACGCCGATGCTTGGTCTTGCAATGCATCCGCAAGCGGACGTCGAGGTTGTCCTGGCTAGGGCGTATAACCGTTGGTTGGTGGAGAAGATCCTGCCGGGAAACCCGCGCATGAAGTCGATGTTGTACCTTCCCTTCAATAATCCAGACGCAGCATTGAAAATCGTCGAGGACTATGGAGACGCTGAGGGTGTAATTGGTTTTATGGTTACGTCGGTCAGGCATCGCCCAGTGCACCACAATGACTATATGAAAATCTATGCGGCAATCCAGGAGAGAAACCTACCTATTGGTTTTCACTCGGGATTTAATTGGGATGACCCCATGTTCAGAACCTGCAACAGGTTCCTGGCGGTCCATGCACTAGGGTTCACGTGGTACAACATCGTGCATTGTACTAACTGGGTGCTAAATGGAATGAATGAGCGTTTTCCAAAATTGCCGGTCGTGTGGATTGAATCGGGTATTTCGTGGATACCTTTCCTCATGCAAAGAATGGATACGCAGTACCGAATGCGCTCGTCAGAGTGCCCGTTGCTAAAAAAGCTACCAAGCGATTACATGCGGGATATGTATTATACGACGCAGCCAATGGAGATGCCCGACAACATAGAAATGCTGGAAGCTACCTTCACAGCGATGAACGCGGAAACGCAACTGCTGTGGGCGTCGGACTATCCTCACTGGGATATGGACATACCCAGCGTAATTTGGGACCTACCGTTTATAGAAGAAGATGCCAAACGAAATATACTTGGTCGCACTGCACAGAAAATCTTCAATATTGACGTAAGTGAGCGTTACCCGGATTATTCAACCGCTATTGCCGCGGAATAAACCTTTTAAGTCGATTTCGGGCAGTGACGAGTGATCGCTTGACAGTCAAAGCGGGTCTGGTACGTATATTCCATACGCATACGTATGTTGGTTCAATAGCTCTGATAAACTGGGGTCGGGGGGCAAAAAATGGAAGTTGACATGTTGGGAAGCGCTATTTTGGCCTTCCAAAACATGGCGAGCCTTGAGCGGCTGGGATTTCTGTCCTTTGGTGTTCTCATTGGGTTGGTTTTGGGGGTAATTCCCGGTTTAGGTGGATTAGTTGGGTTGTCCCTTTTACTTCCGTTCACCTTTAACATGGACCCATACACGGCGTTGGCTTTTATGATGGGCCTTCAAGCTGTAGTCGTAACATCGGACACCATACCCGCCGTGCTTTTCGGGGTTCCGGGAACCGTGGGATCTGCGGCAACGATCCTGGATGGTTACCCAATGGCCCGAAAGGGAGAGGCCGGTCGCGCGTTCGGGGCCGCGTTTTCGGCTTCCGTCATTGGGGGTCTTTTCGGGGCGCTTCTGCTAGGTGTAAGTGTCCCGGTGTTGCGGCCCATTGTTCTGGAAATTGGATCGCCAGAGTTATTAGCGATATGTGTATTTGGTTTGTCTCTCGTTGCGGTTTTATCGGGTGGTTCACCTCTCAAGGGACTGGCGGGCGCCTGCATTGGCTTAATGGTGGCGACGGCTGGTGATGACCCTCAAACTGGCACGTTGAGGTGGACGTTTGACTCCCTTTACCTATGGGATGGGCTGCCCGTTGTGCCGCTTGCGCTTGGTCTTTTTGCTATTCCTGAACTCGCTGATATGGCGATTACAAAGCAGTCTATTAACGTCAAGGCGGGCGAACAACAGGATGCCCGCTACGGACAATTAGACGGTATTAAAGATACTTTCAGAAACTGGTTTTTAGTTTTGCGATGTTCTTCCATCGGGTCTTCGTTGGGTGCTGTCCCGGGGATAGGCGCGTCGGTGATAGACTGGATCGCCTATGGGCACGCCGCGCGCAGCGAAAAAGGGGCACCCGAGAGTTTTGGCAAGGGTGACGTGCGTGGGGTAATTGCTTCCGAGTCGTCGAACAATGCCAAGGAGGGAGGTGCGTTGGTACCAACGATTGCCTTCGGTGTCCCGGGTTCGGCGTCTATGGCGCTCATCCTTGGTGCTTTTCTGATCCATGGCTTAGTGCCCGGCCCAGAAATGCTGAATAAACACCTGGACGTAACCTACACCCTTGTTTGGTCAGTAGCGATTGCAAACATCCTGGGGGCGGGCACCTGTTTTATCTTTGCAAATCAGTTGGCCAAGGTCGCGTTAATAAGAATAGGTATACTCGCGCCGGTGGTGTTGGCGGTTACTTACGTAGGTGCTTTCCAGGGATCAAGGCAGTGGGGAGACATTTATGCGCTGTTAATTTTTGGATTGATAGGCTGGATTATGAAACGCCTACGCTGGCCACGTCCGCCCCTTATTCTCGGTTTTGTTCTTGGCGGTTTGGTCGAACGTTACATGTTTATTTCAACGGAGAGGTATGGCGCAGATTGGCTATGGATTTGGAGGGATTTCGGTGATGGCGATGTGGCTTTTGCGCCTTACGTTCCAATAATATTTGCGGTTACCTTATATGGGGTGCTTGCGCCGATTATTCGAGGCTACCGAGCGCGCGCGAAAACATCTCAAGCTACATCGAAATTCGGTTTTCAAAAGGAAGCTATCAATCCCGATTTCTTTTTTGCGTTATTTCTTTTCGCTTTGTTTGCAATCGCATACTACATTTCATCGGATTGGGAGTTCGGCGCACGCCTTATTCCGAGTGTCGTCTCGATTGCCGCTATGATTTTCATAGGGTGGCTGGTTTTGTCGGCCATGTTTATTGCGCCAGGTGATAAAGCCGAAGTTGAAGAGCATGGTATACCCGGTAGAGGCGAAGGTGGCGCTCCGGCACAAAGTGACGTCCATTTCGATATTAGTGCCGATTACGGTGATTTACCCGGGGCCGAAGTAACGAAACGGGTAATAGTCTACTTCGCTTGGTTATTATTCTTTTTTGGCGCAGCGGCGGTTGTGGGGCTTCTTCCAGCGATGTTTCTATTTCTTGCGGGGTATATGTTGTTTGAAGGCAAGGAGAGTTTGAAAACGACTTTATATGTTTCGGTTTCAATATGGGTGTTATCTTATTTCTTGTTCCATAAATTACTGATTATACCTTGGCCTCAGTCCGTCGTTGGAGACATGTTTCCCGC
>CAZOHS010000001.1:2864-12967 GCA_964579285.1 uncultured Rhodospirillaceae bacterium | reverse complement strand
CGCAGGCTGGGTGTTACAAAGGGTAGTTTCTACTGGCACTTTAAAGGCCGTCAGGAATTAATTGAAGCGCTTCTCGAACACTGGTTTTCCCTGTGGGACGATGAAATTTCAAATGACAGATTAGGTCAGTCCAACCCTGTGGACCGTATTTGGGTGCTGTTTGAAAACGTCATTGGCCGTCTCTCGCGCGGGCAAACCGTTTCGCTCCGAATGCTTTCACACTCGGATGAGGATATTGCACGGCGAATTGAAGAACGGGACCGACAACGCCTAGCGTTCCTGATTGACCAACTCCAAGAACTCGGATTTTCGCCACAAGAAGCGCGTGTTCGTGGCCAAGTATATCAAGTGCTCATGACGGGTGAATTTCTTCGTAGTGGAGGTCAACCACTATCCGCTCGAATTGAGCGTGCGCGCGATTACCACCAGCTTCTTTCTTCTAAAAACTAACATAATTATTTTTCACCATACGCAACCGTATTGAAAGGCTTCCAGCTGCGGCGTAGACTGCGGCTTTAATTTATTCGAATTCGGGCTTTTGGTTGAACCCGCCGGTGAATGTGCATGACAAAAAATTTGGATAGCACCAACGAAAAAACCCCAAAGGCCTACCGTGATCTTCAAGAACATGTTGCTGCGCTTGAAAAGGCCGATTGTTTAGTAGTTGTAGATATTCCGATCAATAAAGATACGGAATTACACCCGCTCGTTCGTTGGCAATATCGCGGCGGTATCCCGGACGGTGATCGAAAGGCGTTTCTATTCACAAATGTCCATGACAGTCGTGGACGAACGTATGAAATGCCAGTCTTGGTCGGTGCCCTCGCGGCGAGCCAAGAAATATACCGAATTGGAATGGGTGTAGAGCTTGCGCAGATTGGAGCGCACTGGGCAAAAGCCGTTAACGAGATAATAGAGCCCGTTGAAGTAAACACAGCACCGTGTCAGGAAGTAATTACTGCGGGTGACGAGTTGGCAAGAGAGGGGGCGGGGCTAGACGCTCTGCCGGTTCCTATCTCAACACCTGGTTTTGATAGCGCCCCCTATCTCACTGCGGGATTATTTGTCACAAAAGATCCAGAAAGTTCTATTCAGAATATGGGTGTTTATCGTGGTGGTTTAAAGGCGCCAAATAGAATGGCTGTGCGTATGTCGGCTCGGGAAGGAGGCGCCGGGGGTTACCTGCATTGGAAAAAGTATAAAGCGCGCGGAGAAAAAATGCCCACCGCGGTAATTGTTGGTGCTCCGCCGGTGGTAGCGTATACCGGGCCGCAAAAAGTTCGGCGGGACGTCGACGAATTGGGGGTCGCGGGTGCGTTAGCGGGTACGTCGATCAACATTGTAAAATGTAAGACAGTGGATTTATTTGTTCCCGCAGAAGCGGAAATTGTGATTGAAGGTCTCATAGACACGGAATTTTTGGAGCCAGAGGCGCCCTTTGGTGAGTCTCATGGCCATATCGCTCTAGAAGATTTTAATATGATTTTTGAGGTCACCGCTATAACCCGCAAGAAGAAAGCGGTTTTTTCCTCGATCATTAGTCAGGTGACGCCCTCAGAATCCTCTGTAATTAAGCGTGTCGCGTACGAGCCGATGTTTCTTTCACATATACGCGATCATTTGGGCGTTAAAGGCATAAAAAAGGTGTTTCTACACGAACCCCTTACCAACATTCGTCGTGTGATATTCTTACAAATGGAGCCCGGTACAGCCCGAACGGAGGTGTGGCGGGCGTTGTATGGCGCGACAAGTTTGCGCGCCGACTGTGGAAAATACGTTATTGCAGTAAATGAAGATATTGACCCAGATAATGGTGACGCCATCTTTTGGGCTCTAGGTTATCGGGCCGATCCGGATAAGGATATTGAAATTCTGCGGCATCGAGATGCTGGTCATGGGCCAAAAGCCAAAGACGGAAAACGACCGGAAGATTCAACATTATTAATAGATGCGACGCTAAAACGAGAAATGCCGCCGGTGGCACTTCCAAAAAGACAATATATGGAACGCGCCCAGGAAATATGGGAAGACCTGGGTCTCGCTCCCTTGAACCCCGAAAACCCTTGGCACGGGTATTCTCTCGGCGATTGGACCGACGAGTGGGATGACCTCGCTGACCGAGCGGCGCAAGGACATTACCTCGAAAACGGCAGACGGAGCGCGCAGCGACGACGGGCGGATTTGCTGCCGAATACTCACGTCCGGTCCGTACCTGGACACGATGAAAAATAATTAAGGAAAAAGGACAAGAAATGTCGATATCGATAGCAGATCAGACACTAGAGGAACGGGTGTATACCGATCTCCACGAACACATCGAGGAGCTAAGAGCCCGAGGGTTGCTCGTTGAGATTGACCGCGAGATCAATAAAGACACGGAAATGCATCCATTAGTCCGATGGCAGTTTAGAGGGGGAATTGATGAGGCAGACCGCAAAGCCTTTCTCTTCACTAATATTACGGATTCAAAAGGGCGCAAATATGACATACCTGTACTCGTTTGTGGTCTGGCAGGAAATCAGGAAATTTATCAGCTTGGAATGCGTTGTGATTTAAAAGATCTTAAAAGCATCTGGATAAACGCGATAAATAATCCTTTGGAACCCAATATAGTTCCGGACGGTGAGGCACCGTGCCACGATTTAATATTTGAAGGCGAAGATTTACTTAATGGTAATGGTCTTGATTCTATCCCGGTTCCGATCTCGACGCCTGGTTGGGATAACGCCCCTTATTTTTCCTCCTCACATTTTATAACTAAGGATCCACAAACCGGTATCCAAAATATGGGTAACTACCGGGGGATGGTTAAAGCACCAAATAGGCTTGGGATGAACCCATCTACTGAGCTTCGAACAGGCGGCTATATGCATTGGTTGGAGTGGAAGAAGCTCGGCAAGCCAATGCCTGTAGCCGTGGTCATCGGTGCGCCGCCAGTTGTCTCATTTACGGCCGTGCAAAAGGTTCCGGAGACAGTAGATGAATTATCCGTGTCTGGTGGGCTCGCGGGGTCGCCTCTCAATGTCACGAAATGTAAAACTGTCGATTTGCTTGTACCGGCAGAATCGGAAATCGTTATTGAAGGATTGGTTTCAACAGAACTTCTTGAGCCAGAGGCACCCTTTGGAGAATCCCATGGCCACGTTAATCTGCAAGAATACAATGCTTACCTCGATATTACCGCGATAACACGGCGTAAAAAATCCGTGATGACGTCGTGGGTAAGCCAGGTTACACCCTCGGAATCAGGCACAATCAAACGGCCTGCCTATGAGGCGAGGCAGATTGAACATTTACGCGACCATTTGGGTATTAAAGGCGTAAAGCATGTCTCAACACATGAACCGCTCACTTCGCTGCACAAGCTGATCATCGTAGTTTTGGAACGTGGGGTGCCGCGAACGGAGATTTGGCGGGCAATGTACGGCGTTGCTTCCCTTCGGCAGGCAGAGGGCAAGTGGATTATTGCTGTCAACGAGGATATAGACCCTGACGATACGGACGCCGTTTTTTGGGCTATGTCGTATCGATGCAAACCCCATAATGACGTGGAGGTATTGAAACACAAACATGAGGGGCACGGCCCACGTTCTCTTTTGGACTCCGAGGATAGTGCTGTTCTTATCGATGCTACGCTGAAAGAGACGTTTCCGCCCGTGTCACTTCCCAAACGGGAGTACATGGAAAAAGCAAAGAAGATATGGGATGAATTAGGGTTGCCAAAGCTTAGGCCGAAAGCACCTTGGTTTGGTTACGACCTTGGCGAGTGGAACAAGGGCCTAGAGGCTATGGCTCGTCGAGCGGTTAAAAGCGAGTATTGGACGACGGGCAAAATCATAGCGCAGCGACGTCGCGGAGACGTGCCCATTAACACGGAAGTTCGAACACTCGATATAGGAAACCCGGGTGCAGGTGAAGATGTTTCTGATAATCTTAACTGGGATACGTTGGAAGACGCCTCTCAATTAAAAGATAAGGACAAATAACATACCCAAAATGATTGCGAGAGTATGATGGCTAATACCTATACTCCTAAACGGAGTTATCCCGACTTACATGATCATTTGAAGGCACTAGATGAACGTGGCCTCTTGATAACGGTTGACCGGGAGATCAATAAAGACACAGAAATGCATCCATTGGTGCGTTGGCAATTTCGGGGGGGCTTAGACGAAAAGGATCGAAAGGCTTTTCTTTTTACCAACGTAATAGATTCAAAGGGCCGAAAATATGACATTCCGGTCGCGGTGGGGGTTTTGGCAGCAAGTCGCGACATATATCGCACTGGGATAGGCTGCGAGTTAGACGAAATAGAAGATACCTGGAAACGTGCTACCGCAAATCCCATCGACCCGATAGAAGTAGTCGGCGCGCCTGCGCAGGAAATAGTTTGGCGAGGTGAGGACCTCGACGTTGCGGGGCAGAGCTTGGACGGTATCCCGGTGCCAATTTCTACACCTGGTTGGGACAATGCACCCTACACAACGTTGTCTCAGTATATCACTAAGGATCCTGAAACCGGGATACAGAATATGGGGAACTATCGTGGGCAGGTGAAAGGGCCAAAGCGCTTGGGCATGAACCCGTCTCTTGAGTTGCGACCCGGAATTTATGTGCATTGGCAGAAATATAAGGAACGCGGTGAAAAGATGCCTGCGGCTGTAGTCTTGGGTGCACCGCCATCGGTAACCTTTACTTCAGCAATTAAATTGCCAGAAACGGTTGATGAGTTTCGCGTGGCTGGTGCCCTTGCCGGCTCACCGATAAATATTGTAAAGGCGAAAACCGTCGACTTGATGGTTCCCGCTGAGGCCGAAGTTGTTGTCGAGGGTTATATTGACACCGAATACCTCGAACCTGAAGCGCCGTTTGGAGAATCTCACGGTCACGTGAACCTTCAAGAATATAACGCTTTTATGGATGTGACGTGTGTAACACGCAAAACGAATGCAATTCTAACGTCGATCATTAGTCAAGTGACGCCGTCGGAATCCTCAGTTATTAAGCGTGTGGCTTATGAGCCTATGTTTACGGACCATTTGCGTGACCATTTGGGTATAAAAGGCGTTATTCGGGTCTCGATGCACGAACCATTAACGAATATTCGAAAGTTAATAATTGTCGTTTGCGAACGCGGTATGCCAGGGACAGAAATTTGGCGCGCACTCTATGGGGCGTCTTCCCTACACCGGGCGGCGGGCAAATACGTAATAGCGGTGAATGATGATATTGATCCCAACGATGCGGACGCTATTTTTTGGGCAATGGCTTACAGAGCTAATCCGGCCCTCGATGTCGAGATCCTTAAGCACAAAGACTCTGGCCATGGTCCCCGTAGCCAACGAAACAACGGTGAAGACGCATCTGTTTTGTTTGACGCAACACTTAAGGAGGATTTTCCTCCAATTTCCCTGCCAAAAAAGGAGTATATGGAAAATGCTAGGGAAATCTGGGAGGAACTCGGTCTGCCCGAATTAAAACCTCGGACGCCTTGGCATGGCTATTCGCTCGGGGAATGGGAAGAAGAATTCGATGTGATGGCTAAACGCGCCGTGGAAAGCGACTATTTTAAAACCGGTGAAATCATTGCACAGCGCCGCCGTAGTGACCTTGCCATGAATACAGAGGTGCGGACGTTGAAGGATAAGGAGGACACTTAATAGCGGGGTGGCCTCAATCATGGCTGTATCTCGACAGGATAAAATGAGATATTTCAGATGATTGTTTTCAACAAAAAACGAGATGACCCTATCTAAAAACATAGCGCAGCGCCCGAACGCGTCAAATTCGTAGTTTTCAATATAGGCGGAATGGTAAATGGGAAGTAAAACTCTAAGGAACTGCACAGTTGCTGACGCTTATTTATCGGTACTGGCCGACCGAGGAGTTGATTACTTGTTTGCTAATGCAGGTACCGACTTTGCGCCTTTGATTGAAGCATTGGCTAAGGCGCAGGCGCTAAATACTAATACGCCGAAACCTATTACTTGCCCGCATGAAAACACAGCACAACATATGGCGATTGGTCATTATCTAGTTTCTGGGCGCCCGCAAATGACGATGATGCATGTGAACGTGGGTACAGCCAACGGCATGAATGGGTTATTAAACGCGGCGCGTGGTTATGTTCCAATGCTGTTTACTGCGGGACGGACGCCAACTAACGAGAGTGACCTTACGGGACACCGTAGTCTTGATATTCATTGGACACAGGAGATGTACGATCAGGCCGCCATGACGCGAGAAGCGGTAAAGTGGGATTACGAACTCCGAAATGCGTCTCAAGTGGAAACTATTATAGACCGCGCACTGTCAATTGCGATGAGTGAGCCGAAGGGCCCCGTTTATCTCTCGTTGCCACGGGAAGTCCTTGCTTTGGAGATAGAACAATTTACATATAATTCTCCAACACGTGTGAACCCGGCGACACCACCCGCGCCTGATCCAAAAGCGCTCGAAGAAGCAGCGTCAGCAATAGCTAACGCGGAGCGACCCGTGTTTATAACTAACTGGGGAGGCCGCAACCCGGGGGTTATGGAGGCTTTGGTTGTCCTTGCAGAGACGTTTGCTATCCCGGTCGTAGAATATCGAAATCGATACGTGGCGATGCCACCACGCCACCCAATGCATGCTGGTTACAACCCCAATCCTTATGTAGAAGACGCTGACGTGATTGTGGTTTTTGACACGGTGGCGCCGTGGTTGCCGGCGCAGGTTTCGCCGCCCGACGATTGCAAGGTGATCCACATTGCTTCGGATCCGCTGTATACGATGATCCCGGTACGTGGTTTCCCGGCGGACCTTTCACTTACGTGTCCCGCAGATATCGCTTTTCGGATGCTGCTAGCCCCTATGATGGAGTACCAAAATTCAGCACGTCAAAAAGTAGCAAGCCGGCGTAACAAGATCACTGCACGGCATGAAGAAATGGAAGATAAATGGCGCTCAAAGTTAGAAGCGGAAAAAAGCCAAAGTCCCGTAAGTCCAGCGTATATTTCGCATTGCCTTAATGAAATTCGAGATCCAGATTCGATCATAGTACGTGAGTCCCCCTTGATGCAGGAATATATTGACACGGACCGGCCTGGAATAATGCTAAATGCAGGAGCGGCGTCGGGTCTTGGTCATGGCATGGGGGTGGCGTTGGGTGCGCAGCTTGCTGCCCCAGACAAGCTTGTTATCGGAACCGAGGGAGACGGGGCATATATGTTCAACGTCCCCATTTCCGCTCATTACGTGGCGGCGGAACAAAATCTACCGATCCTCTGGGTAGTATTTAATAATCAGCATTGGCAAGCAGTCCGTCGTTCGACAGTGGGCCTGAACCCAGAGGGGTATGCAGCGAAATCAAACCGCCAGCCACTTACCCATTTTACGGTTGACCAGCACTATGAAAAGGCGGTCGAAGTGTCGGGAGGAGCAGGTTTTCGGGTGACCGAAGCGGCAGATTTATTACCTACCCTCGATAAGGCGTTAAATGTTGTGACGGGTGAAAAACGCCAAGCTTTGATTAACGTCGTGTGTGGTTCAGTGTAGTCGCTTATTGGTTTTTCCTCTAAAAATTAATATAGCCAGGGTGTACACACGAGGTTAAATTTCGTGAAAAGAGTGTGCGATTATCAGTTGTCGCCATGACAAATTAAGATGGGGGGTCGGCGTTTGAGTGAATTCTTGACGTTGCATGAAATAGTGAGGGAGGCACATCGGAATTTGTCTCCGGGGGCTTGGGATTACCTAACTGGGGGCGCCGACACGGAAACATCTTTGTTGAGGAACCGTCAGGCAATAGAAAGCCTGGCTTTTCGCCCGCTGGTTCTGAACGATGTACGTAAAATAGATCTTTCTGCCAAGGTTCACGGAAAACCAAAACGCTTACCAATAATATTGGCACCGATGGGGTCACTGGATGCGTTAAATCCGGAAGGCGCTATGGCTGTCGCTAAGGCGGCAGAGCAATTTAATGTGATGAGCTATCTCAGTTCAGTCACCAGGCCAGGAATGGAGGAAGTAGCGGCGGAGACCAGTCACGATAAAGTTTTTCAACTCTACGTGCGTGGTGATCGAGATTGGATCGCTGAAATAACTAATAAAGCCATAGGTCTTGGGTATCTTTATTTTTGTTTAACTGTCGACGTCGCTATTTACTCGCGGCGCGAGAGGGATTTGATCAAGCGCTACAAACCGAGCGGTCGCGCTCGTAACAACGACGGCTGGGAGTTTCAGGCCGCACTCGATTGGGACGTCGTCAAATGGTTTAAGGACACGTGGGACATCCCTCTAATTTTGAAGGGGATTGCCACGGCCGAGGATGCCGGTCGAGCAGTCGAACATGGAGTTGATGTGGTGTACGTTTCAAACCATGGTGGACGCCAGCTTGATCATAGTAAGGGGACACTCGACATGCTCCCCGAAGTAGTGAAAGAAGTGGGTGACAAGGCAGAAATTGTTGTTGACGGGGGCTTCTGTAGGGGTGCAGATATCGTAAAAGCAATTGCCCTTGGAGCAAATGCGGTAGCCATCGGAAAAATACAGGGCCTCGGCCTCGGAGCGGCCGGAAAAGAGGGCGTAATCCGGGTTTTAGAATTACTTGAAATAGAGATGAATACGGTGATGGGTTTGTTAGGCCTCGACAGCCTTGAAAAGTTGAGCGAAGATTTCATTGAGCCGGCTCAGCCGGTAGTTTTTCCCAATGCGTTTAGTGCTTTTCCATTTCTTAACATACCGCTCCAGGAGTATTAGAATATGAATAAAATCAGCCAGTTCGATCGGCCGGTTCCCGGTGATAATAAGCAGATGGAATGGGTCAGTGATGTGGCGGCGGAAATGCTGCGAAAAGTTGGCGTCAAGTACGTCGCTCTAAATCCTGGTGCAAGTTACCGCGGCTTTCATGATTCACTTGTAAATTACCTTGGCAACGAGGATCCGCAAATGCTTCTGTGTTTGCATGAAGACCACGCAGTGTCCATCGCGCACGGGTACTCCAAAGTGGGCGATGAAATGATGGGGACAATACTCCACTCAAATGTAGGTTTGATGCACGGACTTATGGGTATTTTCAACGCCTGGTGTGACCGAGCACCTATTATGGTGATGGGGGCAACCGGGCCGGTCGACGCGCCTTTGAGGCGACCATGGATTGACTGGATTCATACCGCAAAGGACCAAGGGGCACTGTTACGCAATTACGTAAAGTATGATGATGAACCTCGGTCGGCCGAGGCTATTGTCGAGACGATGCTCCGGGCGAATATAATGGCACAACAAGCCCCTAAGGGACCGGTTTACGTCTGCTTGGATGCAGGTTTGCAGGAGACGCCGCTAAAAGAGGGTGAAGTGACCATCCCTGATGTGGATAGGTTCCAGTTGGCCGATCCTCCGCCTGCCTCTCCGGAGGCCGTCACGGAAACCGTTGAACTTATCGCAAATGCGGAAAATATAGTCCTTATGTTCGGTCGGATGTCGGCGAATATGGATGATTGGGAAAGGCGCTTGCAATTGGCAGAGCTTGTCGGCGCAGGCGTTATAACTGATCTAAAAAATAGAGTTTGCTTCCCCACTAACCATGATCTTCATGTTGGAGCCCCATCCAACTGGGTGGGCCCGCAAGGACAGGAGGAGTTGATGGCTGCGGATGTCGTCGTTGTTCTTGATTGGGTAGACTTAGCAGGCTCTCTGAAACCACTAGCGCCGCGTGGAGGGGTGCGCGGAAAAATCGTCAATTGCTCGTTAGACTCATATGTCCATAACGGATGGAGTGCAGATCATTTCGGTATGGCGCCTGCTGACGTGCCTGTTCTGGCGGATCCCGATGTTTTTGTTGCCCAGTTATTAGCAGGGCTGAACGAAAAATTTAATGGTAACTCGCGCTGGAGTGGCGGTGCTAAACCCAAGGCAGAGCCTCCCGCACAAGAAGAAAAAGCGCAGGATGCCGCCATCGCGCCCCGCGATATTGCGTATGCTTTGAAGGAAGCTCGGGGAGACCGTGAACTTACTCTCACGCGCGTCCCCCTTGGGTGGGCATCCGATGCTTGGGACTTTGAACACCCATTGGATTATATGGGAAATGACGGGGGAGGCGGTCTAGGTTGCGGTCCCGGTAGTGC
>CAZOHS010000001.1:0-2764 GCA_964579285.1 uncultured Rhodospirillaceae bacterium | reverse complement strand
TGGATTATATGGGAAATGACGGGGGAGGCGGTCTAGGTTGCGGTCCCGGTAGTGCAATTGGGGTGGGATTAGCGTTAATCGATAGTGACCGGGTACCCGTGGCGATTCTGGGTGACGGTGATTTTATGCAGGGCGGCTCTGCGCTTTGGACCGCGGCTCACTACAGTATCCCCGTGCTATTTATTGTGTCTAATAATAGATCGAACTTTAACGATGAGGTGCACCAAGAGGCAATGGCAACCCAGCGCAACAGACCCGTGGAAAATCGCTGGATTGGGCAGAGGATCGATGAACCCGCACTTGATCTTTGTGGTTATGCAAACGCACAAGGAGTAGAGGGAGCGGGACCGGTCGAAAAAGTCGGAGAACTAGTTGATGCATTCAAACAAGGCCTTGCGGTGGTTGCTGGGGGTGAACCGTATCTGATTGATGTAAGAGTCCAACCTGGTTACTCGTCGCCAATGGTGACCCGCGCTAGCGGTGAAGCTTCAACAGGGACGGCGAGCTAAGTGGAGAGCTGGCATGGTGGAAATTCTTGAAATAGGTAAAGTTTCCAAAACATACAATATTGATGGCGATAACCCAGTTCACGCCCTCGACGGCGTTGACTTAAATGTTGCCGAGGGAGAATTTGTTTCTGTAATCGGACCGTCGGGGTGCGGTAAATCGACATTATTTAACATAATTGGCGGTTTAATAGCGGATTATGAAGGCGAAGTTCTTATTGATGGTAAACCCGTTGACGGAGCACATAAGGATATTGGTGTCGTATTTCAAGAAGAATCCACGTTCCCTTGGAGAACCACGTTAGACAACGTGGCCTTTCCACTTGAAGTAGACGGTCTTGATAAGGCCAATCGAGATGAAATAGCTAGAAAGTTCATTAAACTCGTAGGTTTAGAGGGATTCGAAAACCACTATCCTGCCCAATTGTCGGGCGGTATGAAACAAAGAACGGCAGTCGCTCGGACACTCGCTTACGAGCCCCGTATAATGCTTTTGGATGAGCCCTTTGGCGCACTCGACGAGCAAACTCGTATGTTACTGGGCGATAAGATGTTGGAGATCTGGGCCGCGTTAAACCAGACGATGCTGTTAATCACGCATAATATTACTGAAGCGGTACAGCTTTCTGATCGAGTGGTTGTAATGTCCTTTAGGCCGGGCGTGATCAAGGAAATTATCCCCATAGATCTTCCGCGCCCCCGGTCATCGGAGGTAATTTCTACGCCAGAATTTGGAACATATGTAGGCAAGCTTTGGACGCTTCTAAGAGAAGAAGCGTCTCGTGGAATGGTGCAAGCGGAAGCAGAAATCGCCAGTAGTTAAGAAGTTTAGGGTATGCTTTAATAGAACGACTGAACTCATTGTGTTGGATAATCAAAAAGGGAGGGAATGATGTCCAGAATATTAAATGCAATTACGATTGCTATGAGTGGTCTTGCAGTAGCTGCGTCTCCGGCGTTTGCGGTAGACAAGGTAAAATTGATAAACAGCACCAAGGTTGTGTTTGAGATGGAGCACGCTTACGCGGCGAGAGACAATGGTGTTTTTAAGAAAAATGGTCTCGATGTATCGATAATTCACGGTTCCGGCGGCTCAGCCACGTTGCAGACTATTATTACAGCTAGCCAAGATGTGGCATTTGGTGTGGGTGTTCTTTCAGTTATCAGTGCTTATTCAAAAGGTGCGCCGGTTCGGATACTGGGAAGCACCAAACGGGGCGTGGGCGATATTTATTGGTATGTTAAATCCGACAGTAAAATCAAAAGTTTCAAGGATTTGAATGGTGGAAAGGACTTGGTGTATTCACGGCCAGGTTCGTCGACACACTTAGCCACATTATTCCTTAAGGATGCCCTTAACCTTTCTTCGAAGCTCGTTTCAGTGGGTGGGCCATCGGGTTCACGCACTCAGTTGATGTCTGGGCAAGTTGATTCCGGTTGGTCGGTGTATCCTTTAAACGCTGGATTGATAAATAGTGGTAAGATCCGTGTCATTGGCTCGGGCGCCGAAGCCGCAGGTCTTAATGGAACGACGATTAGAGTTGTGGCAGCTAATTCTAATTGGCTCGATAAAAATCGCGGTGTTGCAAAGCGTCTAATGAGGGCCATGTATATTGGTCAGGCGATATCCTATACGAGCGAAAAACAACAACGCGCTTACGCGAAAAGATGGAAGCTGAAGTACGAGAACAATAAGGAAATGGATAAGTATGTTCCTTTGGCAGAGGCGACCTATAAGCCAATAGGAAATCTTGACCAACTTAATCGTCTCGCTCTGAAGTTTAAGCGCACTAAGAAGCTGCTTACAGCTGCACAACTTAAAGAGCTCGTGCATTTGGACGGTTTTAAACCTTAAACGGCGTACGTTGTTAAACAAAAAAGGGAACCGTTGACTTGTCAAAGTTGATAAGGTCTCCGGTGATACTCGGTCTTCTCGGGGTCGTCGTGTTAGCGACGATCCTTGAGTTGGCTGTGGATTATGGGTTGGTTATGGAATTAGTCGTTCCACGACCGTCCGACGCAATAATAGCATTTCCTCCCGTTCAAGAGGAAATGGATCTGTTTGGTAACTTTTTTGTTACACTCGGGATGACCGCTGCAGCGACCGGGCTTGCGCTCGCGATTGGCATCCCTTTTGGCTATTTTCTTTATCGCAATTCAAAGTATGGGATTGCTTACGAAGGATGGCTTGCCGCAGCATTTGCAGCCCCCACGGTTTTGCTTTACCCCCTATTTTTGGTGATCTTTGGACGTAGCCA